>DAOTUH010000437.1:0-23606 GCA_034437255.1 Anaerolineae bacterium
ATAACTAGCAGAAATCGGATTTTTCTACGACTTGATACTATATGTGGGTTTCTCATGACCAAAATTACTAGATGTGGGGTATGGTCACCTAAAAATCCGATTTCTTGGACCTTTTTTCAGGTGAGTCAAAATTGGCCATTTCTATAACTTGATGATCAAAAACGATTATACAATAGCAAGCAAGACTACAAGAGCACCTACTGGGCGGAACGCCCTTGGAACTGCTCCGTTTGCCCATTGACAGGGTTGGTTGCCTTTTTAGATAACCCATGTATCATAATCAAGCTATGGAAAAAAGACTACGCATCGCACCATCAATATTGGCATCTGACTTCAGCCAGTTAGGTGCTCAAGTCCAAGAGGCAGAGGCTGCCGGCGCGGACGAGATTCATATTGACGTGATGGATGGCCATTTTGTGCCGAACATCACGGTCGGGCCAATTATTGTCCGGGCCGTTCGAGAGATGACCGGTTTGCCTTTGGGCGTACACCTGATGGTAGATCAGCCGGAGCGATATTTGGACGTTTTCGTCGAGGCGGGGGCGGATATGTTGGCGGTGCATCCCGAAGCGACCATTCACCTGCATCGTACGCTGGATAGAATCCGTGACCTTGGTGTGGAGGCAGGGGTGGTCTTGAATCCGAGCACCGTGGAGACACATTTACGCTATGTGCTCCCCCTGGTGGATCTGGTGCTGGTGATGACGGTCAATCCTGGCTTTGGGGGGCAGGCGTTCTTAGCAGAGATGCTGTCGAAGATCCGGCGTGTGCGGGAGATCTTGGATCAGGCAGAGAGTGAAGCCTGGCTTTCGGTCGATGGCGGTATCGATCCTGAGACAGCCCCGTTAGTTGTCGCGGCGGGCGCCGATCTGCTGGTCGCAGGCTCTGCGGTGTTTCGTTCAGAAAAAGGTATAAAAAAAGCCCTTGCCGACCTGCGTGCCGCAGGCGAGGGGGCTCTCGTAGCATAGCGTGAGTGAAAAACAACCAGCCCCGTTAGAAAACGGGGCTGGTTTTAAGCGTGGAATAAGGGCCTAGCTGGGGACTTTCTGTTGTTTGCTCAAAGTTCGTAAGCAACGTGTGCAGATATGAATTTTCTTCCATTCTCCGTCAATCATAACACGTTTGTGATGAATATTGGCCTTGAACTTTCGTTTTGTGGCTTTCTTTGAGTAACTTACATTGCGCCCAAAGCCGGTGCCCTTTCCGCAGATCTCACATTTTGCCATAGCTTCACCTCTCGTATTTCAGTGACGGTATAATACCATAGTAAGGGAAAGACGCAACTGGGAGGAAGAATATATGCGTGAAGATGTACGACCTCGTGGGTTGATTGAGGTATCTCCAGTAGCTATTTCTTCAATTGTCAGCGAAGCAGTCCAGATGTGTTACGGCGTCGTGGGAACGGTTCCCAAGAATTTTGCCGCGGAACTGGCCGACATGCTATCAACGGATCGCAAACGCGGTGTCCAAATCCGCGTGCGCAACCGAAAAATCGTTATTGATGTTTACATTGTGGTAGAATATGGGACACGCATCGCATCGGTGGCTCAAAGTGTGAAGAACGTCGTGAGGTATCAGGTTGAGAAAGCTTTGGAGATGCCCGTTGAAGCAGTCAACGTCCATGTGCAGGCGCTCCGCGTTAGCGAATTCTCTTGAGGGAGGCTATCTACTGTGAATGGGCGAGCGTACGAAGAAGCCTATTTGGTCCTGGACGGTCAGGATCTAAAACAAATGTTGCGCGCAGCATTGATATGGCTGCGACAGCATCAGGAGGCGATTAACGCTTTGAACGTGTTTCCCGTGCCCGATGGCGACACGGGGACAAATATGACGTTGACCATGAGCTCGGCCTGGCAAGACGTTGAAAATTTGCGGGATGATCATATTGGCACCATTGCAGATAGAGTCGCACACGGTGCGTTGATGGGAGCCCGTGGCAACTCTGGCGTGATTCTATCTCAGATTTGGCGAGGCTTTGCCCGAAGCCTGGAAGATCAGGCGCGGATGAACGCCGCAGACCTGGCGGAGGCGATGCAGGCGGCGTCTGAGACAGCGTACAAGGGCGTGGTCAAGCCGGTCGAAGGTACTATCCTTACCGTCGTGCGCGAAGTTGCAGAAGGGATCAAGCAGGACGTCCAGGAAACAAAAGATCTACGGGAGATCTTCAAGCGGATGGTCAAACAGGCGCGCGCCAGTGAAGCCAAGACGCCTGCGTTATTGCCGGTGTTGAAAGAGGCGGGCGTTGTCGACGCCGGGGGGCAGGGATTGGTCGTGATCCTGGAAGGGATGTGGCGCGAGATGTCCGGCATCACGGTGGAAGAAGACGAGCGTCTGTCCCACGTCGTTGATCTGGCTACAGTCCCGTCCGATATTGAAGCCGCCCATCCTGGCGTACATGCGCATTTTGATAGCAATTATCCTTATGACGTGCAATTCATCATCGAGGGTGAGTATCTTGATTTGGATGATATTCGTGCCAGGATTGAGACCATGGGAGACTGCCCTTTGGTAGTCGGGGATGCCCGCACTATCAAAGTCCATGTCCACGTGGCAGATCCCGGAGAACCGATCAGTTTTGGGGCTCAACATGGAGCGTTACGTGATGTGGTCGTCGAAAATATGCAGGCTCAATATCAGGAGTTCATCTCTGGCCGGGATGAGCATCCGGTGATGGGGCCGGACGTAGGTGTTCCTGCTTCGCTGGTCGGTCAAGGCGAGTCACAGAATATCGGCGTTGTGGTGGTCGCTGCCGGCGACGGCATGGCCCAGATTTTCCGCAGTTTGGGCGCTACCACTGTAGTCGAAGGTGGACAGACCATGAATCCCAGTACGGCTGACATTCTCGAGGCCCTGGAACAACTACAGACGGAGAAGGCCATCATCTTGCCTAATAACAAGAATATCTTTATGGCGGCAGAGCAGGCCGCCGATATGTGCGAAAAAGCGGTCGCTGTGGTACCGACGCGCACGATTCCCCAGGGCGTCAGCGCGTTGCTGGCGCTGGACCAGCAAGCGACGTTGGATGGCAATGTCGCGTCCATGCTGCAGGCTGCCAAAGACGTCATTACGTGCGAAGTGACCCGGGCTGTCCGTGACGTTAAGTTGAACGGCGTAGAGGTGGAAGAAGGCGATCTCATCGGCCTATTCGAGGATGATTTGATCACCACCGATGATGGAATCGAGAGCGTCATCCAAAATCTGCTCTCTCATGCTGACCTCTCAGATCGGGAGCTGGTGACGCTTTATTATGGGGAAGGGATTGAGGAACAAGAAGCCGACAAACTTTCCGATCATCTGGCGGAGAATTACCCGGATTTGGAGATGGAAGTCGTCTATGGCGGTCAGCCCCATTATCCTTATCTGCTTTCGATAGAGTAATCATCGCTTTTATGTTGTCATTGTCTAATACGTTGTCTCATGGAGGAACGCGGACGTGAATCATGTGCAATTGATAACCGACGGTACTGCTTACTTATCCCCTGAACGTCTTTTTGACCTGGGTGTCATTTGTCTACCTATCGTAGCACAGACAGGCGACCGCACCTTTATTTACGATCAGCAGGCAGACGGCCACATCAGTCTGCTTGAAGAGATGGCCGCGCACCGCGAGCCTGTGGAGATTGTAGGCCCTTCACCGGACGATTTTCGGGCCGTCTTCGAGCGTACGCTCTATCGTACCAATCAGATGCTGGTTATACTCTCCTCCGGCCGATTGAGTCCTGTGGTGCGCAACGCCCGGATCGCGGCTCGAGATTTCATGGGGCGTTGTGATATCACGATTCTCGATTCTCAGACGCTCTCTGTGGGTCTGGGATTGTTAGTTGAGCAAGCCGGTGTTTTGCTGCGGGAAGGCGCGCTGCCGATGCCGGCGATTGTCCGGCACCTGCGCGGCATGATCCCTCATATCTATCTGGTGATGATCACGCACACGCTAGAATATCTCTATCGCAGCGAGAAGATCACGGCCATGCAGGCCATTCTAGGCGCCATGCTGAGCATCCACCCGTATCTGGTGATTGAGGATGGGGAGGTCCAGCCTCTGGAGAAAAGCCGCTCTGCTTCAAAGGCCCTGGATAAGCTAACAGAATTCGCCTCTGAATTCTCTCGCGTTCAGGAGATGGTGGTGTTCCAAAGTGGAAGCGACGAGACACAAGCAGAGGCTCAGGAATTGAAAGAAGAATTAGAGGAGATGCTTCCCGGCCGAGATGTACCTATTATTACCTATGATCCCATCATCGCATCTCACATTGGCCCCGATGGCGTGGGGTTGATTGTCTACGAGGGAAGGCGCTTCTAGCGTGCCTGGACAGATTCGCGTTGTCACCGATAGTGTCTCGGACTTGCCACCGGCGATTGCACAGCGTTTAGGCATTGGTGTCGTTCCTGTCTATTTCTCTTTGAACGGCCAGAGTTACCGCGATGATGGGACTGTAGATCGTAATTGGTTTTTTGCTCAAATGGCACAAGGTCGTGCTTTTCCTCAGACCGCAGCGCCGTCTATCCAGGATTTCCTTCGGGTCTATCAAGCGTTGTGTGACGAGGGGGCTGAGCAGATCGTCGCCTTGTTCTTGGACGCGGGCCTCAGCAGCTTGCTGGATCACGCGGAACGTGCGGCCGAGATGTTAGAAGATGCCTCGGTGCATATCCTGGACACCGGTCAGGTGACCATGGGATTGGGCTGGTTGGTCGTCGAGGCCGCAGCGGCAGCCGCGCGGGGCGCTTCGGTTGCGGAGATTCGACAGCTGGTTGCGCGCCAGCGTCCACGCACCTTTGTGGTCGGCGCGTTGGCCTCGTTGGATTATCTGCGCCGGGGAGGACGGGTTGGATGGGTGAAAGCTCAGGTTGGGGATTTACTCAACTTCAAGCCGTTGATCGGTTATCATCAGGGAGAAGCACGGCTGTTAGGACGGGTCCGTACCTCTCGACGCGCCGCTAACTGGCTTGTTCGTTGGGCAGGGGCCGCTGCACCGTTGAAGCGAGTAGCCTTGCTACACACAGGCTATGATCAGAATTGCTTACTTCAACTCCAGCAACAATTGACATCCTATGTGCGCGATCAGGATATCCAGATCGTAGAAGCCGGTCCCGTTTTCAGCACACACGTGGGGCCGAACGCGGTCGGTGTTGCGGTCGTGCAGGCTAAGTCCGCTGCGCCAATACAATGGTAGTTAGCCGCGCTAAACGGGAAGCAAAACACTCATAAAGTTGAACCTGACATACAAGTGCGGAGTCAGTATGCAGAAACCAGATCCACTACTGGAAAGAATCGAAGCATATAACGAAGCTCAAAGCGTCGGCGTCATCATTCGCCGTGCAATAAAGGGTATTCCCTCTTCATTGAGTCGGATGGCTCGCCGCTTGCCAGATTGCGGCCCACTGGTAACGGTGATGAGGTTGAGATATTGTGGTGGAGTCACCGGGGTAAGTGGGAGCAAATTGGTGAGTTCGGTGGAGTGATTCTGCCATTGGATGAAGCATTGGATTTCGTAGCAGAAGATCCGTATAGGTGTTTATGGCTATAATGTTGTTTTGAGAGATGCAATGACGACTGTCCCATTTGATGAGCAATATCCGAACATCGCTGGTGGGTGCAAGAAGGCCGAATAGAGATTGGTCGAGACGAATACGGCGCTTCGTTTATTCGCGTGATGGATAGAGGGGCATGATATGGGAAAGCGAGGGCGTATACCAGACGGTAGCGAAAGCCTTGGCTAATGCTCGTCGTCAGGACCATGTTTCAGCCCTTAATCCCAATCAAAGAAAGTCAAGCACGAAATACATATCTCACGCAACACGCATCACGCAACACGCAACACGCATTATCTGACTCAAATCGTACGGGTCCATATTCTTGGGAGAGCACATGCTAAAACCTGTAGAAACACTGAAGAAAATGCTAAACCTGGAGGAAAAGGATTATCATTTTCAGGACAAGGCTGTGGCGGGAGGCTTAGCACGCTACGCCGACACCTGGGATAAACAAGCGCGCAGCACGTATAGCGAGGCGGCTGTCGATCAGATCGCGGACATCGTCCACAACATGGAGGCCTACAGCGAGCTCTCACCGGAAGAGCGTCCAGAGGCGTTACGTGCACTGTACGAACACCTTGAGGCCCTGGCGGGAATGTCCAGGGTCGCCCCAGAAGCACCACCCGCTGAAGAACAGAGGCCGGTCAAAGCACCGGTGGAAGAGAAGGCGCCTAAACCGGAGTCCCAGGCCGACGATGAGCGACTCTGGCAGAGCGTCGACGTGCTGCGCGGGGTAGGAAAGAAGCGTGCCGCCCTGCTGGCGAAACTGGACGTAGCGACCATCTGGGATTTGCTCTTCCTCTATCCGCGCCGGTACGATGATTACTCGACGCTCAAAACCATCGATCATCTGGAGTATGGCGAGCAGGTGACCGTCATCGCGTCGGTGTGGGAGGCCGGGGGGCGGCGCTCGCGTAGCGGTCAGTATCTCTTCAAAGCGGTGCTCTCCGATGGCACCGGCACGCTGGAAGTGACCTGGTTCAATCAGCCGTATCTGGAAGGACGTATCAAGCGGGGCATGCAGATTGCCATTCGCGGCACCGTAGACGAGTATCTGGGGCGTTTGACGATGAACTCCCCCGAATGGGAGCGGGTGGGCCGCAACGATCTTTCGGCCGCCCGTATTATTCCCGTCTATCCGATGACGGAAGGGCTGACACCCCGCTGGATGCGCAACCTGATGCGGCGGGCGCTCTCCGAGTGGGCTGAACGAGTCGGCGATCCGCTGCCCCAAGATTTCCGTCAGGCCCACGATCTGTTGCCCATGCCCCAGACGTTGTGGGGCATCCATTTCCCCGAGAAGCCCGAGCATCTGAAGGCAGCCCGGCGGCGGCTGGCTTTCGAAGAAGTACTCTATCTTCAGCTGGGTCTGCTGCGCCAGAAACAGCAGTGGGAAGCACAGCCGGGCCACCTGATCAAGCCGCCTCCTGAGTACGCGCAGGCGTTGGTGGACGCGCTGCCCTACACGCTGACCGAGGCGCAGCGCCGCTCCCTGAACGAGATGACGCTAGACATGGCCTCCGGCCGGCCCATGAACCGCCTCTTGCAGGGCGACGTGGGGTCGGGCAAGACGGTGGTCGCCGCACTGTTGATGGCGACCACCGTCCAGCAAGGTTATCAGGCCGCCATGATGGCTCCTACCGAGATCTTGGCCGAGCAGCACTACGCAAGCCTCTCAGCGCTCTTTGCGGCGTTCCCCGAGCCCCATCCGGTGATCCGGCTCCTGACGGGCAGCGTTCAAGGCGAGGAGCGGGAGGAGATCTACGCGGAGCTCGCCGACGGCACCATCGACGTCGTAGTGGGGACACATGCTCTGATTCAAGGAGACGTAGACTTCGAGAAGTTGGCCTTCGTCGTCATCGATGAACAGCACCGCTTTGGCGTTGAGCAACGCGGTGAGCTCCGTCAGAAAGGGTACAATCCGCATCTGCTGGTCATGACGGCCACGCCGATCCCCCGTTCGCTGGCGTTGACGGTCTGGGGTCACCTCGATGTCTCCATTTTGGACGAGATGCCCCCCGGTCGCAAGCCCGTCCAGACGCGGGTTCTGACACCACTGGAGCAAGAACGCGTGTACGACTTTATCCGCAGTCAGGTCGAAAAAGGCCGCCAAGCATTCCTTATCTACCCGTTGGTGGAAGCATCGGACAAAATCGAGGCGCGGGCAGCGGTGGAGGAACACCGGCGACTCCAGGAAGAGGTCTTTCCTGATCTGCGCCTGGGCTTGCTTCATGGGCGATTACGCCCCGGTGAGAAGGATCGCGTGATGAGCGAGTTCGCTCATGGTGAACTCGACGTTCTCGTGGCGACCTCCGTGGTGGAAGTTGGCATCGACGTGCCCAACGCCTCGGTCATGCTCATCGATGGCGCGGAGCGTTTTGGTCTATCGCAACTTCACCAGTTCCGGGGGCGCGTGGGACGTGGGGAGCACCAATCCTACTGCCTGCTTCTGGCGCGCGGCACGTCTGAGAACGCTGCTGAGCGTCTAAAGGCCATGGAATCCACCACCGACGGATTTGTGTTGGCCGAGAAGGATTTGAAGATGCGAGGGCCGGGTGAGTTCCTGGGTACGCAGCAGAGTGGGCTTCCGGAGCTGCCACTGGCGATGACCGCCGGCACACGCTTGCTCCACGAGGTGCGCTCGGCAGCCGAGCGGCTGTTGGAAGAGGATCCAGATTTGGAAGCACCGGCCCATCGTCTGCTGGCGGAGCGCGTGGCGAGCGTCTGGTCACTCGAAGAGCCGAAAGGGGACGTTAGCTGATGGAAATGGATGCGGGACGTTAGCTGATGGAAATGGATGAGAGACGTGAGATGATGGAGCGAATCGCGATCTATCCAGGCTCCTTCGATCCGATTCATCTGGGCCACATGGACATCGCCAAGCGTGCGGCCGTATTGTTCGACAGAGTGATCGTCGCGGTCTACGATCGTCCTAACAAACAACTGCTCTTTTCTGCAGAGGAGCGCGTCGCGCTTGCGCAGGAAGCATTGACCTCTATCCTCAATATCGAAGTGCGGACTTACGGCGGGTTGACAGCGCAGTACGCCAAGTCCGTCGGCGCCAAGGTGCTGGTGCGAGGCTTGCGTGTCATCTCTGACTTCGAGCGCGAGTACCAGATGGCACTGACGAACAATCAGCTTTGGCCCGAAATCGAGACCATCTGCCTGATGACGCGGCAGGACTACGCTTTTCTGACCGCCAGTATTGTGAAGGAAGTATTTATGTTGGGCGGGGATGTTTCGACATTGGTAGCATCAAATGTCCAGGTAGCGCTGACGAAGAAACGGGCCGAGATTTCAAACGCGGGAGAGAATGGGTCCTTGAACTCGTTGCGCGACTGAGGGCTTATGAACGCATGACGTCCCGCACATCGGAGACCGTTATTATTCAGCCGGCTTGAAGGGGATCGGTAGATCCTCGCCGGATCGTCAGATCCGGATAGAGCCTGAGTAGGTACACGAGACCTTGAACCAGAAGTGGTTGGCCGAAAAGTCTACAAAACACGATGAGGAGGCTACACAGTGGATATCGAGTTCTTAATTCAACGCTTGGAGACATATCTGCTGGAAGAGAGCCCCAAGATCCCGCTGTCTGGGAGCCGTGCGGTGAACCAGGAGGAAGTGCGCAGCCGCCTGACGCAGGTGCAGGAGGCAATCCCGAAGGAGATTGCGCGCGCTCAACAGATTATTGAGCGGCAGGAAGCCTTGCTCCAGCAGGCCACGCGGCAGGCGGAGCAGATCATCGCTGACGCTGAGGTAGAAGCGGGGCGCCTGGCCGACGAGCATCGCATCGTCAAGAAGGCCGAGGAGCGGGCTGTACAAATCCGGGAGCAAGCGCGCCAGGACGCACTCAAGCTGCGGACAGAGGCGGATGATTACGTCTTTGACGAGCTGAGCAAGCTCCAGGCCGAACTAAAGCGCTCGCTGCGCGTGGTGGAGAACGGGCTCAAGAAGCTGGAGGTTGAGCGCGAAGAGCGGCTTAATCGATGAATAACGTCAATCTGTTCTTTGCCCTCTGATGGCGTTGGGTTGACAGGACGGCTCTTCCACGTATAATGACTGCTGTTTGGCATGAATTTTTCGAATACATAAAAGACTCTACTGAAAAATCGGATGTTTCTGTGATTTGATACTAGATGTAGATTCTTCGCAGCAAAAATCACCGGATGTAGGGGTAACCGACTAAACATCCGATTTTTTTTCGACCTTTTTCAGTGCAGTCCTAAAAAGACAATAGAAGGAGTTTGACAGATGGGAGCCGTACCGAAGCATCGAATTACCAGCCGACGTCGCAAAAATCGGCGTGCGCAGAATTGGGCTGCGCCCTCTCTTCCACATCTGGTGTATTGTTCAGAATGTGGTGAGCCGAAGCGTCCGTACCACGTTTGCAAGCACTGCGGTGCATACCGAGGCCGTCAGGTCTTGGACGTGGAAGAGTACTAAAGAACTGTTCTTAAGAAGCCTGCCCTTGCCTTGGGTTCATTTAAGTCGTTACGGGTTGGCCGGCTACCGTGGCGCTAACGCGCCGAGCGTCGACCTCCGTCGACGCGAGATCCCGTCTACGTAGGTGGATGGTCGACCAACGGCCCTGGTAGAGTACGTAAGTACTCAATGGGGCTGTTATCAAATCAGGTCTGACAGAACCGTAGTTTCAATTTGCTGAAGCTACTAAGCTTGCTGACAGACACATAGATAAAATATCCTGACAGGCCTTTAACCATCATTGAACTCCAGGCTGAACACAGAGGAGGTAGGCATGGAGCAGCAACAGAAGGTTCCCGGAAAAGTCACCGTCGAGCCGACCGTTTTGGAGACCATTGCACGTCTCACGGCGCAAAACGTCGAGGGTGTCGCCCGAATTGCGCACAAGACCGATGTCGAGCGGTTTCTGGGAATCGGCCGCAAATCTGTGGAAGTGCGGGTGGATGACGAAGGCCAGGTTTCTGTGGATCTGCATCTACTCGCTGAACCAGACATCAGTCTGTTGCGGCTAGGTAGAGCTGTGCAGCGTGAGGTGCAGGAAGCGATTCAGAAGATGATCGACATGCCCGTCAAGATTATCAACGTTTACATTGAAGATGTGGTCTTCCCCGGATCGGATACAGCTCAGGCGGAGGCTTGAGCTGTTGTTGATTCAAACAGCGACGTCTCGCTCATGAAAGGTGGACGCCGTCTTGCACGCCAGTTGGCGCTACAAGCGCTTTACGAACTGGATATGACCGACCACAACGTCGGAGTTGTGTTGACGCACTGCCACGAGCGCGAGCCAGAGGCCGCTCCCCAGGTCTTTGCATATTGCCGTCATCTGGTCACCAGCGTGTTGGCGTGTTGTGATGTGTTGGATGAATTCATTCAGAAGCACGCGCCTCAGTGGCCCCTGGAGCAAGTGGCTGCGATTGATCGTAACCTGTTACGCATGGCGCTCTATGAATTCAGCGTGGGCAATATCCCTACCAAGGTTGCCATCAACGAAGCCGTGGAGATCGCTAAAGCCTATGGGGCCGATAGTGCGCCGCGCTTCGTGAATGGTGTGCTGGGCGCGTTGGTTCCGCGACGGCATGTCGTCGCACAGGCCATAGAAGAACGGCGGTGCACCCAGCCTTCAACCTGATTAACCCTGCATGATTCTTACATCAGACAGAGACAGCCGGTGCCTTATCCACGTGAGGATTGGCGCCGTTTTTGTTTCGAAACTTCACTTGAAAAAGAGGCTCGCTTTCGATAAAGTAAAATCATGGTGTCAGCCGTTCGTGGTTGGCGACGTGTAGGGTGCATACAGATACTTTTGTCGAAAGGAGCAGACGTTATGGAAAAGATTCGGATTGTCATCATGGGCGCCGCTGGGCGCGACTTCCACAACTTCAACACCTATTTCTGCGATAATGCGCGGTACGAGGTGGTGGCCTTTACGGCTACCCAGATTCCCAATATCGAAGAGCGCCAGTATCCGCCAGAGTTAGCGGGCGAGCTGTACCCAGAAGGGATCCCCATTTATCCCGAGGAAGAGCTCGACGATCTGATTCGCAAGCAAGATGTGGATCAAGTGGTGTTCTCGTACTCTGACGTTTCTCACGAGTACGTGATGCACAAGGCCTCTTTGGTCAACGCGGCGGGCGCAGACTTCCGTCTACTGGGCACCAAAGCGACGATGCTGGAGAGCGAGAAGCCCGTGGTAGCCATCTGCGCGGTACGCACAGGCTCGGGCAAGTCCCAGACCACGCGCCATGTCTGTGACAGGTTGCAGGCGATGGGAAAGAAAGTTGTGGTGGTGCGCCATCCTATGCCCTATGGCGACCTGGTCAAGCAGGCCGTCCAGCGCTTTGCCGATTATGACGATCTGGATAAGTATGATTGCACTATTGAGGAGCGCGAGGAGTATGAGCCGCACCTGGATCGCGGCGTTATCGTCTACGCTGGCGTTGATTATGAAGCGATCCTGCGCCAGGCGGAAAAGGAAGCCGACGTCGTCGTCTGGGATGGCGGTAACAACGATTTCCCCTTCTTCAAGCCCGATCTATGGATCACTGTCGCGGACCCGCACCGCCCTGGCCACGAGACGACGTACTATCCCGGTGAGACTAACTTCCGCGCCGCCGACGTGATTGTCATCAACAAGATGGATACGGCGGATTACGAGGGTGTCCAGGAAATCTATGACAGCATCGCCAAGCTGAATCCCACGGCGACCGTGGTGCAGGCTGCGTCGCCGCTCTTTGTCGATCATGCCGAGAAAATTCGTGGCAAGCGTGTGCTGGTGGTCGAGGATGGCCCCACGCTCACCCATGGCGAGATGGCCTACGGCGCCGGGTACGTGGCCGCGCAGCGCTTTGGCGCCGCCGAGATCGTCGATCCGCGCCCCTACGCGGTGGATTCTATCGTTGCGACGTACGAGGCGTACCCGGACACCGGCACCATTCTGCCGGCTATGGGCTACGGGGAGGCGCAGATGCGCGACCTCGAAGAGACCATCAACCGCGCGCCCGTGGATCTCGTCATCGTGGGCACGCCCATCGATCTGACGCGCATCATCGAAATCGATCATCCCATGCAGCGGGTGCGCTACGAGCTGCAGGTTATCGGTAGACCGACGATTGAGGATGAACTCAAAGCGCGGTTTGCATAATCCTGATTCACAAACAAACGGGGCGGGAGAAATCCTGCCCCGTTTGCTGTTGAGGGGTTATTTGTTCCGGGTGCGCAGAATAGATCCCAGGCGTTTGCCGACGCTCCGCGCCTCGAACTGCGCGCGCTCTTGCTCCGCAAGGCGTGGGGGAAGCATCTCCTCTTCGATGCTATCCACGAAGCCGTGCCGGTGGACGACGGCGCCGGCGGTGCAGTTTTCGCCGAAGCCACACGTGTAGCACTGTGAGTAGCCCGTCGCGTGGACCGTGCCTACCACGGCCATCATGTTCGAGGCCATAATCTTCCGTATAAATGCGAGAACGGGTGAGGGGTCCTGCGCTCCGTCGACCCCCACCGCGACGCCGAGTTTGCCCGCCAGACGGAATCGCTCCTGGTGACGGAAACAGAAGGTGCGTTCCAGGCAGGCGTGGCCCAGCGCGTTGATGGTGCCGTAGTAATTGGGCGCGCCGAAGACGATGGCCTCAGCGGACAGCATCTTCTCGCCGATGGCGAGCCAGTCGTCCGCGACGTGGCAGCGACTGTCGACGGCGCATTGGAGGCAGGCTTGACAGCCGTTGATGCGTTGCTCGGCTAACGAGATGTATGCATAGGGCTCTTCGGTGGCGTCCAGCACCGTTTTGATCACTTCACGGGTGATCCCATTAGGACGACCGCTGGCGCTGATGCCCAGGACTCTTGGCGTGCTCATCGTTGTGATTGCCTCCTGCATTTAGCTGTCTGTTGATGGGTCATAGGCTATCCTGCAGCGTCGTCAGCGTCTCCTCCTTGTCCTCGGCAGCCAGGCGTGCTTGGGTGGGCCAGGTGGCGACGACGCGCGCAACGGCGGGATAGCCGACCTCGCGTAGCATCTCCAACAGCCAATCGGCGTCGTGTTGGGCCAGCGCGGCGTAGGTGGTTATGCCAGCGGCAGTCAGCACCTCGGCGGCTTTCGGGCCCAGGCCCCAGAGGCGCGTCAGATCATCAATGGACGCCGTGGGCACCGGCTCTGGCGCGCTAAAGCTGACGTCGAAACTCACGGCCTCTGGGGCTTCTGCTTCGGTGGGCACGAGCGCGCGCCAGCGATAGTCATTGGACATGGCCTGCTTGAAATCCGCCAATACCTGGTCTTTATCTCGTAGCCGCCACTGATCTCCCGTCCAGCGGTAGAGCAGCACACCCTGGATCTGCTGCGCGTGGGGCCGGCTGTTCCAGGCGTGGATCTCCTCGTAGACCTTGCGTACCCACCCAATGTTGGCATTCTCCCACCCCTGCTGATTGGGATCGTCGCAGGCGGGAGCGTTGCTGCCTCGACAGACGTGGTTCGTCTCGGTGATGAGCACCGGCGTGTTCTTCCACTTCGCCGGGATGCGTTCCATGAAATGCCGGTAGGTCTGGAAGTCGAAGTAATGATCGTCCATAAAGGAATCGCCGAAGGTCGCCAGATGCTTGATGCGTTCCAGCGAGGGGCCGTGCGTGTAGGCATGCAGGACGAAAGCGTCTAGGGCCTCGATGCCGTCCAGCATCTGCTGGAAGTAATCGATGGGCCGGTAGCGCTTGTTGCCGATCAAGTGGAAGGGGCTGGAGTGATAGGGGTCGATGGCGCCGGGCGCAATGAAAGCGTTAGGCAGCAGCGGCTTTACCGCCGCGTAGACTTTGTTGAAGGCCTCGGCGTAGAGCTCAGGCGTGATGTGCTCGCGGATGACACCATGGTCGCCCGGATGCTCGCTCACGTTGTTCTGCTCATTACCAATCTGGATGATCCACGTATAGGTGTGGCTGGGCACGTCGTCATGCTTGAGGTGCTGCTCAGCCCAGCGCGCGCAGGTCTGCGCGAAAGCGTCGTACTTATCCGAGGTAGGCAGCGTGCCCGACGGGTGGTAGCCGTGGTTTAGCCGCACGACGACGCCGTACCCGGCCTGTGACCAGTCCCAGAGGCGCTGGCGGTGCGTCGGGTTGAGCGGGAAATCGGGATTGACGCCAATGCCTTCGGTGAAGAAGACCCAGCCGCCCTTGTTCTGGCTCTCGAAGAGCGCGCGGATGCGCCGTTGCGTGTCGGGTGAATCACTGCTGATGTCGGCGGCGTGCATGCCGAAGATCCAAGCCGCTTGACCGAAGGGCAGACGCTCGTCTTCGACGGGTTGCCGGTTATCCGGGCCGTCGGGGGCCTTGAGATACCACGCCGCGACGTAACCTTCGTGGCGCGACGGGGTGCGCACGTGAAGCCATTGGCCCTGTTGGCCAATCTTGCCGCCTGTCACCTCTGGATCTTCCAACGACGTCAGCGTCGTGCCGTGGGGCACCCACCAAACCCGCTCGTGGCCCGTCCCGGCACCGCTGCGCACACGGAGGCCGTAGGTGGGGCTTTCTACCACCGGATGCATGACCTTCTCGCCGTGGGGTGGAGGTGTCGGGCCCGGCGGCGGCTCACCGGGGACGCCCAGATACCACGCCGCCGCGTAGCCCAGTTTGCCGTCGGTGGTGCGGATGAAGAGCCACTTACCTTGTTGGCCGATCTTGGCCAGCACGTTCTCCTCGGGTTCCAGCGCGTCCAAAAGACTCTCGTGCTGCACCTGGGTGACGATACCGTGGCCCGTCCCTGGTCCCTTACGGATGTTTAAATAGCCCAGATTGGGGCTGACGACCTTCACCTGCATGGAGATGGGCGGGATAGGCGCTCCCGGCTCAGAAAGCACGAAGGCGCGCATGGGCGCAAAGTAGTCGGTCTCCAGCACGGCTGTGGTGTAAAGGCTGAGGAAGCTAGGCTTGCCGGCGGTGAAGTTGCCGAGCCACTGCTGGAACTCCGCTTTCGTCATGCGGTCGTTGCCGTGCTCATCGTAGTACGGGCCGAAGACGGGATGGATGGGCAGCCACAGGCCCTGCTGCGCCATCCACCGGCGGTTCTGGTCGTAGGTCCAATCATCGATGACGATGTCCGGTGGAAGGTGATACGTCCCGTAGGCCATGGGCATCAAGCCGCCCTGGCAGTACACCCCCATCTCGTTGAAGGGCAGATCGGGATGATGCGTGATGGGCGTCGGATACGAGCAGAGGTAAAGCTCCGTCTGGTCGACGCCGGCCTCGCGTAGCGTGCGACCCACGGCTAAGGCTTCCTGGCGCCGCTCGCTGGCGCTATCCTCCACGTCGAAGACAAAACTATCGTAGCCATCGCGGAAAGCGTTGAGCACCATCTGGGCCGCGAAATCGGGATCGGCCAGCGTGGAGAAACTCCAGGCCATGGGCGTATAGCCCGCCTGGCGGATCTTCTGTGCCACCTCGGCCGCATCGTCGATGTAGAAGCCCGGCTTGCTGCCGAGCGGCCCTTGTCCTACTTTGTAGAGAATGTGAGTGATCTTCATCTGTGGCGCGATTTGCAGCGCCCGGTCCAATTCCCAACGGCGGTAAGCCCAAAGACCTTTCCCTTTAAGGGCCATGGTTTCCTCCTTACTCAGACTGTCTGACGACTAATGAACCGACTACCAGACTGCTGACGACCAGCCTTTCACTGACTGACCCACGGGCTGTCTTTGACGAACCAGCGCCAGGGCACAGTACGCGCGCGTTGATCGCCCGTCACGTTGACGCGAGGTGTGGTGGTGATGGCTTCGTCGGGGAGCAGAGGTCCGTCTTCGATCCAGAGCGATGTGTCCGGCGCGCAGAGATCCGTCGTGTCGAAACGCAAGTCGATGACCAAGGCCTGGCAGAGTTTGCCCGGGCCGTCGGTCAGCGTCTCGAAGGGGCGGTCGCCACGATGCTGTTGTTGGATCTCGATCCCCTCCTCCGGCCGCAGCGCACGAATAAGAATGGCTGCGGCCCGTCCGGCGGTTTCCGTCACCACGTTGAGGCAGTGATGGACGCCGTAGATCAGGTAGACGTAAGCGTGCCCCGGCGGTCCGAACATGGCGGCGTTGCGCTCCGTCTTGCCAAACCGGGCGTGCGAGGCCGCGTCGCCGGTGCCGATGTACGCCTCCACTTCCACAATCCGACCGGACAGCCGCTCCCCGTCCAGGCGGCGCACCAGCCGCTTGTTGAGTAGCTCTCGGGCAACGGTCAGCGTCGAGCGTGCGTAGAATTCGGTCGGCAATTGATGATGGATCACATTGACTTCCCCAACTGTTGCGGTAGTATCTTCTCAATATCTTGGGGAATCCCAAGGTATGTTCCCCGACCAAGGGCGGAGACATAATTTGGCGGAAGGCCCCCAAATTATTGAGAGGATACTGTTGCAGTATATTCATTGTAGCATAAGGGAATTCTGGGGCAAACGTAGCAAGTTGGGGTAATAGACATTACGGTGAGGCGTGATCGTGTTTGATGAACCACAAGCATCCGCTGAACGCTCTCCAAGCGTGTCGCGTTTCATTTTGCGCGGGCTACAGCCGTGGCAGCGGTTCGTGTTGGCCCTGCTCTTGTTCCTTGACGTGACGATTGGGGGATTGCTTCTCCTGATCGTCTGCGGCTATATCGTGATATGAGCCGGTGTGGTCTGAAGATAGCGACGAAGATGTGATACAAAACCACCCATCCTGCATGGGGATGGGTGGTTTGTCTTCGTCAAGGGGCGCATGATGATTTTTGATCATCAAGTTGGGATGGTTCGGCATCGTTTCAAAAGCAGCCATTTTGGGAAAAAGATCGGTTTGGCTGCCCTGAAAAAAGGTCCAAAACTCGGAGTTTTCCCAGTTATTTCATTAGAGTCCGGTTTACACTTTCTGACGAAATTACCTCAATACAGGACGCGAAAACATGATTCTACTGAAAAAAGGTTGTGCCTCACGCAAAGGCGCAAAGGTCGGACGGTCGCCAAGATTTTTAAATTTGCCCTTACTTTTCTGAATAGCAAAGCCAGTCTAGATCAATAAAAGTTACCATCTTATGAGTTTCCTTTGCGTTCTTGGCGCCTTTGTGTGAGGTTGATGGCTATTTCAGGGAGGTCAACGATGCCCCCAAAACCTACCTACGCCTTTCGTCAAGAAGACTATCTGAGAAGTTGCCGCGTGACTTTCTTTAGCTGATTGACCATCGGCGATTTGGGCTGACTCAATACGGACGGCACTTTTGAATTGATGGCCTGATGCTGTTTCGCGTCGTAGGCGATTTGGGCACTAATGGGCAAGTTCAAGGCCCGTTGAAGAGCTTCCAGGGGCAATTGTCGGCCTGGGGCGGGACTGTTGATAAGCAGCTGCGTTTTTCTGCGATAGGCCTCCAATCGCTTCAAAGTCTGCCGCGTCGTTTGGATGCCTGGGGAGTCGTTTCCGCTAATCAGAATGATACGACGTGCTTCTTCTAAGACTTTACGGGACATCAGATTAAGCGTTGGGGGCATATCGATGACAATGAATCGCATGTACTGTCGGAGAATATTGATGAGCACCTCGATCTGTTCTGAATCGAAACTCCCGTCAATCATGGGGATGCGAGGTGCCGCCAGCAATCGTAAGCCGGATGCATGTTTAAGCGTTAATCCGCCAATGGTGGGCGCATCGCTGAGATCGGCCTCTTCCAATAAAGCGCCCCAGTGCCGGGTCAGTTTTAAGCCTAGAAAAAGTGCGCAATGTCCTGAGTTCGGCGAGAGATCCAATAGCACGGTGGGACCGACCTGTTGGAGCAGCAAAGCCAGGTTGACCGCGACCGTCGTGCGCCCGATGCCGCCGCGCAGGCTCAGCACCGGAAACACGGCGGATTTGCGCTTGTTATCCGCCACGCTGACCAGGCTTTCAACTTCCGAGAGCAGCTCTTTGGCGTCAACAGGCTTGGACATGTAATAATTGGCGCCGGCTTCCATCGCGGCCTTTCTATCCACCGGTTGACCGCGTGCTGTCAGAATGATGATCCCCATGTCGGCTGTGACAGGGTTGGCGCGCAAGCGCCGAACCAATTCATAGCCGCTCATCTGCGGCATCATCACATCAACGACGGCGACGTCGGGCTTGTAAGCTTGCGCGCTCTCCAATCCCTGTTCGGCTTCGGAGCTGAGGATGACATCGTGATCTCCCTGGTAGTGAAGGATCATCCTCAGCATTTCCAACATTTCGGTGTTGTCGTCAATCACAAGGATGCGTGCCACGGTTCACCTCCGGACGCCGTTCATATTTTTTTCACACCCATAAAACTGATCTTGGATTTATTAACAATGCCAGCAGCCCCTTGATAAGTGATGTCCGGGTTGGATGTGGTGCGTGCCGTTACATCCATCAACGTTACAAATCTCTCGGTCTGGGAGCTGAGCAATACCCGTGGGTCGAAACGTCCAGGGATCCGCAACTGACCGGTAATCTCAAAGAAAGGCAGTGTTAAGAAGACGGGCTTGAGTTGTGGGCCCAGATAGCTGCCGTATTGTTGGTCTCGTCGCAGGGCAGCTTCCTCGTTCATCGTGAGAGCAAAGCTGAGCTCCTCCTTGACGAGAATGGCCTCGGCGTAATTGGCGGACATTTCGCTGGGACGATCCACGGGCGAAATGTAAGTGTTCTCGACGATCAAAAAAGCCGTGGTCGTGTCGTAGACGGTGTCTCCCAAGGAGCGACTGCGGGCATTGTAGGTTCCAGAAAGCCGGTAACCAAAGGAAAAGAACTCGACTGAAACCTGGGCACGATTTTGTTTTTGCATGTTTTTTCCTCTAGCGTTCTCCGTGACTAACGTGCATGACCATCATCCGTGGTGACACTTTCCGCTTGAATGAATTTTCACATGATGGTAAAAGTGACACGTTGAGCTCGCTTGAGACGCCCCCGGAGATGGGGGCTGGGAGCATGGTTGTGTGTCTTTTACCCCAATGCGAATTATCTAGATCATCAGGAAGTGTAGCCGGTCTCTCGACTGTCCCGACCTTAAGCACGGCCCTGGCAGCTCACAAAGTCGACGTGGGAAGTTAGCCTCGCCTCTTAGTTTTTCTCTATTTTTGAGATGATACGATTTCTGAGTACTCGATACGAGCCTGTATGGTTTGCTGATGGAACATGGATCCACTTGCACAGGTTAGAATGCTAGGGTGAGGTTGGTTTCCAGAAAAAGTCCTGGGCTTGACTCGGTTCACTGATACTCGTATACGCCGGATTCAATTCCGTCCCCATCTGCCGAACGACGGTCACGTACCAGGAGCAGGTGCGACTTTCCAGCTCTGGATCTGGGAAGAGATCTTCCGGCACACGCCAGCTTGTGCTTTTGATGTACTCTCGCACGGTCTTCACACCGCTGGCGGTCGACACGTCCAAGGTAACGCGGTAAAACACGTTCTCCTCCAAGATGCCCGTGGAGAGCCATTGGAGCATCACGATGGCTGTGGGACCGGTGAAAGTCGCCCCGTCAGGGGGATAGAGCAGGGTCGGTGCTTCGTAGCGTGAGGTTACGGAGGCGGGCGCGTTGGCTTGCACACTTTCCACCTCTGTTGTCATCTCGGGGGTGGGCGTGTAACGTGGAATCTCAAGAACATGATTGGCCTGAATGTCGGCCGCGCCTGGCGGCATGTCGTTGGCGGCTCGAATATCGGCTATGCTGACCCCGTAGAGCTCCGCAATCTCAGAAAGCGTCTCCCCAACGCTGACCGTGTGCAGGACGAAGGGAGCAAACGTGGGTGTGGGTTGCGAAGGGTCCAGCGTGGCTGTCGGCCCCGGCGTCGGGGTGGGGGGCGGAATTTGCAGCGATTGTCCTTCGACGATATTATCCGTTGCCAGGTTATTGAATACTTTCAACTCCGAGACTGTCAGACCAAAATCAGCGGCGATGGAGAGCAGCGTGTCACCAGATTGTACCGTATATGTCTCTGGGGGGATAGGTGTGGGCGTAGGAAGCGGCGTCGGGGTTCTCGTTGGCGTCGGTGTGTTGGTGGGAATAGGACTGGGCGTAGGCGTATCGGTGACCGTGGGCGTCGCTGTCGGAGAGGGGGGAGGCGCGGTCTGTGCCAGATTAAGTCCAATGACCACGGAGGCGGCGAGAATAACCACCGCCAGGCCAACGAGAAGCGCCAGCTGTTTTCCTTTGAGCCGACCTTCGGGCGCGGCTTCCGCTACCTGTTCCTCATCCGTGTCGGCCTCTATCTCGTCTAACGAAGCCCCACACATTAAGCATGTCTTGGCGCCCTCAGCCACGCGCGTACCACAGGCGGGGCAGAGACGCGGCGGATGATGGGGCAGGGTTCTTACTTCATCTTCAGCTTTCATAATTATCGTTACTATAGCATTATTGGGGAAAAGAACAAGAAGTTATCGACATGCACAAGGCCCGAAGAAGTATGAGACCCCGCTATTCGGTGTGCCGGCGTTATATTTTTTTTCTACAAAATCGGATATAATGCAAGCGTTGACTTTCCTACACAGGAGGAGATGATGAGACGTAAATTTGGTTTTGGGCTGATCGTAATGCTCTTGATCGTGGCCTTGGGATGTTCCCTAGGCGGATTGATCGAGGGTGTGCAGGAAGCTGGTGAGCAGGCGCAGGAGTTGGTTGAGGAGGCAGAAGACCTGGCGGGTGAATTGAGTGAGGAGGAACCGACGGACGGGGCTACTGAAGAAGAAACCGCTCCTGAACCAGAATCGGAAGCGCCACCGGAAGAAGAGGCGGCGGGAGAAACCGAACCACCGGAATCAGTCGAGTTCGATCCAGAAGCGCTGGAGGGCCTGGATAGCTATCGCTATTCCATACTCATCCGCTCGGAAATGGCCGATGGGACCGTGGAAGAAATGGTCATGGAGATGGCGGCGACACGCGACCCCGCTGCGCAGCACGTCGTGATCAAAGGTGCCGCAGGAGAGGGCGAAAGTATGGAGATCGTCCAGATCGACAACCAGCAGTGGATCCAGTTTGGTGAAGAGTGGATGCAGAGCGAGGTTAGCGAAGAGGACGCCTTTGACTTTGATCAAGAGCAACTCCCCTTCTCCGTCGAGGATCTGGACGACGAGACCTTGGATGATGCCAATTACGTGGGTAAGGAAAACGTGAATGGTCTGCCCACGCGGCATTATGCCATGGACAGGAATATCTTGGAAACTGAGGTTCTGGGATGGGAATCCATGGTTGAAAATCTGGAAGATGCCAGCATGGATGTCTGGATTGCCGACAAAGCCGGCCTTCCTGCCTTTGCGGTACGGACTATTGTAGAGGTCACGGGGACTGCGCCGGAGGAACAGACGGATGCGGTGGTGAAGGTCTACATGTCCATCGACGTCACCGACGTCAATGCCGATTTCACCATTGAACCGCCGGAAGGTGCTGAGAGTGGTGGGTTTCCTGAGGACATTCCGGTCTATCCCAACCAGCAGAATCGGACATCCATGAGTGGGATGCTCAACTTTGAGACCGAGGATGGTTTTGACACCGTCGTTGACTTCTATGCCTCAGAGATGGAAGCGGCGGGTTGGAGCACGGTCGAAGAAGAAAATATGAGCATGGAAACCATGGTGATGCAGACCTGGACCAAGGATGATCGTTCGGTTGAATTGATGATTTCCACGGATGAGGAATCAGGTATAACCTCCGTGACGCTCATCTTGGACGAGGAAGAGTAATATCTTACGGGGTCACCTGAAGGGCAGTGGAAAATTTTCCCTGCTCTTCTTTTTTAGAGATTTAGAGATCCTAAACCGTCATGATCGTTTTTGATCATCAAGTTTAGGTAAAATATCCAAGCCTGTTTCGGGTAACAAAAGGTTCGTAGTCAGGCACGGAACCCATGGAGTGCCGTTTTTGATAGTCAAAAACGATTATAGAGCATGACGGCTGTAAAAATTATGACGCTGCAAGAGTTGGCCCGGGCGCACCGGCTCAATCTGGTAGGCGCTGTGCCGGCGACCTCAACGTCCACCTGGGATGCCTACCGGCGCTGGCTCGACCGGGGGTATGCCGGTGAGATGAGGCGCTACCTGGCGCGACCGGACGCGGTGGCCCGTCGCGCTGACCCACGCAAGATACTGCCCGAGGCCCGCACCGTGCTGGCGGTCGCCGCTTCCTACGCCGGCGCGTCTCACCAAGCCCTGTCGCCCTTGCATGGTCGCGTCTCACGCTACGCCTGGGGCGAGGACTACCATCGCTGGCTGCTGAAGCGGCTCGAAGCGTTTGTGCAGGCGCTTAAGGAGGAGATAGGTCCTTTCACGTCGCGGTGCTACGTAGATACCGGCCCGATCCTGGAGCGTGATTGGGCCCGGCGTGCGGAACTCGGCTGGTTCGGCAAGAACACCACGTTAATTCACCCACAGTGGGGATCGTACATCTTTCTGGGCATCGCGCTGCTGAGCGCCGAACTTGAGCCGACGCCGCCTGGCTCCATGCCGGGCTGTGGAACGTGCACCCGCTGTCTGGAGGCCTGTCCCACCGGTGCCCTGGTCGCGCCCGGTCAGCTGGACGCGCGGCGCTGTCTCTCTTACCTCACCATCGAGCATCGTGGTGCCATCCCCGAAGCGCTGCGTCCCAAGATGGGTGCATGGCTCTTCGGCTGTGACATTTGCCAGGAGGTCTGCCCCTGGAACCGCAAGCCGTTGGCCCGCCACGCGGCGGAGCCGCCTCTGCCCCATGCGAGCCTCTATCTACCCGATCTGTTAATGATCACGTCGGAGACATTCCGGGCACGCTTCCGGCAGACCCCCATCTGGCGCGCGACGCCGGTGGGCATCGCGCGCAACGCCGCCGTGGTGCTGGGCAATCGCGGTGACCCGGTGGCCCTTCCCTATCTTCAGCGCGCTGTGCAGGAACACCCCAGCCCATTGGTCCGAGAGCACGCCGACTGGGCTAGCGCTCGTATCGATCATCAATAAAGAAAATTCCGGGAGTTTTGATCCTCCCGGAATCGTTGCCGTATGCACTGGCTTTTTGCGTTAGATAATCTTCAGTGCTTTCCCTACTTCTTCCATCGTGCTGAGAACCTCTTCCAGCTGCTCATCTGTGTGGGAGGCCATGTAGCTGGTCCGCAGTAAGGAAAGATTTGGCGGCACAGCAGGCGGAATCACCGGGTTGGTGTACACGCCGGCCTC
>DAOTUH010000438.1:0-13174 GCA_034437255.1 Anaerolineae bacterium
CCGAAGGCGTCGGTCAGCCGGGTGACCAGCGTCTCCTGACCGCGCTTGAGCCTCACTTGCGTCCCCGCTAAGTTGGGCCAGCCGCCGCGACTGGGGATCTTGACCTCGACGATCAGGGTGCAAAACCCGGTTTCCCCACTCTGCGGTCTCTCGGCCGTGATGGTGACGTCCAGATCGTCCCGGCTTTCCGCAAGCGCGACCTCGAACAGAACTTGAGAGGACGCGCCCGATTTCAATCCGGCCGCAGCGGGCCGGTAGAGCAGCATCGGTAACCGGCACAATAACTCGTTTGAGAACTCGACGATCAATCGTCCCAACGTGTCGACGTGCCAGAACGGTGGCCATGGGGTCGATTCCTGGGGTTCAGCGCGTAAGAAACCAAGATCGGGCTCTGGATAATGCGCCGGGATGGCGCCTTGTTCTGCGTATCCTTGCAAGGCTTTGATCTCTGCGTAAAGCGCTGCGCAACGATTACACGTCGCAAGATGTTCGGCAATCTCCGGCCAGGGCGGTTCGTCGGCTTGTGCCAGGATTTCCATGGCCGCATATCCAGGAATCCAGGCTTCGTAAGGGCAGGACGCCGTATCGGCATCCACGTTGCGCAGCAGGTCTTCCAGCAATTGCCGGAATCGTTGTCGGCAGTCCGGGCATTGTGCGTGACACCATAATGCCAGATCCAGCGCCTCTGCACGAGACGTCGGATCTTCAAGATATTTCAACAGATGCTCCCTGGCTGAACGGCACTTCTCAGTTTGCATGCGTGATGGCCTTTTCTTAGTAAGAGGACCACAGCTCTCTGGCGTTACACTCCCTCTCTCAAAGATTGTCGTCCTCCGGTATGTCAAAATAGCGGCGCAACCGACCGTCGCCGCGCAGCTCTTTGATCCCCCGATGGCGCAACACGCGCACGTAACTCACGGAGACGTCAAGTCGTTGGCCGATCTCGGCGTCACTCAGATCGGAAAAGTACTTCAGCGCGATGGCCTGGCGTTTACGAGGGTCGGATAGCTCACAGAGCGCTTTCACAAGCAGGCTCACCCGTTCATCGCGTAGAATTTCTTTTCTGGCCGAAGGTGGACTGGCGTGTCGCCGCTCCATCTCGACAGCCAATACTTCGTCATCCTGGACGAGGCGGCGTGCGCGTTGCTCCTGTTGGAAGGCATGTCGCAATTTCCATAGCGCGAAGGCGAGAAACGTGCCCGGCTCTCGGCACCGGTCGATCTGCTCGTAGACGAGCATCAAGGCCCGCTGCGTCGCGTCCTCGGCGAGCTCGGGCCACCGATGGTAGGCTGCGCGATAGAGGTAGCGGTGGAGGTCACGATAAGCGCGCTCGCGGCGTCGGGGGTCGTCGGATTGGCGACAGGCCTCGTAGAGCACTCTCGTATAGTGGTGTTTGGCCACCCTCTCCAGCTCATCGGGCGAGGTGCCTGGGCGGGCCGAGCTCAGCACCAGATCCACCAGGTCGTCTTCGGACAGCAGGGCCCACTCGTACCGTTCAATCAGATCCCGCACGAGGCAGCGGCAGATTTGATGGAAGGTCGGGTCACTGGATTGGCTGAACTTCTCCCTCATTCTAGAATCTCTACCTCGGAGACCTCTGTGTTCCTACATTATATCCAGCAATTCTCATTTTGACCATTCTTGAGCCAGCTTGGAGCCAACGGGTAGCGATTCTATCTGCTGGAGCATCACGTTTGCGCCCAAGCCATCCCAACCGGGCCTGCTTTTCGGGCAATGGATGGGGATTTCCTCCACTGTGTCCTTGAATTCGATGCCAAAGGTCACTCTGTGCCGCCTGTTTCGAGTGAGTGCGGTTAAATGCATAGCCATTTGTTCCACTGAGAGGAGCACAATTCTGGCAGGTCATGCCCTGCACAAGTGCCATAATGAGAATTGCTGATAACTTTTCGAGCGTAATCGCCTTTTTGTGTATAGAAAGGTGCTTGATCCTGGCTGGTTGATGGAGCCAGGTGATAATGAATGGCATCGCGCCTGTGTCTGGACCACCATCCTTTGCTGCGTGTGTCTCACCCGGCGTACGCGGCGCGTCGTACTCGGTCGCGGGACGCCAGCGGGCAGGCATATCTGGTGGGGAATTGAGCGGAGAGAAATAATGGCTCCAGTGAGTCACGATAATCGAGCGCGGTGGTATGGATGCTCGGTTCACTCTCTATGCACCCGGTTGCCGCAGCAACTGGCGCTTGATTTCCTGGAGGAGGAAGGGCAGATTAGGATGGGTGAAACTCAGGCCCGGGGCCGGGATACGATGATGCTTCACGTCGGGGGGAACGTGCTTGTGATGGGGATGGGTTGAGGCTAATGATGAATCGTTCGGGTGTGGGGTGGGATCGTACCAATAGAGCTGCTGCTGAGCTCGCCATACTTCATACGAGTAAGCCATGATCCGTTGGCGGGCAAAATCGATACGCTCATAGGCTCGCAACACGATATTTTGATCGAATTCGACTCTGCCTTCCAGAACACCAACCTGTGCACCGCGTGGGTAAATACGTACCGTATGTCTCTGCACAACGGTCGCTTGGTCCAGGAGGGTGTAGACGGCTCGACTGTACGCCTCAATGGACGACAGCATGAATCACGTCCCAACAGGAGTGGCTACCGGTTCCAGGGTTGTCTTCAGGTCGGCCAGCGAAACAGCCTGTTGCGATCTCACTTCCTGCAACACCTTGTGTACCAAATCATCGTAGAGCTTCTCACGATGACGTTTGATCTCGTAGCAGGCGGCCCAGTCGGCGTAATCGCGCGCTTCGACCGGGTCTTCGTCTCGCAACTGCCCGGCCTGGTAAAGCTCGTAGAAGTATTGGGAGCGAAGGCCATAACGAGACTCGTAGTGCCAGAGCTCTTCATCCATCGCATGGATATCTTGGATGATTTCTACCAGGGTCATTGTAGACATCTCACACCTCCACGAAGAACGACGGACGCGAATGCACGTCCTGTAAAAAGCAGTGGTCAACCGCTGATTGGCTGACACTTTTAACATTGTGGCCGGATTCAGAGAACTCAAGGGGACGACAGTCCCCGTTCTTGGGCCTGAATGCCCTTGTTTTGCTTGCCAAAACGCGGACTATCGTCCACTTGGAGCCTGTGAGGAAGTGGTTTTGCCCCGAATGTTAAATTTGTCGGTCAACCAGGGTCAACCGCATTGTTATTGTACTTGAGCTCTGATCGTTGGTCAAGCAGGCGGTGGTGTCTGGGGAGGTCATCTGAGAGGGAAGTGAGAACGGTGGATGGGCAGGATCGGATCGCGGGTGAAACCAGCGGCTCCTGCGCGTGCGCGCTCCGCAGACCGGTCCGCAGGCTCGATTCAGCCCCTATGTACCCGGTTGCTGCAGCAACTGGCGCCCGATTTCCTGGAGGAGGAAGGGTAGATTGGGGCGGGTGAAACTCAGGCCTGGGGCCGGGATGCGATGATGCTTCACGTCGGGGGGAGTGTGCTTGTGATGGGGAACGGTAAGGGTGGACTTCCGAATGCTAGCGTAGCCGTCCTGCAAGGTGTAGATGAACAGCTCATAGTCCAGCAGCGTGGGGCCCAGCGTGTTCATACTGTCGCAGGTTGGATGACCTTGAAGAGAGAAGGCTCCTTTTCGCGGATTCGCTGCATCGTCTCCCGGTAAGCCTTCTGCCGATCAAGCCAAACCTCGTACAGCCCAGCCCATTTTTCGAACTCCAGGACCCAGGCATCATCTTCTGGCTCCTCGCCAGCGACGTAGGATTCGTAAAAAGTCTCGGACATAATGCCATATTTGCGCTCAAGGCGTTCCAATTGATGATTGAGGCGGTGAATATCCCGTACAATGGCAGCGAGCTCCATTTGCTCTATTTCCTTTCCCTGGTCCTTCAATGTCGCTTCCTGCATCTGGTTGAGATATATTGTACTTGAGCTCTGGTCGTTGGTCAAGAGCACAGTCGCGTCTGGGTATAGGACAAATTATTGGGGAAATGTAGCCGCGATTTCTAAATCGCGCACTCTGAAGCGCGAAATGGATTTCGCGGCTACCTAGTGCCGGTTTGCAAGATAACAATCTGATTTTTCCCTATATTCTGTTGTATACCTGTCGCGTCTGGGTCGGTCCAACTGAGGGGAGGAAAGTGGAACGGCGAATGGGCAAAATGGACGAATTCCGCCGATTTGTGTAACGCAGCGGCTACAATTAGCTCTTCGTTATAGAAGAGAGTTAATTGCATTAGTTTCCGCTAAGTTTTAGGCTGGGATTTGCATTCTCTACCCTTATATCTAAAGGCTATCATTTCCCAGGTGCACGCATTTTCGCTTACGCTTAAGGATGGTTCATGTTTCCGGTCGATGAGGTTTACACTTTCCCAAACGCGACTCCGCTAACGCTGCGTCGCTTATTACGAGCGAAAGGTTCGCAGTCAAGCGCGCAGGCGCCGGTCGGCGTGCTGTTAAACCGGCGGATCTCTAAAAGGATTAAGCGATCTATGAACCACCCTCGCTTATAGTATGAACACGGTTGGTGACTTACGTAAAGGAACCGCGGCGGGGTGATTTCGCAAGTGCGTTGCCCCTCAACGTCAAAACCGCAGAGCACACGTGCGACTCGAGAGCCCTATCCAATCCATCAAATGACGTCTGACAGAACACTAGATATGGGCCACCAGAACTGGCAAAAACAGGCAAAATAGCTTAAACACACTTTAGCGGAAAGTAAAGGTTAAGAGGAGTGAACAATGAACAAGTTGAGGATGGGGAGCCTTTTTTCGCTGTTGGTGGTGACGGTGTCTCTTCTTTCAGGGTGTGGAGGGGGTGGGCTCCTTGCGAAACCCACCTCGACGCCCACACCCACGTCTACGGCGACGCCAACGGCAACGCCGACTGAAACTCCTACGCCAAAGCCGACGTCGACGCCGACGCGCCGCCCCACGTCCACACCGCGGCCGACCGAGACGCTTCCGCCGACCGCGACGTCCTTGCCAACCTGGACGCCATCTCCGCTGCCCACGCGGACGCCCACGCCAGTGCTGGCACGCGATGCAGAGATTCACATTAGCAACCGTCTGAGCGCGCAAATAAACATCAATCTATCCGGTCCTTATGACCTTGAGTATAGCGTGCCCGCCGGGGAGACGCGCGTGGTGCATATCCCACCAGGCGAATATGCTTATACGACCACAGCGTTGGGTTATGCGCCTTTGACGGGTGCCAAATCTTGGTCGAGCGGCGTGTGGGAGTGGGAGTTTTATGATGAGTAATGACAATTGTACGCAGTTTAGGTCCAACTTACACTGAACTTCAGGAGGTTCTTGTGGATCCCGTTCTTTTTGTTTTCATCGGTATAGGTGTATTGCTGATTGGATTGTATGTGTGGTACAAAAAAGCGCAGAGAAAACGTCAGCGCTCTCTCGATGCACAACTTGCCGAGGCGACGACGGAGGAGGAGCGCGAGACATTGCGGGCGCAGGCGGAGTTGCAGGAGAAATGGGGGTGCCTGAGTGCGTTTTTGGCGTTGGCCTTGGTCGGCAACCTGGCATTGGCCGCGCTTACTTTCGCCTCGGCTGTTCAGTACCAGGTCCCCTTGTTTTATCTGGGTGGAACGCTCAATTTGCTCTCCGCCGTCTGTGCTGTCTTTGTCTGGAAACGTAAGAAGTGGGCGGCCTATGGGTACATCGCCGGTGTCGTTGGCGTGATACTGTTGAATCTATCCGTCGGCGCGACGACTGATGCTGCCCGAGGCCTGCTCCCGTTGATATTTTTCGCCATCGCCGTGCAGCCGGTTTGGGATCAGCTGGAGTGAGGGGCAGGAGAGATAGGTTTGTAGTTTGCGTGAGGGGCAGTTCTCTGGGATTGTCCCTTAGTGTGTGATATTTTTGCACAAGAAACGGAGTTGCGATGATGAAAAAGTTACTGACGACGATAACGTTGTTCGTCTTCCTCTTGAACATGATCCCTGCAAGCGCGATGCCCGCATCGGCGGTGCGCGCTGAGGCGCCGCCCCCGCCGACGCCAACGGTCGAACCAACGGCCGAAACGACGCCGGAGGCGGTAGACACGACGCCGCAGTCCACGCCGGCACCGCCTTCGCCCGAGGAGCTACCAAAAGAGGTACAGGAAGCGCGGGCGCGGAGCGCAATGGAAGCGGTGCTGGACAAGTACCTCGATCACCTGGGATCACGTTACCGCGCCACGCTGCGTGAGGTCGCGGTCGATGGCGCGTGGGCGCACGGCGTCGCCGCCTGGCAGAGCGAGGATGCGGTCACCGAGGGGCCGTTGCACTTGCTGGCTCGCCGCGATGAGCAGGGCACGTGGCAGGCGCTGCTGCCCAGCGAGGAGGGGCTGTTCCCGCAGTGGGTGGAAGAGATGCCGGAGAACTTTGTGTCAATGCATATCAAGGAGGCTTTGCACGATCAGGTCACCGATGTTGACAATTTCTTTACGGCACGTTCTTCCCAAACATCCGAGTTGCCGTCGACGACAACCGCTTCCGTACAAGCTCAAGATGAGTTTGCCTACGACAACATGCAATCCATGCGGAATCCGGCGGCAGTCTATTGCGCCGAGCTCGGCTACACGTACGAAGTCGTTGACGCACCGGGCGGCAGTCAGCAGGGAATCTGTCGGTTACCCGATCAGGTCTCGTGCGAAACCTGGGATTTCCTCGAAGGCCGCTGTGGTCAGGCCTACAATGCCTGTGCGCGTCAAGGTTTGGATACGATAAGCAAGTGGGATGTTACAGACCCGTTTTCGCCGATTTCCGCTCTCTGCGTGGACGCTGACGGTCGGGAGATCGTGTCCGCGGCTGAGGCCGTAAGCCTGGCCGAGAAATCAATGGGGGCCTCGGAGCCTTATTCATCCACGCAGCCTGTTGCACCTTCTGTTCCCTCCCCTTCTCTGGGTACTCAGAATCTCAGTGCGCCTTCTTCCTTCGATTGGCGGAACTATAATGGCGGTGACTGGCTGACACCGATTAAGAACCAGGGCATCTGTGGGAGCTGTTGGGCCTTTGCCGCCGTCGGCGTTGCTGAGGCCGCTACCAACGTTGGATACCGCAACCCGGCTCTCGATCCTGATATGTCCGAGCAATATCTGGTCACCGACTGTGCCGTCAACGCCGGAGATTGTGCTGGCGGTTGGGGAACATCTGCATTGTCCTTTATCCGGGATGATGGGGTCCCCGATGAGGGGTGTCTTCCATATCACGATGGGGATCCTGATGGTTGTAGTTACCTTTCTTCAGGTGCATGTGATGCAGATCTGTGTACGTACTGCAGCGACACGGAGTGCAGCGATTATCGCTGCAGTGATCGCTGCAGCGATTGGGATTCACGCTTGTATTCCGTGGCGCGTACAGATACCACGTGGTATCCTACCCGTGATGCGATCAAGAATACGTTACTTGCACATGGCCCCATAGCTGTTTCGATTTATATGGGGGGCAGTTTTGATGGCAACGGTGTCTATCATTGCGACCCTGATCCGAGTTACACCAACCACGGTGTCTCCATCGTCGGTTATAACGATGCAGGAAATTACTGGATCGTGCGTAACAGTTGGGGGAGTAATTGGAACGGTGACGGGTATTTCAAGGTAGCCTACGGCAATTGTCTGATTGAAAGATACGTGATCTCGGTTGATCTCGTTGCTTGTAATGACGGGAATGAGATCAATGACTCCCCTGACTTAGCGACGGGGTTGAGTTATGGACAAACGCTCAATGCCGATATCTGCTACATCGGGGATGAAGATTTCTACGCTTTCAGTGGCGCGACGGGCGATAAGGTGGTTGTTGATATCGATGCCCAAAGTGAGGGATCGTCGCTAGATTCTTACCTCTACCTGCTGGACAGTGACGGGACGACCGTCCTGACCCAGAACGACGATGAGCCTACTACTCTTGATTCGCACCTGAGCCATGAGTTGCCTCACGATGGGACTTACTACATCAAGGTCCGCGATTACGGATATGAGGGTGGAACCGATTACACATATTCAATTCACTTGCTGACTGATGCTGTTACGCCTACCGCCGAGATCACGTCCCCGCCCACCGATAGCTGGCTTGATCCCGAGGCGGTGACCGTCACCGTCTCCGCAGAAGACGAGGAAAGCGGCGTCAATCGCGTCGAATTCCTCTGGCACGACGCCGACTGGGAGAACTCCGATTGGATCTGGTTGGGCGCGGATTATGACGGGCGCGATGGCTGGCGCTGGCCCTTTGATACCAGCGCCGAGGATGAACAACGCGGCGGCGCTTTCTACGTCTGGGCCTTCGATTGGGCCGGCAACTGGACCGGCGCCGGCTCTTACAATCTGGGTATTGATCGCACGACGCCGGATCAGGCATACGTTAACACATCTGCTCCCTATGGCGATGCGCCTTTCCGAGATTTCCATCTCTGGTGGGGTGGTTGGGATGCCCTCTCCGGCGTCGCCAACTACGACGTCCAGGTCCGCGATAGTGCCGCAGGGATCTGGACTGACTTAGCGCTCCACATCACCGACACGTACACGCGCTACGTCGGCGCTGACGGCCACACCTACGACTTTCGCGCCCGCGCCCGCGACCACGCCGGCAACGTCGGCGCCTATTCCGATGTCGATTCCTACACCGTCGATATTTGCGACGTTTCTCCGGATGCTTATGAGAACGACGATACTCCCGGCAGCGCCGTCGCCTTCACGCCCGATGGCATGTCACAGATCCATAACGTGCACACCGATGGGGACGCCGACTGGGTCAAATTCACGGCGCAGGCCGGGGTGACCTATACCCTCACCACGGCCAACTTCGGCGGGCACGCCGATACGGTGCTGATGCTCTACGATACCGATGGCAGCACCTGGCTCGCCGAGAACGACGATTGTCCCGGTCGGTGGCCGGCCTCGTGTCTGGATTGGCAAGCGCCCAATGACGGTACCTACTACGTCAAGGTCACCCACTGGGACGAGTATGCCTACGGCTGTACCACGGAATACGGCCTTTCCATCACCAGCAACCGCCCCGCCTCGCTGGAATTGGGCGATCCCGGCACCGCCTTCCGTTACGTGGAGACGTTAGGTGAGACCGAAACGGCCTATCCGGCCGACACCGGCTATCTCAACGGTCCTAACGGACTCTTTATTGATGACGGCGCGCTCTACGTTGCAGAGGAATTGGGCGCGCGGCTGCTCACATACGATACCTCCGACGGCGCCAATCTTCTCAGCCTTGGCGCCGCCGGTTTTCAGAATCGCGGCACGTACACTTTCGATCATCCCAAGGATGTGGCGGTCGACGGCGACGGTAATCTCTGGACGGTGGATCGGCATCGCGTTGCCCAATACGACCCCAGCGGCAATTTCCTGCAGGAGTTCCCACCGGACGATCCGTGGAACGCGGGCGATGACAACTCACACTTCAACACCCCGCGTGGTATCGCCTTCGACAGCGAGGGACGCATGTACATCTCTGATTCTGAAAACCACCGCATTCAAGTCTACACCTTCGACGTGGCGCGTACCCCGGTCTACAGCACCACCATCGGCGTGACCGGCGAGCCAGGCGACGACGACGCCCACTTCAACTATCCGGCCCAGATCTTCGTCAACAGCGGGGACTTCCTCTACGTCACTGACGTGAACAACTACCGCATTCAGCGCTGCTCCTACGCTGACGGCTGGACGTGCAGCACGATCCATGGCACCGGCAGCGCCGGAGACGGGTCCGACGCGCTTGACCTGGCGTACGGACTGGCCGCAGGGCTAGGGACCGGCGGGAGTGGTGATTTCTATATCGCAGATAGCGCCAACGGGCGCGTCAAAGAGTGTTCCGCCGATATGTTCGGGTGGACCTGCCATACCTTCGTCGAGAGCCTTGATTGGCCGGCCGGCGTCGCGGTTGACACTACCGGCAAGGTCTACGTCAGTAGTTACCACGATCACACCATCCGTACCTATGATAGCGATGGCAACGAATTAAGTCTCTTCAAAGGCGCTTCTGATGCTCCTTACGTCCCGGACGATTCTCATTACAACACCCCTTACGGCGTTGCGGTGGATGAGATCGGCAATATCTTTATCGTTGAAGAAAAAGGCTATCGGCTGATCAAGTTAAACGCCGCTGGTGAGTTGCAATGGGCTGTCGGCCAGCCTGGTATTTATGGCAGTGACAATGCCCGTTTTGGCGATTACTGGAGAGGTCCTACGGACGTCGCCGTGAACAGTAGCGGTAACGTCTATGTGGCCGATACCGGCAATCACCGGATCCAGGTCTTTGACAGTAGCGGCACTTACGTGACGACGCTGGGCAGTTCGGGCTCCGGCGATGATCAGTTTCAAGATCCATATGGCGTCGCAGTGGATAGCAACGACCACATCTACGTCGCCGATGAAGAGAACCACCGTGTCCAAATCTTCAACAGCGACCATACCTATCGGGCCACGCTGGGCGCAACGGATGATCCCGGCAGTGACAATAGCCGTTTTGACCATCCTAGAGGCGTGGCGGTGGATAGCCACGGTAACGTGTACGTGGCGGATCGGGACAATGCCCGCGTTCAGCGCTGCACCGTCGTTGGCGCTAGCGGCGCGTGTATGACCTTCGCCGGGGGGACCGGCGTGATCGGCGACGACTTCGCGCATCTCCGCGCGCCGCTGGACGTGGCTGTGGATGATCAGGATCGGGTTTATGTGCTCGATAGCTACTGGAACCAGCGCATCCAGGTCTTTGACAGCGACGGGGCTTATCTCACCACCGTCGGTGGTCAGTGGGGCGAGCGTATGGGCCAGTTCCGCAATCCTGAAGGCATTTACTTAAGCGCTGACGGTACGATTTACGTTGCTGATTCTGTCAATCATCGCATCCAGACGTTTGCCCCCGGCGTCTCCGGGTGGACGCCCGTCAACATCAACGGCTTTGGCGATCCCAAGACCATCGGCGTCTCTGCGCTGGCCGAATTCGAGGACCAACTTTACGCCGGTGCCTCCAATTGGGAGAGCGATCACGCGCAAATCTGGCGCTTGACGAATGGCGCGTCCTGGGAAGAGGTCACGCCCGCCGCATTGACCAATCAAGCCGTCAACGACCTGATCGTCTTCGATGGCGAGCTCTACGCCGGCACGGGGTGGGGCGGCGGCGCCGGGCAACTCTGGCGTTCTTCCGATGGTCGAGCCTGGTCCGCCGTCGTGACCGACGGCTTTGGCGATAGCGACAATGAGGCCATTGCCAAGCTCGCCGTCTTCAACGGAAAGCTTTACGCGACGTCGCACAATGTCCCCGATGGGTTTGGGATCTGGCGCAGTGCTACCGGCGATCCTGGAACGTGGGAGACGGTGCTCACCGATGGGCATGGCAGTGCTAACCCTTACATCGTCACCGGTCTGACTGTCTTCAACGGTCAGCTCTATGCCGCTTGTGAGAACGAGGTTGAGGGTGCGGAGATCTGGCGTTCGGCTGACGGTAGCGCCTGGGAGCAGGTCGCGTCGGGCGGATTTGATGATTCAGACAATGTCCAGACGGGCGGGTTTGCCGTCTTTGGCGATTGGCTCTACGTTGGCACTCGCAACGACGCCACCGGCGCAGAGCTCTGGCGTTCAACGGACGGCAGCACCTGGGAGGCCGTCAGATGGAATGGCTTTGGCGACCGTGAAAACCAGAAGTTGGAATCGCTTGCGGTGGCCTATGATGCTCTCTACGCTTCCTTCTACAACGAACGCACCGGCGCGCAGCTCTGGCGCAGTGACGATGGCGTGGACTGGGACGTCGTCAGGGCGGATGGGTGGGGCGATCCCAACAACGACGCGACGCTCTGGAACAACGCCACGCTGATGTTCGACGATCACCTCCACTTTGGAACTTGGAACGACGCGCACGGCGGCGAGATCTGGCGCCTGGATATTGCGAGAGTGCAAGCCGATTTTAGCGGCAATCCTACCAGTGGTTTAAGGCCTTTGACTGTTGATTTCACCAATGTCTCTACTGGTGACTACGATACCTGTCTTTGGACTTTTGGAGATGGTAACACCAGCAGCGATTGTGGCGATCCAAGTCACGTTTATACTGCGACCGGTGTCTACACAGTTGCTCTCACCGTCGATGGTTTAGGGGGTGTCAATACTCTCACGCGTACAAATCATATCACCACGTATGAGCCTGTGGATGTCGACTTCACGGCTAACATCACTGAAGGTTTAGTACCCTTGACCGTTGCATTCACCAATGCTTCTACGGGCGACTACGATACCTGCACGTGGGTTTTTGGGGATGGTAACGTTGATAATGAATGTCATAATCCCAACCACCCCTATACTTCGGTTGGTGCCTACACGGTTACGTTGACGGCTACTGGATTTGGAGGAACAGATACGCTTACCCGTGTCAATTACGTCGTCGCTTATGAAGAATTAGAGGCCAGTTTTACTGGCACGCCTACCAGTGGCTCGATACCTCTGACCGTTGATTTCACCAACACCTCCACCGGCGATTACACCGAGAGCGCTTGGGACTTCGGCGACGACGACACCAGTACCGACGAGCACCCCACACACACGTACAAGGAAGCGGGCACCTACACCGTGCGCCTCACCGTGACCGGGCCAGGAGGTCAAGATGTGACCACAAGGACGGATTACATCACGGTGGATGAGCGGTACTACGTCTATTTGCCGCTGACCGTGCGACAGTAGCCTCCACACGACGCGCCCACGGTGAATCCAGAGAGCATCCATCGCATAGAAACGGGGCCGTTACTGGAGGAAGGCCAGGTTCCTACCCTGGGCGTGTTCCGATTCAACCGCCTGGATGAATGACGGGGAGGGTCCGCATTCATCTCCTGAGGCTGGGACTGATCCTCTCGCCGAGCAGGAGTGACGTTATGAAGCACCAGGAGCAGCGGACCACTTTGTCTCTTTGAGAGTGGCCCGCTGCTCCTTGAAGGACTAGGCGGGGGCGTCCGCCGGTTGCATTCGAGTTGTGCGTCGCCAGTTGACGACCAGCGTCAGCAAGGCGAAGACGCCCGTCGCTACCATAATGCCGTCCTCATAAGCACCGAACTGCGGAATCTGAATGGCAATGGGGAACGGAATCGCCCAAAGTAGCAGAAATCCCAGGGTGACGAAGTAGAGCCAGCGCCGTCGTTGGGCAGGGAAAGGACCCGGGGATGATCCAGCGAGCCGGCACATGTTCTCGCAGCAGGCCGACTAGAGGATACGCCAGCA
>DAOTUH010000439.1:0-7950 GCA_034437255.1 Anaerolineae bacterium
GTTGACGCTCTCCGTGCCCCAGTTGGTGCGGACGCTGCGCGTCAAGGTGGACGTGGTGGAGGCCGATCCCTTCGAGGGTGGGCAGCGGGCGACGCTTAATCTAGGCCACACCGTCGGGCACGCGCTGGAACGGCTGAGTGACTACACGTGGCGCCACGGTGAGGCCGTGGCCTGCGGATTGGTGACGGCGGCGCGGCTGGGGGAGGCGCTGGCGCACGCGGAACGCGGTCTCGCTGCACGGATCGCCGCGGCGCTGGCGAACTGGGGACTGCCGACGACGATCCCCACGTACCCCATCCCGACGATCCTGGATGCTATGACGCACGACAAGAAGAAGCACCAGGGACACCTGCGGTGGATCCTGCCCCGGCGGATCGGGGAGGTGGAGATGGTCGAGGATGTGCCGAGGGAGGTTGTCGAAGAAGTGTTAAGGAAATTGAGAATTGAAGAGTGAGTATTTCGTATTGCGTATTTCGTATTCCGTTCCCCTACTCTCTACTCCCTACTTCCCAATCCGTTCAATCCGCTAAATCTGTTGATTTTTTGACGAGCTCAAGACGAGTAGGTTACTTTTGGAGGGGGAGATGTTAAAGGTTTTGGTGTTGCACGGGCCGAATTTGAATTTGTTGGGGCAGCGGGAGCCGGAGGTTTACGGGCGGACGACGTTGGCGGACATTAATGCGCGGCTGGCGGACGCGGCAGCGGGGCGGGCCGAGCTGCGCACGCTGCAATCAAACCACGAGGGCGCACTGGTCGATGCGTTCCACGAGGCGATGGGCTGGGCCGACGGCGTCCTCATCAATCCCGGCGCTTACACGCACACCAGCGTCGCGCTGCGCGATGCCATCGCCGGGACGGGCCTGCCGACGGTGGAGGTACATCTCTCCAACATCCACGCGCGGGAGGCGTTCCGGCACACGTCGCTGCTGGCGCCGGTCTGCGTGGGCCAGATCTGCGGCTTCGGCTGGCGGAGCTACCTGCTTGGGCTGCAAGCGCTGCTGGATCACCTGGAAGCCAACGATGCGTAGCGACAAATCCGCCCGGCGCATGCACGATCTCCCCGCCTACCCCTTCGCTCGCTGGAATCAAGAGGTGGCCGGGGCGCGAGGAGCCGGGCAAGACGTGATCCGGCTCGACATCGGCAACCCCGACCTGCCGCCACCGGAGTCGGCTGTCGACGCGCTCTGTCGCGGCGTGCGCCTGCCCGACCGCCACGGGTACGCGGGCTATCGCGGCATCCCGGCGCTGCGTCAGGCTGTGGCGGATCACTACGCGAAGCGATTCGGCGTGCAGCTCGATCCCGAGCGCGAGGTCGTGCCGCTGATGGGCTCCAAGGAAGGGCTGGTGCTGCTCTCGCTGGCAATCCTCGATCCGGGCGATCTGGTGCTGGTGCCTGATCCCGGCTACGCGCCGTACACGCGCGGCGCGCGACTGGCCGAGGCCGAGGTCGTCCCGCTGCGGCTGCGAGCCGAGCGCGGCTTTCTGCCCGACTTGGACGCCATGCCCGACGCCGTCGCCGACCGCGCCAGTCTGCTCTGGCTCAACTATCCCAACAATCCCACCGGAGCCGTCGCGGATCTGGATTTCTTTCAAGAGGCCGTCGACTTCGCCCGCGCTCACGACCTGCTGCTCTGTCACGACGCACCCTACTGCGACGTCACTTATGACGGCTACAAGGCACCCAGCGTGCTTCAGATCGCCGGTGCACGAGAGGTCGCCGTGGAGTTCAACTCGCTTTCGAAGACGTACAACATGGCGGGCTGGCGCGTCGGCATGGCGGTGGGCAACGCGGACGTGCTGGCGACGCTGGCCCGGCTCAAGTCCAACGTCGATTCGGGCCACTTCCGCCCGGTGCAGGAGGCCGCCGTCGCCGCGCTGCGGACGGACGATGTGTGGATCGCCGGACGGAACATCGTCTACGCCGAGCGCATGACGCTGCTCCACGACGCCCTGACGGCGACTGGACTCGACGCGCCGAAACCGCGCGCAACGCTCTACCTTTGGGCACCGATCCCCACGGATGAGACTTCGGAGGCCTTTGCACGCGCCCTGCTCTACGAGACCGGCGTCGCCGTGGCGCCGGGTTCGTTCTTCGGGCCGGGCGGCGAGGGGTACGTGCGGCTTTCCGTCACCGCGCCGACGACCACGGTTTGCGATGCGGCGGAGCGGCTTGGGGGTTATCTATCGGGTAAAAGTTCCGAGTTATGAGTTGCGAGTTGCAAATTGAAGGTTGGCTCCACTGAAATAACTAGCAGAAATCGGATTTTTCTACGACTTGATACTAGATGTGGGGTATGGCCACCTAAAAATCCGATTTCTTGGACCTTTTTTCAGGTGAGTCATATTTGACTTTATTGAAATAACCATCAACCTCACGTAAAGGCGCCAAGAACGCTAAGGAAATTCATAAGATGGTAAATTTTATTGTCCGGGTTGGCTTTGCTGTTCAGAAAAGTAATAAACAACTTAAAAATCTTGGCGACTGTCCGACCTTTGCGTCTTGGCGTGAGGCACAACCTTTTTCAGGTGAGTTATATTTACTGGCCCTTTTTCTCCGCGACAGTTTCTGAGAGCGTCTTCTCGTAGAAGGGCATGATATCGCCGCCGGGACTCATCTCCTTGCCGGCCCGACGCGCTATGTCGATAGCTTCGCCCAACGTCACCTTTCCCGTTTTGACGTAGCTCTTCCATATTCCTTGAGCCGTGCCGCTGAGAAGCTCCTCGGTGACGCCCTCAAGTGTTGGTGGTTCAAGTCCCGTCATCTTTCGGTACTCTTCTTCACCACCCAACTCTTTCACGTTATTGTAGGCGGAATTGAAGCGTGCCTGCGCGATGGGTTTGAGAATGTTCAGGTATCCGCCATCGATCAAAGCTTGCTTGATCTGTCCGGCGCCGGAGACCTCCATGGCGATGCTGGCGTAGCTCTCTTTGCCTTCGCGCAGAGTCTTCGTTGTCTCCGGTGTTCCCCATTGATCGACAAACAGATTCTTCGCTTGCATCTTGAGCAATTCCGCCTGGAATTTACTCAGCCGGCTGACGGTATTGGCGACCTCTGGCGGTGAAAGCAATCCTTTCAGGGCAGCCTCCACGTCGCTACCCTTGATCGCCAAGATGCGTTTTGCGGTTTCTGAATCGACGATGGGCGGGATGCCTTTGTAGTGGATTCCACCAGGCGCTTTCTCCAGGCCAGTATGAGCCACACCAAAGGACATGTCATTGTCAATGCCCTGCACGCCGGTGACTTTCCCGTCACTCATGGCGATGTAGTAGTTGCCCATGTGACGGTCGACTTGCCCGCAGATGACGTCGAGCATCTGCAATTTGTTGAGCGCGCGCTGGAGCATGGTATCGTCCTCGGCCAGACGACCGCCCTTTGCCAACGTTTCTGCCTTTTCGCCTTTGGCCTTCTCCATAAAAACGCCCATCTTCTCGGTGAGCTTGCCGGTCTGATCGCGCCGCTGGCTGACAGCGAACTCGGTTTTGGCCAGCATATTGATACCCAGGAGCTGATCAAGGCGATACATGGCCACAGAGCGCGCGCCCAGACGGGGGTCTTCGGTGGAAATGCCCAAGTCGGGCGCAGGACCGGACTTATCCTGTGCCGTGAGCCGGGGCCGATCCTCGGTGAAGAAACCTTCGGTACCGCCCACCTTCACGAGATCCAGTTTGTTGAGCTGGCCCCCGACGGCTTCGAATTTGATAACGCTTAGATTGCCCGAAGCGACGGTCTTTTCGAACCTACCGCTGTTGAGATCATCAATCTCCGTCTCGATGCGCGGCAGCAGCATCTTCAGGGCGGCCATCCGCTGGTGGGTCCGCTCTTCTTTGCTTTTCTGATGCTTCGAGCGATTGATCCACTCGAGAGATTGCTGCCTAATCTGAATCAGTTTGGCGCGCAGCTCGTTGAGGCGCTTGTTAATTTCTTTCTTTTCGGCCACGGTACGCTTGGTGAGGGTTGGAGCTTGCGTCTTGTACACCTCTTTCATCATCTGAGTTTGTTGTTGCAGCCGCTTGAACGTTTGCACGCGCTTTACCTGAGTCGTCTCCAGCACTTCGTAGTTTCTGAGCGCACTGAGAATGTTGTTCCAACCGCGTCCGTGAGTGCTGACGGCTGCCAGAGCCCCGGCGCTGCCTTTCATCTTGGCCTGTAGCACCTGGGAAGATTGAGGCTTACGCTGAGCGGCGCCCGTCTGCTGCACGACGTGAGTCAGCTCATGGGCCAGTAACTGCTTGCCGTTATCTGTCTCCGGTTGATACATCCCGACGCCGAAGTAGATATCCTGACCGTGGGTGAAGGCTTTGGCGTTGATCTGGCGCGAGATTTGCGCGGCCTTGCTCCCGGTGTGCACGCGCACGCTGTTAAAGTTGGCGCCAAACCGTGGCTCCATGAAGCTGCGCAATTCCTTTGAGAGTGGCTTGCCGCTGCCGCCCAGGGATTTCAGACGGCTCTCGGTTCCGGCATCGACCGTGAAACCACCGTTACCCCGCGACTTCATCTGCAGCTCTTCCTCGTCCTCCTGGCGTTGTACGAGTTTTAGCTGCAGCTCCTCTTCATCTTCTTGTCGCTGAACCAGCGGACTGATTGTCGAGGCGAGAGGTTTAGCTTGCAGTTCCTCCTCTTCCTCCTGCCGTTGCACCTGGGGACGAGATCGCGTTTCCGGCATTGCCAGCACTTGCTGCGCGACGCGATCCGCCTCGCGTTCGTAATGGTCTCCGACCGGGCCAACACGGAGCTTGGCCTGGATAAAGTGCGTGGTGGCCTGATTGCCCACCGTGCGCTGCAGCGTCACGATGTCTTGGGCTGAAGCGGATCCTGGGTGAGCAAGCAGGTCTTGCATCGCCGAACCGTCGGCGCGAAAAGACGCTCGCTTTCGGCGGCGCTGCTTTCTGGAGACCCGATGTTTGGCCAGGCCTTCGTGTTTTTGAATCTGCGCTTGATTTGTCATATCATTGCTCCCAGGAGGTACGATGGAGCGCTAAGAGGTCTTCGATGGAGGGAGACGCCGGATGGGTGAGCAGTTGGTGCGCCGTCGTGCGATCGGGTGTCTTGATGACACGTCGAGGCGTTGGGGGATCAGGATGCTTTGGCAGATGCTTAGGCTTTTTAGTCTGTGCTCGTTGCACCATATTTATTCTCCAAGAGCTGTGTGGTCAATCTTCTTCCATCTCGTTGTTCTTGATAGCATAACCGATTGCCGTAGTGAAAACGCAGTCTACGCCAGTTTCAACTTGCTCAACAGACGCTGTTCCGCGCGCTCGCGGAGTTTCTCATCCTCTGATAGCAGCGAGGTCTGCATTTTCCGCCAGTCCTTGGGGAAGTAGCTCTGGAGCAGGCCCTGCATCACCTCGCGCATGGTCAGGGTTTTCTTGGCCCCGGGCTGTTCGGGATCGTCGACGTCAACGGTTACATCCCCTGCAGGGCCGGGTGCCAGCGCCTCTACAATGCCCGCGATGGCGTTCTGCCCGGCCTGCTGTTTGTCATACTTCTCCAGATAGGCCTGAAGTCTCTCACGGCGCGCGCCCATGCTCAACGTCCCACTCTTCCGCCGACTGGTCAGCCGGTTGAACCAGCCTTTCTTTTCGACCTTGACGCCTTCGGGCTGCACGAGAAAGCGATGCCAGGCGTGATATTGGCGGGCAGATGGCCTCAAGTTACCGTTACTCGTTGTTGCAGCGATGACCTCGCCTTTCTCATCGTAGGCAGGGGATGGCACGCCGTTGATGGTGCCCTTTTCGATGTATTCGTTCACAAACGTCAGCTCACGTCGCATCCGCTTGACGTTCTTAGCACGGATAGACTGTTTGATCTTCTTGCCGATGGCGAAGGCGAGGATGCCCAACAGCGCCGTACCGGCCAGCGCCCAGCCGACCGGACCGGCAGCCGCCAAAGAGGCACCGACGCCCACAGCGGCGGCGATTCCCGCGACGGTGAGCGCGGTTCCTCCCGCCGCCCCGACCAGATTCAGGACTCCGCTGAGCGTTTTGCCTTTGGCGCCCTGCTTGCGTTTGGAGACGGCGAAAGCGCTGCGCCGCGCCTCCAGGGTGGCGATCTCTTCTTGATGCTCCCTGACGGTCTTGGCTTCTTCTTCGACCTGCTCAAGCGCCTCTTCCAGTGTCAAATCGACGTCACCGGCGATGTTCACTATTCGTTCGTTGGCTTCGCTTATTTCGTCTTGCAGGACGGCCAGGCGCTGATCGTACGCCTGGATGACCTTAGTGACCGCTTTCTGTCCCTTACGTCGCTTGTAGACGTTGAAAAAGTCGCGTACGGCCTGGATCAGGTTGAGAATGGCACCTACGCCGTAGCCGATAGCGAAGGTCACGTTGGCCAACAGCGCGGCTGCCGTGGCCGTCGCGCCGGACGCGGCGCCCTGAATGATGGTGGAGATGGCGTTGGTGATGCCGTTGAGCGAGGAGCTTACCGCTACAGAATCGGAAGCCAGGCCCTTGTTGGCCTGAGAGAGCTGTTTTTCGAGCAGGGCTGTCGCACCGAATAGCTCATCTTGACCTTGGGGCTTGTATTTGAGGAGCTCCAGTTCTCGTTTTGCTTCTTTTTTTCCTTTGCGCGCCTGGTGGATTTTGAAGGAGCCCGTTCCCAGGCCCAAGAGGTTGGCGAGCAGTCCATAGCTGCCGCCGGCGATGTTCTCCGGCGCTGTGGCCCCCAGCCACTCGTCGCGTCCGCTCCCGCCTAGCCAATCGGCGTAGGAGCCGTAGGTACCCAACGCCGTCTCGAAGAGGTCGGTGTCCACGTCCTCTGAGGGGAAGTGGTGTCGGACGACCTTGGTGATAACCGCTTCTTCGGCGTTGAGCAGTGTCTGACGATCGTTCAGCAACGTTTGGAAAGCGCGGACGCCCGCGACGCGTCGGTTCTGAGCTCTGTTTTCCTCCAACCAGAGGAGCGTCAGCGTCTGCAGCTCTCCGAAAATCACCTCCAGTATGCGGAGATTCTCATACAATTGGGCGTCGCTTCCAGACTTCTCACTTTGCGCTTTCTGATAGTGGAAAAGGGCCAGCTTCTTGTCGATCTGTTTGAGGCGCTTATCGCGCCGCGCCAGCCGTCCCCCCGTGGTCTCGGCGCGGAATTTGTCTCGGGACCAGAGTTGCGTTTCTGTCTCACCCTTAGATTCGGTGGTTCCCTCTTCACTCTTCTGTTCCTCAGTCTTCTCTTCCTTCTCTTTTTCTGTCTCCTCGGTTCCTCCAAACCAGTCTTCTACCGACTGAATCTTCACGCCGGTAGCACGAACAAACGCGTTAAATTCGTCGCGTTTGACAGTGTGGGGATAGAAGCCCCCTGGTCTATAGTGAACGACATCAATCCAAGCCTCACCATGCAGTTTGCTGGGATCATCTTCAACCAGCAGCGGCTCGTATGGTCTTAACTCATAAAGCGTCATCGTCGGCTTTGTGACGTCACTGACCCCGTACAGGTCTAGCTTCGCTTCGTCCTCTTCTTGGCGCTGCAGCGCCGGTGCGCCCTTCTGCTGCACCACATGGGTCAGCTCGTGGGCCAACAGGTGCTTTCCCCCGTCAGATTTCGGCGTAAATTGTCTGGCGCCAAAGTAGATGTCTTGGCCCTGGGTGAAGGCTTTGGCGCGAAGATCTCGGTTTAATTTAGCGGCTTCGGTATCCGTATGTACCTTCACGTCGTCGAATTGGAAACCGAAGCGGGATTCCATAAAAGTGCGCGTGGACTCGGGCAGAGGACGCCCCTGGCCCTTCTGGCTCGCCAATCGCCGTTCCACGTCGCGCGAGACCTCAAAGCCACCGTCCGAAGCGGATTGCGTGCGCATGGCCTCTTCTTCCTCGTCCTCTCGCTCACGTCGAGTCGTGGGCGGTGTCGGTGCAGGCGCGCGCACGACCTTGGCGGCAACGCGGCCGGCTTCGCGCTCGTGCCGATTATCGGTGGGGCCGACGCGCAATTTAGCCTGGATAAAGCGCGTGGTGGCCTGA
>DAOTUH010000440.1:0-11603 GCA_034437255.1 Anaerolineae bacterium
CACTAGTTTTAGGGCTACTCACTCCACTATCCGGCAAAGTCCAAGAGACCCATCAGGGAATATGTAGCCAGATCGCCGCCGACTGGAACGACAGACCATCGGGAGTCTGAAATGAGATAGTCGCCGGAAGCAGCGGCGTCTCTGGATCCTCAACGACCACGGGGACGCTGACCAACGTCACGGCTTCGGGTGCGGCGTGGACGTAGGTCATCCCCAACACCTCGCCCCCGGCATTCACCTGCACCGCGCCCTGCACGGTCTCGTAGTACGGATTGTCCACTTCCACCAGCACGCGCCCCACCCCCTCGGGCTGCAACACGTGGATGGATCCCACCGGTCGCCAGAGGCCCAGGCGCGTGACCGTCTCCTTCTCGCAGAGAAGTACGTAGTACGGGGCCCACTGCAGTTCCAGATCCAGACCGCCATTTTTAGATGTCAGGGTCTCACGCGTGCCCAACATTCCCACCCGCTCCACCTGGTCGCAGAACGAGGGCAGCGTAACGGTGTGGGTTACGCCCGCCGTCCAGGCCGCCAGCGCCACACGGTCGCGGTTGCGGAAGAGCAGGACGTAGTCATCGGGCTGAGCCAGCGGAATGCGGCGCTGGAACGTGAACCCCGCCAGCGTTTCATTGAGCACCTGCGCCGCCCTGTAAGCGACCTTGGGGTGTAGCTCCGCCGTCACCAGACCGAAGTTGTGTTCGAGGTTACGAGGATCGGTGCCGTCGTTCCGCCAGTCGTACCAGATGCTCAAGTCGACGTCCTTGGCCAGGTGCGCGAGCCATTGACGCACGACGTACTCAGCCTGCTGCTGTTCGGTGGGACCGCCTTCCACGGTGGAATAGCCCCACTCCCCGGCGATGATGGGGATCTTACGATCAGGGCTGACGCCATCGAGAATACCCCGTAAGCGCGCGTAATCTTCCCACACGGTCTCCGGATGCTCGTGACGGTACGGGTGCACAGTGACGGCGTCGAGCTTGTTGAACAGGCCTACGTCGGCCAGCGCCTCCAAGTACGGCCACGGGAAACCCGCTGTCGCCGGCCCGACGATCCACGCCGCCGGATCCTCGCGCCGGATAGCCTCGACGACTTTGAAGGCCAGATCGGCATAATTCAGCGGATCGGGCGGCGCGTGCCAGAACTTCTCCAAATTTGGCTCGTTCCAGATCTCCCAGAGGATGCCCTGACCGCGATAGTGTTTCGCGGCCGCCGCTGCAAAGCGCGCGAAAGCAGGGCGTCCCTCCTCCAGGTGATGGGCGTTGCCGCCGCCGTAGAGGTCGTTGCCATAGTCCAGGATGAAAATGATGCGGATGTCGCGCTGAGCCATATCCTTCACCAGCACGTCGTAGGCCGAGAAATCGTAGCGGCCTTCGATCTCTCGCTCGATCTGGTGCCAGAAGAGGTCCATGCGCACAAAGCGGAAGCCGCCCGCTTCCATCAGGTCCAATTCGCCGGGATCAGCCTGCGTGAAATGGATGTTCACGCCGAAGGGCGCGGGGATGGCCCGCGAGAAGTGCAAGCCGGAGAGGGAAGGATCGGCCATCGGCACGATTGTGGGCGGCGTAGTCACCGTCGTCGTCGCCGTGACCGTGGACGTGGGCACCGTCAGGAAGCCCAGCGAGACCGTTGGCACAGGCGTCGGCGTAGAGATCGGGCGCGGCGTGACCGTCGCCGTGGGCGTGAGCGTCGGCTGCGCTGTCACCGACGGCGTCGGAGACCCGGTCGGCAGCGACACGCCCTCCTCGGTGGACGAGACGGCACAGCCGCTCAGCAGCAGGAGCAGGAACGGGAACACCACCAGCCAGCGGAAGCGAATGTCACGTGATCGGCTCATGCCGCTATTATACCTGATCCGTGTGTTACCGCTTGCCGTGTGGGTGGACAGGCAAACGAAGTGGTTCCAAGGGGGTTGGACGCATTCGTACTCTTATCAATAAAATCCTTGCACAAAAAAGTAGGAAATCACGAGGAAACAGTTTGAGTACACCAGAAAGTGATAATGAGCCCACCTTCGCCCTTCTTACAGGTTCGACCTGGAAATCTTTACAGGAGCGCTCCACACGAATCAACGAAAAAGCCCAGCCTGGGCGGCCGGGCTTGTCGGACACATTTTGCTTTACTTCTCAAGGGATCAGCCCTTGCTCCCTGGCCCACATCGCGGCTTTGACACGCGAGGCGACCCCCAGTTTCTCCAGGACATTGCTGACGTGGAAGGCGACGGTGCGCTCGGTGACGTCCAGGGTTTGGGCGATCTCGCGGTTGGTCAGGCCCCGGGCCACGCACCGCAACACCTCCAACTCTCGCTCCGTCAACCCGGCGGGCAGCTGCCCACGGGCCCAGGTCGCGACCTTTTGCGCCACCATCGGGCTAATAAAGCACCCATCTCCTGACGCAGCGCGCCGCACCGCCTCGACCACCCGCTCCGGCGCTTCTTCCTTCAGCAGATAGCCCACCGCGCCCGCCTCCAGCATGCCACGCACGTAGCGGTCGTCATCGTAGGAACTGAGGGCCACTATCTGCACCGACCACGCTCGCCGCCGGATTTCCTGGGCGACCTGGGTCCCGTCGAGCTTGGGCAACTGGCAATCCAGTACCACCACGTCCGGCAGTAGCATCTCCAGCAACGTCAGCGCCTGCTCCCCATCCTCGGCTTCTCCCACCACCGCCACGTCGGGCGCCTGATCCAGCAGGACGCGCAGGCCCAACCGCAACGTTGGGTGATCGTCAGCCAACACGACACGAATCGGCTCGGACATCCTCTCGCCCCCTCCGTCTAGTCCCTTAGCAACGCCTCAAACTCCTCCGCCGCGTCCACCAGCCGCCCGGGCTGCCGCGTGAGGTCGAAGTACTGCCACTGGGTATCGTGCGGATAGTAGTCGATGAACCAGCAGAGCGCCAGCACCTGCGGCTCGGCGTTGACCTCCTCCAGCGCCGCCGTGAGCCAGCCGCGCGGATAGTTCTGAGCCGGCGGCACGCCCTCGTCCGGCGCGAAGGTGTTGGTGGAGGTGACGTAGACCGGTGCGCCCCGCGTCGTGGCGTAGGCGTTGATGACGTCCAGCCAATCGCGGTAGACGCGGAAGCCGGCCTGGGCACCATCCCAGGATGCCCGGCGCAGGTCGAGGTGCGGCTCCTCAGCCGGCGCATGCCCGAGTTCCTCCGCCGCACCCGGCCGTCCCGGCGCCTGGACGGCGAAACCGTCGGGGGCGGTCAATGCGACGCCGGCCGCCGCCTTGGCCCGCGCGCCCTCGTCCAGCGCGGCGACCAGCGTGTTCATGTAGTTGAGCCAGGGTACGTCGATCTCGTAAGCGCGAGTGCCGCCCTGATCGGCGGTCCAGGGCTGCACCGGTCCCACCAGCACCCGCGCCTGGGGGTGCTCCGCCCGCATGACCTGCACGGCGTTGTCCGTGTGCGAGACCGGCGCACCGTAGCCGTTGAAAATCCGCGCATACCACTCCGGCGTGACCGGTTGATCCGGGGCCACGCTGTTGCTACCCGCGCCGTTGAAGCCGCTGCCCAGCACGTAACCGTAGACACCCCGCAACCGATCATCGCGCGCCAACCGGCGCAGGTAGGCCAGGTATTCGGTCAAGGCCAGATAATCGTCAGTCGGCGGCAGGCTCTGGCCCGGGGCGTAGTCCACCCGCACCAGCACGCGCAGCCCCAGCGCCCGCGCTCGCCGGACGCGCGCGGCCAAGTCATCGATGCCCCAGCCCGCTTCCTCGGCCAGCCGGGCGTAGGTCAATTCCACGTCCCAGCCGCTGCGACCGTGCCAATCACGCGACGGATTGGCGAAGACGACGCCCAACGCCGTCGGCGCCCAGGTCGTGGGCGCTGACGGTGGCGCGGCGCCCACGTGGATCTGGCTCCAGGCCACACAGCCGGTGTGACAATCGTGATAGAGACGCAGGGTCGCGGTGCCGTCCTTGGGCACCGTGAACGTCCAGTTCCAAAGCAGCTCCTCCTCCGTCCCTTGCGGACGCAACCCGAGAGGCACGGGCTCCCCATCCACCGTGAGCAACACGTAGGGCCAGGGGACGACGTCGGCCACCCACAGCGTCGCCTCCTGGCCCGGTCGCGGCGCGGCGGGCTGCAGCCGTACCTGCGGCCAGAGATGCGCGTCCGCCCGGTCATCCGGGATCACGATCAACTGCCCGGAGATGGGCAGGAGCCAGTAGCCGCCCAGCAGCGCGACGAGCGCCACGAGCCACCAACGGCGGCGCAGCATCTGCCACACTGCCCTCACGCCCCCCTCCCCGTTTCGTCGAATACCGGCAGCACAAAGCGCACGCGCGTCCCATGCGCTTGGCCCCCGGTGCGGCTTTCGATCTCGAGCCGGCTGTCGTGACGACGCACGATCTCCTCGACCAACGCCAGCCCGAGACCACTGCCCTCCACACGCTGCGGCACGGCTCGATAGAAACGGCGGGTGATGTGCGACAGGTGTTTTTCCGGGATACCCGGCCCTGTGTCGCGCACGACACAGGCGAGGCCTTCAGATACCACCTGCAGGGAGACCTCGGCGCGATCGCCGGGCCGGCAGTGTTTGACGACGTTGTCCAGCAGATTGAGGAAGACCTGCATCAGGCGGTCGGCGTCGCCGCGCACCAGGGGCAGAGGCGTATCCGCCTGCAGAGAAATGGTGAGGCCTTTCTCCTCCGCCTGTGGCCCGGCGTGCGTCAGCGCGCGCTCGACCAGATCGAGCAGATCCACCGGCCGTTGCTCAATCTCGGTCGACGTCTCCAGGCGGCCCAACGCCAGCATGAGGTTGATCAGGCGGGCCATCCGTTTCGTCTCCGACTTCAACAGGCGCAGGGACTGTTCACGGGTCTCCTCGGGGATGTCGGGCAGGTAGAGCACCTCCAGGTGCGTCATAATGGCGGCCAAAGGGGTACGCAGTTCGTGGGAGAGGCCGCTGAGCAGATAGGTCGCGGCCTGTTCGGTCTGTTTCTGGGCGGTGACGTCCAGCAGGAAAGCGACGTCGCGTTCGCCGCAGGGGGCCACCCACCAGCGCACGGTTCGCTCTGGGGAGAGCGCCGTCGTCCGGTAGCAGCCCGTACCGGTGGAACGCTCCCGAGCATCGAGCCGATCCGCAGCCAGTAAGGCGCTCCACTGCGTCTCCGGCAGCGTACCCGTTGGATCCGACAGATCAAGCAAACGGCGCGCGTAGGGATTGGCGTAACGGTACCCCCGGGCGCCGACCAACATCAGCCAGCCGAAGGGCGCCCGTTCGAGCACCTCACCCAGTCCTTCGGCTCCGGCCGGCGCGACCCGTCGCGTGATACTGCGCCGGTCCCACCAGACGGCCACCAGGGGAAGTACCATCAATAAAAGGAACAAGCCAAACCCCGCCCAACGAAGATCAATCGAAAACATGCCCCTCCGCTATTCGCTTATTGCTCGCCTCGGCACATTTTACCTCAGATCGTCGGATACCTCAACGCTCGAATACGCCCAACCGCCGGAGGGAGACAAGAAAGCACCATAAGTTGCAAGGCCACCTGTAAAGATTTACAGGTCGAACCTGTAAGAAGTTCCAGTAGACACACGACTTGCAGTTGATTATACTGAAACTGTTGGTGTATAGACGGGATCAATACGCCAGTTAGTGACTGGAGCGAAACTGAATTTGAATGGTGGATCGATCTGGTTGTTTACGAATAGCTCTTGCAGAGCGAAGCCAGAAGAGAGCTCTTGACTCGTGTTCCAGGCCAATGTATCCAGGGCCGATCTACACCTGGGGATGTTACCCTTGCGAATATGCGGGTGACGCTGTTGCAAACCCGGTGCTTTCTCATCACACAACCGATTCAAAGGAATGCGGATCTGCGGATAGTGATTGGATTCTCTGGTTCACGCTTAATTACGACGGCTCTCTTGGAATTCGCCGGAAATGGCCACATCTAGTGGTAGCCGTTGGACAAACTGCTGGTAGCCCTGCAAATCCAGATACAAGTCCGGAAGAGACCAATGACCCGGAAAACACCTTAACAGCAACATTTTAGGGTTTTGGTCTTATTGTCGAGGCACTTGGCAAAACCGAGAAGCCTCCACCGAACTTTTCGCAGCAATATCTGTTAATCTTCGCTCTTTTGGGCGATTGTACCACCACTAGATATAGGGGGTACCCGGCGAAATCCAGAAGAGCCAGGATCATTTTGATGGTCGTTTCGTGACATTTAGTAGTTTCTACGGTTTTCCAGTAGCAGTGAATTGTCTAAAGTCCAATATTTTTATGAACAACAAAGCCAACCTGGATCAATAAAATTTATCATCTTATGAATTTTCTTAGCGTTCTTGGCGCCTTTGCGTGAGGTCGATGGTTATTTCAGTGAAGTCAAAATTAGGTTCGTAGTAACCTCATTAGCGGTTGTTGGACGGCTAAAGCGGTTACTACAAGCCCCCAAATCACATCCACTGAGACTACTCATCAGCCGGCGAAGTACCAAAGACCCGTTATTTCTTAACAGACTCTGAGACTTACTTCAATCCGGAGTGTACGAAGCTCTGAATGAAGCGGCGCTGGAAGATCAGGAAGAGGATGAAGAGGGGAGCGATGACTATCAGCGTCGCGGCGGTGAGCAGCGACCATTGAGCCCCGATCTCCCCCAACTGTGTAAAGCGCACCAGCCCGGCGGTGAGCGGGCGGCTCTGCTCGCTGTTGGTGATCACCAGGGGCCAGAGGAATTCGTTCCAGTGCCAGGTAACCGATGAGAGCCCGAAAGCCACCAGGGCCGGAATGGAGGGGGGAAGGTAGACGTTCCAGATCAACTGCCACCAGGTACAGCCATCGATGATCCCCGCATCTACCAGGTCACGCGGTACTTCACGGAAGGCTTGGCGCATGAGAAAGGTCCCGAAGGCGGATCCAAAATAGGGGATGGCGATGGCTAGTCGGGTGTCGTAGAGACCGAGCCAGCGGATGGTCGCGAAGTTGGGCGCCAGCAGCGCGGAGGTGGGAATCATCATCTGGAGGAGAACGAAGAAGAAGAGTTCACGTTTACCGAGGAAATCGTAGTGCGCAAAGGCAAATCCGGCGAGTACAATCGTCACCAGCTGAACGGACAGAATGATCAGCACTACCACGATGGTGTTGATATAGTACTGTCCAAAGGGGGCCAGGGACCAAGCGCGGATGTAGTTCTCCAGGGACAGGGTGTGGCTGAACCAGACGTCTCCCCGGCTGATGGGGTCGCCGGCAGGGCGAAATGAGGCCACCAAGGCCCAGATCACCGGTACCGACCATAGGAGGGCCATAAACGCTGTCACGAGGTTGAGCCCCCAGTGTCCTAAGCGCCTGAGAAAACTTTCGAAGCGGGAGGGACCGACGTTCATCAGATTAGACCTCCTTCCGCTCAGATAGCATGAAGTTGGACACCGTAAAAGCCAGCAACACGAGCACAAAGATCACGGTGATGGCAGCCGACGTGCCGATATCCTGATTTTCGAAGCGCTCCCGCCACAGGTCAAAGAGCAGGACCGTACTGGCACGGCTGGGCCCCCCACCCGTCAGAACAAAGATGTGGTCGATGGTGCGAAAGGCATCGATGAACGCCACAATCGTAATGAAGACAGTGGTACGGCGCAGCAGGGGAAAAGTAATCTTCCACAACTGCTGCCAGCCATTCGCTCCATCCAGCGCGGCTGCTTCGTAGACATCGTCGGGCAGATTCTGCAGGCCCGCCAGGTAGAAGATCATGTAGTAGCCGGCATTTTTCCAGATCGCCACAATCATCACCGATATGAGGGCCAGGTTAGGATTGCCGGTCCAGTTTTCGGGACCGCCATACCCCAGAAACTTGAGGGCCGTGTTGAAGAGGCCATAGTTGGGGGTGAAGAAAAAGAGCCAGATCGTCGCTGCGCTCACCATGGGGAGGACCATGGGGTGGAAGAAGGCTAAGCGGGAGAGTGCCGTCCCCCGCACTTTGCGGTTCACGAGCAGGGCGAAGAAGAAGCCGAGAACGATGCTGAGCGGCACCGTGCCGATTACGTAGTAGAGGGTGTTGACAATCACCTCCAGGAAGTAGGGGTCGGTGAAGAGGTCGACGTAGTTGCCGAAGCCGACGAAGGTGGGCTCGCGAAACCGAGCAATACTCATGCGCTGGAGAAAGAAACTCTCGTAGAGGGCGCGCAGCACGGGCCAGGCTGTAAAGAGGGCGACAAAGATAGCCGTAGGAAGGACCAGCAAGTAGGCCAAGAGCTGAGAACGTTTTTGGGAGGCCTGCATTCTCAAATTCCACCTCCTGGGTGGTCAGGGAGTAACCCCAGCCAGGGGTCACTCCCGGTTTCAGAGCGTCGGAGTAGGAGCTCTAGCCTCCTCCTCACTCGTATGCGTAACCTTTCCATAAGCGCGGTAGAGGGTCGAGATCTCGCCTCAACTGTTCCACGCAAACGGGAGGTAACTTATCGACGAACCTAGGGACAGAAGTCCGCGAGTGCAGCTTCTGCCTCGGCCTGGGCCTCAGCCATCGCTGCTGCAGGTTCCATCTCGCGGTTGAAAGTTCGTTGCAGGTAGTCGTGGAAGATGGTGCGCACCTCACCCAGATTTTGGGTCGCCAGCTCCCGGCCCGCGTATTGTAAAGCATCGCGGGTGTCGAGCGCTTGGGGCACCTCAGCCACGTACTCCTGCATGGCCTCGGTCTCATACGCGCTGGAGCGGTTGGCGACGTAGCCGGTATTGATGCTGAAGTCGGCAACGTACTCGGGCTGGGTGATGAACTCCACGAACTTCCAGGCCGCATCCCGCTTCTCTTCGGGTGCACCTTTGAGGATGTAGAAGTTTCCTCCGCCGGGAACGCTGGCGTAGGTGCCCTCCGCTTCTCCCGGATAGGGCATGACGCCCACCTCGAAATCGGCCTGTTCCAAGATACCGGTCAGGCTGCCCGAGGAGTGAGCGATCATCGTCACCTGCTCACTGGCAAAATCCGAGGGGTCCGTAGGCCAGCTCGCTTGTACGCCCGCCGGCATGGCTCCGTACTCTTCCGAGAGGTCGATGTAGAACTGGACGGCGGCAATCACATCGGGGTCGTCGAAGACGACCGTGCAGTCATCCTCCAGGATATTCTGCCCGCTGCCGATGGCTAGCGGCTGGAAGAGCCAGTAGGGCCAATCGGAGGAGATGTGCAGCCCCCAACGCGTGCTATCTCCCTCTTCAACGGTCAGCGTTTGAGCAGCTTCGGCCCAACTCTGCCAGCTGGTAGGTGCTTCCAAGCCCGCTTCACTGAATATATCAACGTTGTAGTACATAACGACGGCGCTGCGTTGGAAGGGGATGCTCCAAATCTGCTCATCGTAGTAGGAGTTAGATAGGAAGGCCGGTAGGAAGTCGTCCAGGTAGGCTTCGCCGTTCTCCATCTCATTCACATAGTCGTCCAAGGGTACGATGTAGTCTGCGTTGATCAGGTCATAGAGGCTGGTGGCCAGCATCACGGCGAGCGCAGGAGGTTCCCCACCCCCATCGATGGTGGTCTGTATGGCCGTCTGCACGTCCCCGTAGCCGCCGGAGAAGACCGGCTCAACGGTGATGTAGGGATACTCAGCCTGGAAGTCCTCAATGTAACCGTTGAGGATACCGGCTATGGGAGCGTCGACAGCGACCGGATAGAAGACCTGAATGGTCACGGGCTCTGGTGTCCCCTCACCTTCCGCTGCTTGCTCCTCCTCTGGAACCTCAGTGGTACCATTTTGGCAGGCCGTCAGAAGTAGAGAGAAGAGGAGTAGGCTTACCAAGGTCCAATATAGAATGTTTTTCTTCTGCATCTCAATCTCCTTTCCTGTTTATCGATAAATTTCCTCAGAGTCAGGGCCCCTCTGATTTAGACCTCCTTTGCTTTAGGCGGGACCAGGCCATTGGGCAAGGCGAAAGATCTGCAGGAGACGATGTGGTAGTCGGTTGAACTTTCCCCTTGCGTTCTCCCTTAAGTATAGAGCTATGAAGGAGTTGTCAACTCATTCATGAGCGCTTAAGGGTTGTAAAAGTATAATCTCCCGCTGTTCCTGGTTAGGCTGGGATAGAGGGTGCTCTTGTGGCGATAAGCGTCTCCATCGGGATCGCCGTCGTGGGCCTGGCCGGCGCGGAGATCGAACCCGTGCCCTGCCCGATCCCTCCCGGCCGCCTGGTGGAGGTGCGCCTCCTCTTTGACCGCACCGGCGCGGACGTCATCATACTGGACAACCTGGGCTTCCGAAACTGACGCTATCTCAGACCCGAGGATATGGTAGAGTATGACCGGGGCGCAACCTTCGGCTCCCAATCGCGTAGTAGTCACGTCTACTGTGACCAAGTGCTCAGCTGGTTGCTCGCCGGCTTTCGCTGGTTGGGAGAGCACTTCCCTGACCAAGCCCAGCTCTATCCGAGGGCGCTCTCAGCCATGCGCGGCAGCGCTTAGGGCTTGTTAAAGAATAACTTCCCGATTTCTGAATCAACTCTACAAGTGTCGTCAAGAAAATTCGCGTTTGGAACATGGAAACAAGCCTTAAACGTCAGGTTCCTTGATTCTTTGCTGCATCAGGTTGACGGCGACGGAAACTTGTATTTTTACGGACCCTAAGACCTATAATATGGCTCGGGATTTGCGCATCGTTCAAATGGAAACTAAGATGGAACCTTGTGTCGCAAGTTGATTTCATTCACTGGTATTGGCCTTAAGCTAGGCAACTGAGTCCCTTCGCTCCTCAGCACGTCGAAGCACATCCAGTACCTCAATCAGTTCCTCATACATCCGAATCTCAGCTAACGCTTTACCCAGCTGGACGGCATTCGTCAGCGCTAAGAACAAGAGCATCAAAACTCTACCCACGTCCGGCTGATAGCCACCCCGCGTGACGAGCAAAAACGGAACGACCAGTACCCCAATCAGCAGTGCCAAGAAGACGAATGAGGTGACGCGCGCTGTCCTCCGACGGGTGTTAAGCAGTGCCTTGTGGTGTTCGAGAACGTCGTTCGCCGGCATATCCACCTCCTTTTTCATTCTAAGACACCGATTTCCACGTAATATCTTATCTCATCGCGCCGGGCGAAGAAGGCCACCCTACTTTGCGAGCTCCTCAAATTTGCCGCTGCCCCGCTGCAGCACTGGTAGTGTGAGATGTGCGTGTACCTCAACGGGATCTCTTGCCCCCCATACGCGATCCCCAACTGCCCGTTCCTTTTGTAGAAGTAGAAAGGCTTCTCGTTCAGCAGTTGAAAGCCGAAGCTCTCCTGATACCCCTGTTGCTCGTTCAGAGATTGGCCATCCCGGATAATCTGGCCCGTGGGCTCGCAGGTGATGGCTCTGTCCTGGCGATGTGCTTGGACGTGGACCGCCTCCAGGACCCAGTGGTCGCCATACGTCCACAATCCCCAGAGGGGAGAAACCACACACACATCGCCCAACTCCGTGGAGTAGATCGTTTCCCCCTCCCGCAGCACCTCTACAAACACCTTCTGACCTCCGTCCCGGGCATCGACGGTGGTCGCACTCGCCACCAAGCTGTCATCTCCCAGCGAGACCCGGCACTCAGGATAACACGGGGCGCGGGCGCTCGTGGCCCGTTCGGCCTGGTGCTTGCTCAGGATCTCCGCCTGTGTGCCCTCCACGGGATTGAAGGTTAGAGGCATCAGCGAC
>DAOTUH010000441.1:0-4045 GCA_034437255.1 Anaerolineae bacterium
TCTCCTTTTTGAAATAAATAACTTGAATACAGACCTGCTCTACGTTAAAACGATGCGGATTCCGGCTTCACTGAGGTCCCAGAGAGGTGCGTTAGACGCTTCCCGTCCGGTGATCAACACATCCACCTCGGTGGCCGGGGCGATGAAGACCGCACCGGCGCGCCCGACGTGCTGAGGTGGGAGCAGCACCATGATCTGAGCGCCTAACTGAAACAGCGCCCGTGCCATACCAGCGTAGCGGATATGATCGTGAGTGAGACCGTTCTCCGCATCCAGCCCTCCTGCTTCCAGCACCACCCAATCTGCGAGGAGGTTGGGCTGAGTTGCCAGATTGCCGAAGATGGCGTAATGCTCCTCGACTTGCCCGCCGATGAGATGGAGCGTGTGCTGGTCCGATTGAGCGGCGCGCCACGCCACGTCCAGGGCGTTGGTGAGGATGGTCAGCCGCTTCTCTTCACGCAGGAAAGGGATGACCCCCTGCGTGAATTCGCCCGGCGCAAAGAAGACTACGCTCTCTTCGGGGATGAAGCGGGCGGCGGCTTCGCCGATACGGCGGCCCAACTCGCTGGCCGGTTTGAAGGGCCCCTGAGCCTCTCGGGGGACGGCGCCCCCGTGCACCCGGTGCAGGTGACCGGCGTCCTCCAAGCGGTTCAGGTCCCGCCGGATGGTGACGGGGTCGACGTCTAGGTCGTCCGCCAATTCAGCAACTTGAACGCTGCCCGTCTCTCTCAGTTTTTCCAGAATTAAGGTACGTCGTTCCGCGCCTAACATGACTCTCACGTCGCACTATAGCATAGGCTGCACGGTCTGTCAATGATTTTCGCCAAAAGCGTGCATAATCGTGCATAATCGTACCGTATCATACCTTTGGGTAGTTTCATAGGCCACCAGGCGTTTTTTCACGTGCTGATTTGATCAGGGCGTACCCGTGGGTGTCGGTTCCGAGGGGCGGTCAGGATTCTCAGGTAGCGGCGTGAGGGGCAGCCCGTAGTAGGCTTCGACGACCTGCCGGAACAGCGGCGCGGCGACAACGGAGCCCTCACCCGCGTTCTCGGCCAAGACCACCAGTGCGATCTCAGGTTTGTCGGCGGGAAAATAGCCGGCGAACCAGGAGTGGGGCAGGGAGGTCTCGCCGGGGGCCTGAGCGGTGCCCGTCTTGCCGGCAACAGGGATGTCGAGTCCTTCGAAACGATGGCTGGCTGTGCCCAGCGACCGGGAGGTCACGCCCCACAAGGCCTCCTGGATGGTTGCCAGGTTTGCTGCCGAAAGGGGTAGCTGCCCGGTGGCAACGGGCGTGATGACCTTTTCCGGGGAGACGTTGTTCGCGGCGATCTGCTCCACCAGATAGGGCTGATAGAGCGTCCCCCCGTTGGCGACGGCGGCGATCATCCGGGCCACCTGCAGCGGCGTGACGAGGATGAAGCCCTGGCCAATGGCCAGGTTGACGGTATCGCCGGTGGCCCAGCCTTCAAAATAGGTGTCCTGCTTCCATTGAGGGTCTGGCATCAGTCCTTCAACCTCAAAGAGCTCCCGCAGTCCCGTGCGTTGGCCCAGACCAAAGGCCGCGCCGTAGGTCGGCAGGAGCTCAGGATCGGCCAGATGCAGCCGCTTCCCCACCTCGTAGAAGACCACGTTACAGGAGCCTGTGAGACCATCCTTCAGGTTGATGTTGCCGTGTCCCGTCTCCAGCCAACAGGTCTTGCGATTCTCCACCCCGAGACCGTCCCAGTAGCCGGGGCAAAAGAAGTTGCTTTGGGCTGTCGCGTTCTCGCTCTCCAGGGCGGCGGCGATGGTCACGATCTTGAAGACGGAGCCGCACGCGTGGGTTTCCCGTGTCGCGCGGTTTAACAGGGGACGATCCGGATTGTTGAGCACCGCCTGGCGTTGGGCTGCGTCGGTGGGACGCACGAAGATGTTGCTATCGAAGCCGGGCCCGCTGACCAGCGCCCGCACAGCGCCTGTGTCAGGATCCAGCGCGACGATGGCACCACGTCGTTCCCCGAGAATGTCTTCGGCGTTCTTCTGTAGTGCCCGATCCAGCGTTGCCGTGAGCGCGCGTCCCCGTTCTGGATCTTGATCGGCCAGGCTGCGGAGATAGTTCCCTTCCGCATCGACAATGTAGAGGCGTCCACCGTTTTTGCCCGCCAGCACACTTTCGCCCCATGCCTCAAGTCCTGCGATGCCGACGCGGGCATCAGCGCGATAGCCCTGGCGCTGATATACATCGACGGATTCTGCGGGAATGGGCGACACCCATCCCACGACGTGCGCGCCTACACCTTCCAGTGGGTAGAGGCGTCCCGAGCGCTCGCGCCGCTCGACACCCGGCTGTGCCAACAGCTTGTCATAGTTTACGCTTTCCTCTCCGCTGATATCGGCGATAGGAATGAACCAGTTTGCCGGTTGACCAGCATATTCCGCCTGGATATCTTCTACGCTAAGCCCGAGGGCTTCTGAGAGTCCGGTCAGGAGCACCTGTTCGTCCTGGATCTGGGCCGGGATCACGCCCACGGTGACGATGGTACTGGGCACGGCCAGGCCCGCGCCGTGGGTATCGTAGATATTAGCCCTTGGCGGAACTTTGTATTCGATGGCGAAGGTGTTGCCGTCGGCCAGATCGGGCCAGATGACCGCGCGCTGCCAATTGATCCACCACGCATTGTCTTCCAGGATAAGTGGGAGTTGATTCTGCGTCTCCAACGTGCCAAAAAGCGCCGTCTGCCACGTTTCCTGGAAGTTGATCCAACCTTGATGGCCCTGCAGCACCAGCTCCTGCGGTGTCGCGGTCACCGTGATCGTCGCTGTGGTTTCCAATGCAGCGTTGTACACTTGTTCAAAGCGCTCGGGGGTTAGACCGGCACGCAGCGAAGGGGCCAGGTGGGTATACATCTCCGCGTAGTCACCACGCGTCCACGCTTCCAGAAACCTGCGTCCCACCGTCTCCGGTCCGATGATATCTGGGGTTGGGGTGGGACGCTTGGGCGTGGCTGTGGACGTCGGGGTTGGGGAAGGGGGTGTGCCGGTGCAGCCTGCCCACGTGACCAGAAGCGTCAGAAGCAGGACGATGTGCATCTGTCTCATAGGTGTTCTCCAGCATCGGTTGCCAGGCACGCGTAGCCGAGTTTCTCTTGACAGAGGGCGCGAAGATCGAGCGTGAAGTTGCAGCCCATCTGACGTAACAGAGCGACCACGGCGCACAGCGGCAGGCCCATGACGTTGGCGTAACAGCGATCGAGTCGGGCGACGGGATTGAAGCCCGCGTGCTGGATCGCGTAGCCGCCGGCCTTGTCGAAGGGATCGCCGCTGGCGATATATCGTTCCATTTCTGCGTCGCTATAGGAACGCATCCAAACTTCTGTTGTCACGCGTCGGGTGATCAGACGACCGGTGGCGGTATCGTGCAACGTGACCGTCGTGTAGACAGCGTGCGCATCATGGCGTAGGCGGTGCAACATGGAACGAGCCTCCGCTTCGTCGCGTGGTTTGCCCAGTGGTGCGCCGTCCAACGCGACGATGGTGTCGGCGGCAAGCACCTGGGCGCCTGACACGGCGGGTTGTACCGCGAGTGTCTTGGTCCTCGCAAGTCTGGAGGTCAAGTCCGCCGGCGATTCACCGTGTCGCGGCGTCTCATTGACGTCGGCGTGTGTGATTTCAAAGGTGACGTCAAGCCAGCCCAGCATCTCCCGCCGGCGTGGCGATTGGGAGGCCAACCACAAAGTGTTTCTAGAGTAAGGTTTCGTCTTCATCACCTGGATTATATATCGGTTTTGGTTTTCATGAAAAGTCGATACTTGGTTTATTGCTTGTTTTTTTGTTTCCTGCCTTGTTTTAGACTGGGAGTTGTGCATGCAAGACAGTACTAAATTCCTATTGTCAGATACGCTTCTGTTTGTTAGAATATAGTCAGGTTGATAAACGATACTTATTCTTTTTACACAAGGAGGAAAACAAAATGTTGTATCTGCCACGTGAGGAAGGTCAGGGTCTGGTTGAGTACGCGTTGATTTTGGTGCTGATTGCCATCGTCGTGATCATCATTCTGACG
>DAOTUH010000442.1:0-4176 GCA_034437255.1 Anaerolineae bacterium
ATAGTACTATGTCGCTGCTCAGGACTTGACCCCAAGACCCCGAGAACTCGTGTCCAGCACTTGAAAATGCCCCGCGTTTTCTTGAGGTTAAAGTGGGCGAGCAGAGACTCGAACTCTGGACCTCACGGACTCTGTCATAAAAGACGGACCCATGTCCTGCAGAGACATGGGTCCGTCACTAAGCACGCTCTAAAGTTTCTCTTCCAAGAACTCTCTCATCAACGACATCAGTTTTTCTTCCTCATCTCCGGTGATACCTAAGCTGGCGATTGTATCAGCGACGTCGTCATCAAGCATTTCACTGTAGATAGAGTCCGTGGTGGTCAATGATTTGTGCATGACGTTCTGACTAACGGCCTTGAACTCGTCCATGGACTCACATTGTTTGAGTGCCCAGACAACATGACCGTGACGAATCTTGTGCGGCGGCAGGTATTTAACCCCGGTCCGCTCACACAAGTTTTCTAGATGATCACGGACTTTGCCGGAGCGGCTGCCACCGGGTGTCTGCACAGGATCGAACTCCCGATATGGTGTGAGTATTGTAAACCACATTCCTCGCTCACCTACAGCAGCCAAGGCCTTTTCGTGCCAGCGATAGGCAATCTGGTGGAGATCCTCAAGATCAGGATGGGCCAATAAATAGGTGTTAGCCGCCTTATCAAACTTCGTCCTGACTCCTAGTTTAGGCCATTGGCGAACCCGGACCGGATCTTGATCCCAGTGGACAGCCGCTAATGGGAGGGTTGTGAAGGCTCCCACTCGCATGCCGCTGAGGAAGAGAAAGGCGACGGAGGCGATGGTGCGCTCCTCGGTAAGATTTTGCGGCTCTATTGCAGCAATCTTGCGCACATGTTCTAGAGTAAAAATCTCTCGTTTCTCTACCTCACCGGGTTTGTCCTTGGATCGGAGGCTCTTGACCCAATTGTACCCCACTTTTTCGTAACGCTCCGGCCACTGACGTTGAGCATAGGTGAAGAAGCAGCGGGCGTAAGAAAGCATCTTATCCTGATAGTCGGGTGAGAGATCGAGGCTGCTGAGATACTGCGGAAGCCCAGGACGCAGATCTGGTGCCTGCATCAGGCTTGTGTCAGTAGCCCAACGCAACACATGATCGAGACCGCCACGTTTAGCGGCCAGCGTGCCAGGGCAATTTTGCAGCACTTCCTCGCAATATTCAAGAAAACGGCGAGTATCTCTGTAATTTCGACGATTGATCAACTTGTTAGGATGACGTTTCACGATGTCACCGCCTTGCGGAATCGGTTAACCGTGGAGCCACAGTGAGGGCAAGATGCTGTTAACCGTTCCACCCCATTGGATTGTGGATGAACCTCGGCTTCAGCGGGCAACGTGACGGCCTGCTTGCAACCAAGGCAGAAGACCTCGTTGTGACCAAGGGGGCGCTTACGTCGCCGAAGGATCTCTTGGTACCAGTCATTGAACTCGTCCCCAACGATGCGGGGACGACCGGTTTCTGTCCGACGATGGGGACAGCCACTCTCAATAGCGGTACGAATCTTGCGCCGACCACAGTCGAGCTCATTGGCCAGTTCACTGATTGTGTACTCCATGTGGAGTAGGCGCTTCAAACGGGCTGATTGACTTCGTGTAAGTTTGTAGCGTTGCATAATCTCCTTTCAGTATATGAAACTGTGAACCCCAAGAGCATAACATATCTGGCAAAATTTTCAGAAGCGCAAAAGGCGCCTGCTGGGGCCGTTCACAGCCCCCGATGACTCTCTGTTGAAGTGTGTCGTGACAAGAGTGTAGGTTCATCGTAAATGATTAAGGACTGAAATGCTAATACTTGAGGAGGACTTGTATGGAACTTGAAACAGATTTGATCATGACCCTGATAGGTTTACACGTACTCAGCTGGGGCTATGACGCCCTGATTGGCTGGTTGGAACGCCGGGGCTATCACGATGGCTACGTCAGTTTCTTCGTCGTGATTGGCGTCACCTACACCATCCTGGCGACCACCTGGCTCATTGGCAGCGACGCCGTGCTGACCCTGCTGCTGGCTTTCGTAGCCAGCGGCTCCCCCATGGTCGTCGGCTCCATTACCCGTCATCTCACCGAGCGCAAGCGTGAGGAAGAGCAACTGCGCGACCACGCCCGCCGGCTCAACGGCAAGGGAGGAGGAGATGAGTGCTAAAACGCGCCGGCGCATCAATGGCTACATCTGGAATGAGAAGATGGCGGAGATGCATCGGAAGCTAAATGCCATGCGCAGGACGACAGATGCCATCATTGATCAACTCGAACACCGTCCGCCCTCGGTGCGGTTGCTCCTGACCTACGCAGCTCAGATCGCGTTGCAGCTCAACGCGGTCACCGCGGCGCTGCGCGAGATAGAGCGGATCGCGCGAGATTACGAGTGGGAAGCGTGAAACGTAGGCCTAACGTTGTGCCCAGATACTCATCATCGACTCACATAAGGAGGTACTTCGTATGACACCCTTAGTCGTCAAAGTCGGCAGTTTTGCCGAGTTTCAACAGGAAGTGCCGTCAGGCAAGGTGCGCCTCTGCAGCACCGAGAGTTCTCGGCGAGGCACCGGTCCCATCGCTACGCGGGAATTGGCCGTGCACCTGCAGGCCCTCAACGCGGATCAGGAGATCGTCTGGCTGTGCTACAGCCGCACGCTCCACCTCGCTCCAGGTGGCGAACCATGGCGTGATCTCGATCAGCAGTTGGATCACGCCTGGCCGGATCTCAACGATCTGGTCAAAGCCCAATTGGAAAGCCTGGGCTACGAGGTCGCAGGCGGCATGTACGGCATTCCCGACGACATCCGGCCGCTGGGTGGCGGACTGGCGTTCATCCGCTGGGACAGAGCGGCGGCCAAGTTCGTCTTGGTCGAGAACGAGGCGTAGCCGATGGCAGATCCAATGATAGACGTGGGACCGTTCACCCTGATCATGGAATCACTTGATGCCGAGGATCACAAAGCCCTGATACAGCTCGGCACCCGCCTGGAGGCCGTGGCGACCATCGCTCGGGCTTTAGATGCCCTGGACTGTGCGGGGGTGAGAATCCCCAATGATCATTACAAGATAGCATTGATGGCCGCCTTGTTGTCCACGCACGATCCTCGCCGGCCGGAGATGGTGGAGCGAGCGCGGCGGGAGGTCTTCGCGATGGAATTGCAGCGTCTGCGCGAGCAAGGCGTATCCATCCCCCTCCAGGCATGGGAACAAACGTAAACGCAGCACAACGCAAGGAGACGATATGTCATATCAGAAGATTATCATCGTAGGCAACCTGGGGCGCGATCCGGAGATGCGGTACACACCGGATGGCACCCCGGTCACCAACTTCTCGGTGGTCACGAATCGACGTTGGACGCAGGCTGACGGTTCTTCCGGCGAGGAGACGACCTGGTTTCGGGTCACCGCCTGGGATCGACAGGCCGAGATAGCGGCCAAATACCTGCACCGAGGTCGCCAGGTGATGGTGGAAGGACGCTTACGCCCCGATAAAGCCACCGGAAGCCCCCACATCTGGACGGGTCGCGACGGCGAAGTGCGGGCCAGTTACGAAATCACCGCCGGGCGGATCATTTTCCTGCAGGGCGGCAAAGGTACTGAGATGCAGGAAACCTCAGAAGCTCTCCAAGAAGCGGAAGAACTCCACTTCTAGAGATAGTGTTGGCCGACCCCATTCGGCTACTGCTCATCACGAACGTTGATGAGCAGTGGCGGAAGAGGGTCGGGGCAAAGCCGGAGTAGAGGAGGATGAACATGCAGGAAGCCCTGGTACATCGAAACGCGCACGCACTGCCGGAACATCTGTCCGAAGCCCTGGACTATTATCAGCAGACCCAGGGACGGTTGCCACCGCAGATCACGGTGCACAATAGTCTGGTCGAGGTGGCGCGCGAGACGTTGGGGAATCTGGGCAGGGCCGGGATCACCGTGAGCGGTCTGGGTGGCTGCCTGGCCAACGAGGTCTGGTTGTGGATACCTGATGACGAAGAAGAGTACCAGGAGGAAGACGTATGAAACCAAAACGGCGTCCTGACGGTCGATGTTACCAAACCTGAAGATCACGAAAGCCTGTTTTCGCCTGATGAGGAGGCATGCGATGAGATTCGTTACGAAGATTCTGGCCATTCTGGGTCTGCTGACCCTGCTGGGAGGCGCGGTCGGCCTGTTCTTCAGCGGCTATCT
>DAOTUH010000443.1:0-16207 GCA_034437255.1 Anaerolineae bacterium
GAGCCAGCGGATCGACGCGCTCCATGGTGGCGTACGTGGGGGAGCCACTGGAATCCGTGCCGGCCGGCCAGTCGCCGCCATTGGCGTTGGCTGAGTCGATACGCGTGTCGGTTTCGTCATCTAGATAGAGCACTTCTCCACTGTTGTGCAATCCCCCGCCACTGAACGGGCCTTTCCAGTCGGCCGGAATATCGCTTACTGTGTTATCATCGGCGCGTTCTATCAGATAATACGCATGCGGCCCAATATCTCCTTGCAAAGTGAGTGTCGGTCCGAGGTCGCTGGCGTAAAGATGCCAACCTTCGACGGAGACTGTCTCAGCAGTGGTGTTATAGAGCTCGATCCACTCATCGGTGGGGTGCGATGCGTGACCGGCCCACGCCACCTCGTTGATCACCACATCTCCGGCGCTGGTGAGATTGAAGGGTGCGGCTTGTGTTAAAGGCGCGGGCGTGATGACGCGAAACAATCCCAGCAGGAGAACGGCGCTACACCCGATAGCAAAGCTCAAGAAACGGATCCGTTTCAGCATAACCCCTCCTCATGATTGCGTGACTGCGTTGAATTATAGAGAGATTTCTCCATTTGCCAATTTAATGCCCGACGGGCAAACGAAGCGGTTCTGAGGTGGCCCAAGCCCTGATTCTCCGTTCTTTCCATTGCTCTCTACCTGAACTCAGTTATAATGTAAACACCTTGTTCGTGATATAGAGTAAGGGAGACAAAGATGAATGATCGTTTGAAGGTCCTCTTCCTGGCCTCAGAAGCCGTGCCTTTCGTGAAAGTGGGTGGATTGGCGGATATTGCCAGTGCGCTGCCTAAAGCGTTGCGCCGCCTGGGCGTGGATGCTCGGCTGCTCATTCCTCGATACGGCAATATTCGCAGTAAGGACTATGATTTCCATCGCCTGGGACACTCTATCCCAGTGCCCTTAGGGCCTGGGGAGTCTCAGGTTCATCTTTTTGAGGTTGATATTGACGATTTGCCCGTCTATCTTATCTGGAACGATCAGTACTTCTCTTCCCGTCCCAAGGTATATGGATTCAACAATGATCCGCAACGGTTCACCTTTTTTTCTCGTGCGGTGATCTCGGCGTTGCCCAAGCTCTCCTGGGAGCCGGACGTGATTCACGCTAACGATTGGCACACGGCACCTGTTGTCTCCTGGGTGAAGTTCTACGGGGCTGACGATGCGTTCTACGAGGATCTGGCAACGCTTTACACGATTCATAACCTGGCCTATCAAGGCGTCTGTGGGCGGTTGATCCTGCGCTTCGCCCGCATGGAAGAGATCGCCCATCTGCCGGTGGAACCGCCCGGTCAGGTGAACTGGATGGCGCAGGGCATTGCCAACGCGGACCTGTTGAGCACCGTAAGCCCAACCTATGCGCGTGAGATCTTGGCCTCCGAGGCCGGTATGGGGTTGGAAACTTTGTTAGAAAAGCGCAAAGATTGCTTGTTTGGCGTGCTCAACGGTATCGATACAGAGGTTTGGGACCCGTCATCAGACGCCGCGCTGACGCAGACCTTCGACGTGGACTCCTTACGCATGCGCAGTGTGAACAAGGGCGCGCTGCAGCGTGAGTCGGGCCTGCGCGCGCGCGAGGACATCCCGTTGATTGGCGTCGTCTCACGTTTGGATCGTCTCAAAGGGCTTGATATTATGATCCCGGCCCTGGAAACGCTGCTCTCTGAATCGGAAGAAGACGTGCAGATTGTCGTCTTGGGCACGGGAGACCCTGAGTACGAAACGCGATTGCGTGATCTGCAGACGCGGTTTTCCGAGCAGATGCGCGTTTTTATACGCTTTGATGAACGTCTTGCGCGGCATATTTACGGGAGCATTGATATTTTCTTAATGCCCAGTCTCTTCGAGGCCGGTGGGCTGGGGCAGATGATCGCGATGCGCTACGGGGCTGTGCCGGTGGTACGCGCCACAGGCGGATTGGCGGATACGGTCACTGATCTTGACGCGCAACCCAATCTGGGCACTGGATTTGTCTTCCAGCCATACGAAGTTGAATCTCTGGTCGAGACGCTCCGTCGCGCACTTTTTGTCTATCGTCGGCACGAGCGCTGGACGACCGTGCAGCGTCGTGCCATGCAGAAAGACTTCTCTTGGGACGCTTCCGCTCGCGCCTACGTCGATCTTTATCGCCGGGCGCTGGCCGTGCATGCTGAAGCGGGAGCGTGATCGCCACACTATAGAATTGACATAATATCAGATGAGTGAAAAGCCTTTGCTTTGCGTGCATGGCCATTTTTACCAGCCACCGCGCGAAGACCCCTTTACCGGTGAATATCGCATTGAACCCGAGGCTGCGCCTTACCGAAACTGGAACGCGCGTATAACGGCCGAGTGTTATGCCCCCAACGTCCGGGTCAGCAACTTCGAGCGGATCAGTTTCAACCTCGGCGGTACGTTGGCGCGCTGGATGGGCCTGGAAGCCCCCCGGTCCTATGAAAGCATCGTCAAGGCCGCCTGGAATTACTATCGTCGTTACCATGTGACCAACGGTATCGTACAAGCCGTTCACCACACTATTCTGCCCCTGGCACGTAACCGCGACAAACGCTGTCAGATCCACTGGGGGATTGCCAGTTTTCGTCACCATTTTGGGGTTTGGCCGGATGGTTTGTGGCTTCCCGAAATGGCCGTTGACGCTTCGACTCTGGAGGCGGTGTTAGGCGCCGGGCTGTGGTTTGTTATCCTGTCCGATGCGCAGGTCACGGGCGATCTATCGCAAGGAGCCGGCCCCTATAAGATCCGGCTTTCTGATCAGCGTTTTATCACCGTGTTTGTGCGAGATGATCATCTCTCGAACGCTTTTTCTTTTGGCATGCCGCCCGTGGGACAGGCACGTGCCTGGATTAACGGGGCGTTGCGTGATGCAGAATCGGACTCACTGACGCTTCTGGCTACCGACGGGGAGACCTTTGGACACCATCACCGGCACGGCGTCGAGGTGTTGCGAGCTATTACGACACCACAGGCTGCGGATGTCTACGAGGTGACGACCGTCAACCGGTACCTGCGACGGCATCCGCCTTACGTCGAGGTTGAGCTGGTGGAGAACACGTCGTGGAGCTGCGATCATCACCTGGGACGCTGGGCCACCGGCTGTGCGTGTACCCCAGGGCTAAACTACTGGAAAGGTGCACTTCGGCGCGCGCTGGAAAACCTGTCGCGGGCGCTGGATGAAGTGTACGTGGATATGGTCTCCGGTCTGGGTGTGAAACCGTGGGCGCTGCGTGACGATTACATCACCGTATTGCTGGGACAAATGGACGGGCCGGTCTTTCTCCTTGAACATGGGCTTGGCACGCTTCCTACCGACAGACAGAACCGTCTGTTGCAGTTGCTGGAAGCGCAGGTGTTCCGGCAGCGAATGTTTACCAGCTGCGCGTTCTTCTTCGAGGACCTGGAGCGCATCGAGCCACGCTATGCCATCGCCAGCGCTGTGAAAGCCGTCGCGTTGGTACGTCTGGCCAGCGGCGAAGACCTCACCGGCGCCTTCAAGCGCGATCTAAGCATCGCCGTCAGTGAGAGCACCGGCCGGACCGGCGCCGAAATCCTGGGAGAAATTCTGATGCACGCTGAGCTGGGCACGAGCCCCTACGGCGAAGTGTTGGAGGGTGCGCGCCCTACGCGGAAGGTATAGTCAGTCCCGGCGCTCAGCAGCGTTGGATGACAGAGACACATATTCGGATCCACTGAAAACCTCCTTCAGTGGATCCGTTTTGTTGTTGCCATGTTCGCTATGGAGTGTTTTTCATCACCAGAGGCAAGTATATCTCCTTCTGCTCCTTGCCAAACACAGCGATGTAGCGGGTGCGCGTCAGCGTGTCGCTACCGCCGAGTTCGCTGACGGTCAGGCTGACGGTGTAGACGCCGGCAGACGTGTACTCGTGGCCGGGATCGGCGCAATCGACGCTGGTGCCGCCGTCGCCGAAGGTCCAGGCGTAGGTATCGTAGGTGCCGGTGGAGGCATTGGTGAAGTTCACCATGAGGGGGGCCACGCCGCTGGTGGGACTGCCGGTGAAGTCGCCCTCCAGCACGTACTCATCCGCGCCGAGATCGGGAATGTCCGTGCGTGATTCGCCATCGATATCGTCGGCTATGCCCGCATTCACACCTTTGTCGATGGCGTCCGAGGCGGGTATGAGGTGGTAGCCATCTGCCGCGAAGGCCGGGTCGCCCGTGTGCTGGTTCTGTACTGAGACAACGGCTGTCGGGAACTACGAGACTGTGATAGGCGTGGTGCTATTTCAGAGGACGTTGTTGACCGTGACGGTGTTGCCGCCGGTGACACCCATTCTGACTTGCCGTGAAGGCGGTGCTGCCGACTTGGTGAATGGCGGCGGCTTTCGGCGAGAAAGCCGCCGCGAGGTGGGAGGCTTCTTCCGAAAACGCCTCCGTCCACGCCGGATCGTGGGGCAGGACCTCAACCTTGCGCATCATCGCTGTCCCTTCACTTGAGAGGGATGTAGCCGCTCTTCGCCACGATAGCCTGCCCCTCCTCCGTGAGCAGCCAGTCGCGCAGTAGCCGGGCAGGATCTTCGACGGCGGCGTCGGCCCGGATCACGACGTAGACCTCCGTCGCCAGCGGGTAACTCCCGTTAGCGATGGTCTCCGGCGTCGGCAAGACGCCATCCACCCCCAGGAGTTTCACCCGGCATTGATGTGGGCAGCCGGCAGGGAGGACCTGAGACTCTTGGAGCTCCTCATTGCGGCCGGTGCCGACCTCGACGCGCGGGCGCGCTCCGGCAGCACCGCGCTGAGCATCGCCGTCTCCAATCACAAGGTGGAGGCCACCGCCCGTCTTCTGGAAGCGGGCGCCGACCCCGATATCCCCGACGACCTGGGGGAGACCCCGCTCTACGAGGCCAGTTCCAGGGGCTACTCCGAGCTGGTATCACAGCTCCTGGCCGCCCGCGCCGATCCCGGCATCCCCGCTAAGGCCGGCAGGTTCCCGCTGACCACGGCCCGCTCCATGGACAAAGTGGCCTGCGCTGCACGGCTGGTGGCGGCGCTGACCCGCTTTCCCTATGCTCAGGCGCTCACGGATCAACACGGAGCGTCACGGATTATCCATGGACGGTTAAATGGGGCTTGGAAAGCCCAGGAAATGAGATCTGAGACCGTTATCTCGATGTCTGAACGGCAAACCACATCGAAAAATCTAGCATGCACGTGGGTTACGCAGAGCAACCGCGGCCTTAAGGGCATACGCGGTCCCCTGTTCCTAAAAGTGTCCGGTAGCTAGGAGAGAGGTTAGGTTTACGCCCATCGTGGAGTAGAGTGTATGAAAATCATAGCGACATCGACATCGACGTGGTTGCTTCTGTCTCTGTTTGTCATCCTGACAGGGTGTGCAACGGTGCCCAGAACGCCGCAAATGCGCGAGCTGGTGCTTCCCGCGCCCAATCTGCCGGACGATGCTCTGGTGCTTTACGAGCACATTGTCATCGACAGCGAGCGCAGCGACAATTGGCGCTTCTACGTCCGTGATGATGGGGCTTTCTTCAACGCGCGGAATAGTGAGCTGTGGGTGGCGCAGGAGGATTGGTCATCGGATGACCCTGCGCTCTTCTGGAACACGCCCTTCGTCGCCGAACCCACACGCCGCCTGACCGCCGCGCAGTTCAGCGAGTTTTCACAGGCCTTGGAGGCCGCCAACGTCGGGGCGTTACGCGCGTATTACCCGGACGCGAACTTTGAGTCCACCACGCCCCCATGGATCGAGCGCTGGACTTTTGTGCTGGATGGCGAAGTTGTCACCATCCTCATCGAGTGCCAGGCCGCGCCGGCGCAACTTACGGACCTACACCAGACGCTAACGCGTCTACTGGCGAAAGTGCCGATCGAGTGAAGGGGAAGGTGTCGACGGAGGGTGATTCTTGACGGCGCTCCCGGAGGCTCTACAGGAGCTGCTTCGGCTGGCCCTGGCCGCCGTGGAGCGCCATCCGCAGCACGACTTGAACCTGGGCTTCCGGCAAGGCCATCGGCAGGGCCTTCGGCCCCCACCGCGCCGGATGCCGGAACGGTGTTCCCCTTTGCCGGCAGTTCGTTCACCATCGCCTGGGCCGGAGGGCCTTATCTCATCCTCAACCTGAGTCGACGGATGTTCAAGTCGGGCGAATATTGCCTCTATCACACCGAAACGCGGCAGCTCACCCTGCTGCCCGACATCTACTGGCCCGAATCCAGCGTGGATGGGCAGCACTTCGGCCTGGCGCGCTTTCCGGGGCAGTGGGCCATCCACGCTGCGCTTCATAAGGACGCCGGGCCGCTCTTGACCTGGCGGGATGTCGAGGACGGTCACCTTTGGCGCGTGACCCAGATCGTGCCGTGCCTGGAGGCCGGGCGGATCTTCGGCGTGGACGGCAACCACAACCGCGTCGTCGTCTGGGATACCGAAGGCCACGTCCTGGCCGAACTCCACGGTCACCCGGACGCTATTCGCGGCCTCGTCCCGGCGGCGGAAGGGCGCGGCTGCCTCGCCTGGGATCAAGCGGGGACGTTCCGCTATTGGACGATTTGACCATGCCCCAGCGAGAGCGACCTGGGTTTGAGAAAACACTTAAAGGCTCTCCTGAAAGAACCACAAACCTCACGCAAAGCCGCCAAGGCGGAAGGCGGCAACGGCCTGTGGTGGATCCCCGATGACATCGCCAAGATCGCCGTGCTGTTGAACCAGACCGGGGGAGCCATCGACGGTGAGCAGGTGCTCCATCTCCTCGCGGCCACGCTCCAAGGAGACCCCGACGACCGGGGCGTGGTCATCGATCGGCAGTGCGAGCTCTAGGTCACACAGATGCAGGGGGTGAGCGGCAACGTGGTTGCCCTCTTCTTCCCCAACGGTGTGACCTACTCCTACTTCAGCGACAACCAGGAGTTCACTTGGGACGCCTCCCTGCTGGAGGCGGACAAGATCAGCCCCCTCTGCCCCTGAGGGAAGCGAAACAAGCCCGGGTCCGGGAGCACGCTCGTGCTCCCGGACCTTTCTCTTCCCCAGGGGAGTTTAGCCTTTCCCTGGCTGGTTTTTTACCCAGACGCCCCGGGGACGGGGCTTCGAGCGCTAAATACGATAGCCCTGACCGGAGTATGATGACGAATAGGGGCTTTCGAGTATAATGATATTGGGAGGGGAGAGGCCATGGAGTTTTTGCTCAATCAGCGTTATCTAGCGACCCTGTTCCAGCTTTTCGGACGCCTCTGTGCTCCACCGGTAGCCCATCCTGCCGAAGCGCTGATCATCAACCTGTTGAGGACGCACCCCCACCTGCCGCTCATACGAGCCGCGCGTGCCAACCAATGGGTTATCCATGGTGGGGAGCTGGTGGGCGAGGAGCTCGAACGAGCTGCATGGTCCGTGATGCGCCACGCGGTGCACTCTGTTCTTGACCTGAACTACATCGTCCACCGTCCGGAGGCCCTCGCGCGACTTCTCCCTCTCACGCCGCGCGTCCAGGCCCTCATCGACCGTAGTCAGGAAGGCCGGGAGGGCCTGATGATCGTCTTGCCCCACGTGAGCAACTTCGATCTGGCGCTTATGGCAACGGCGCAGCGCGGGCTGCGTGCCCGGCTGCTCACTCTCGCCACCCCCAACATCATCCAGAAGATCCAGAACCGCCAGCGCGCTCACTCCGGACTGGAGGTCAGCCCCATCTCCCCTGCCGTCGTCGAGCGCGGCGTGGAGCACATGCGGCACGGGGGGATGGTCATCACGGCCGTCGATCGGCCGGTTCCCGGCAAGGGGCGCACCCTGGATTTCTTCGGGCATCCAGCGCCCCTTCCGGCGGGTCACGTGCGGATGGCGATGGCCGCCGGCGTGCCCATCGTCGCCATCGCCATCTCCATGCGCCTCGACGGCACTTACCGGCTCCGGGTTTCCGAGCCCATCTCTATGGTCTCCTGCCCCGATAGGGTCGAGGCGGTGCGGAACAATGCACAGAGGGTCCTCGAGGTGCTAGAGTCCTACATCCGGCGCACCCCCCGTCAATGGCTGATGTTTCACCCCGTCTGGCCCACTCTCCCCGTACCCGAGGGTTACATTAACTGAATTCTATCCTACAATGGCGGCAGGCGAGCGGGTAGGAGAATAGCGCTCCTTGCACTTCTCTTGGTCGGACAGTAGACTTGGGCGTCTACGCCGCTGCTGTCGCGTTCCTTGATCACAATCAGTACGCTCCCGCTGTCGCCCAACGGCGCGACCTCGATCCAGGACAGATGGCCAACGCCGGATATGCCGTTGACTGCTACCTCTTCGCTCAGGCCAGACGCTGCCGCTCTGTTGACCACAGTCTGGATATTCGGGGGCAAGTCGGCCAGGCAATGGGCCTCGCCTATCCAGCAACGTGCCTCTTGGTTCACCACCTCAACCTGGCCCTGGGCATCGATCAGGACGACGCCACACGGTAAAGCCTGCGACACCGTCGAAATCCAGGAAATCGTGGCATGGCGTGATACCTGAGGCCCGCTTGCCAGGCGACGACGCGCCAGGAGCCAGCCACCCGCTCCGATCAACAACCCAAGGAACAAAAGGATCACGGCGAGGAGGGGAAGGGGAAGACTGAACAGCACGTCCCGGCTGGTAACCACGAGCCCGGCGACCGGCGTAGGGGGCATGGACTAGGCCTCATCCGGGGCGAACTTGTAGCCGATCCCGTGCACCGTCAGCACGTAACGCGGATTGGACGGATCTGGCTCGATCTTGCTGCGCAGACGCTGGATATGGACATCCACCGTGCGGGAATTGCCCAGGTAATTGTAGCCCCACACTTTTTGCAGCAGCGTCTCTCTGCCCAGCACGCATCCCTGCTCGCGGGCGAGGGTCACTAGCAGATCAAACTCTTTGGGCGTCAGCGAGACCCGTCGTCCCGCCACGCACACGCTTCGACCGTCCAGGTCGATTTCCAGTGTGCCGATTCGCAATCGCTTGTGCCGTGGCTCCCTGTCCCCGCCACGCATCAGCCGCAGGACGGCATGCACGCGAGCCAGTAACACACGGGCATTGAACGGCTTGGTAATGTAATCGTCGGCGCCGATCTCCAATCCAACGACCTTGTCCACGTCATCGTCCTTGGCGGTGACCATGATGATAGGCGTGTAGGTCTCATCGCGTCGCACGGTCTGACAGACTTGCAGGCCGTTCACATCGCCGGGGAGCATCAGATCGAGCAAGATCAGGTCGGGGATATCGCGTCGGACGTGGGAGAGCGCCTTCTGCCCCGTGCGCACGCACGTGACCGTATATCCTTCTCGCTTCAGTGCCGTGGTGACAAAGGCCGCGATGGCTTCATCGTCCTCGACAAGCAGAATGTCTGCGCCCAACGTTGTCCCCCCCCGAGGATTATATGCTTATGTTAACACGGTCTGGCGATGAAAGTAAAAATGGGGGGCGCATAATCGCTTTTGACCATCAAAACAGACTACCTCTACTCCACAAGCCGGGAAGTTTTATCCGAACTTGATGATCAAAAGTCATTATTGGATACAGACGAACACGGCAAAGACAAAACCCGTGCGCGCAGTCCGTGTCCCGATATGTAGAGACTACTCAGCGTAGTGACACGCGACCTTGGTAGTGACACGCGACCTTGTGCCCGGGGCGGAGCTCTCGCAGTTCTGGCTCCTCGAGGGCGCAGTTGTCGCGCGCGATGGGGCAGCGTGGATGGAACCGGCAGCCGCCCGGCGGGTTGATGGGATTGGGGATTTCGCCTTCAGGCATGGGCTGCTCGCGCCGCTCGTGCGGATCTGGGACCGGCACGGCGGCCAGCAGCGCCTGCGTGTACGGGTGGAGCGGATGCGTGTAGATCTCGCGCAACTCTGCTACCTCGCACATCTTACCCAGGTAGAGGATGCCGATGCGGTCGCAGATATACTTCGCCGTCGCCAGGTCGTGGGTGATGAAGAGATAGGTGAGGTTGAACTCGTCCTTCAGCCGGTTCATTAGGTCCAGCAGCAGCGCACGGACGCTGACGTCGGCCATGGCGATAGGCTCGTCGGCCAACACCAGCTCCGGCTGTGTGACCAGGGCGCGTGCGATGACGGCGCGCTGTCGCTGCCCGCCGGAGATCTGGTGCGGGAACTTGTTGTAGAAATAGTTTGCGGGTGAAAGCCCTACCTCCTCAAACATCTCCACGACGCGCTCGCGCCGCTCGTCGGCGCTCAGTTCTGGGTAGTGCACGCGAAGCCCGTAGCCCACGGCTGTCCCCAGTGACATACGCGGATTCAACGACGCCATAGGATCCTGAAAGATCACCTGCATACGGCTACGCAACTGTCGCAGCGCCTCCTTGCCCAACGTCGTCAAGTTGATGTTGTCGAAGATCACGTTGCCCGCGGTGGCCGGGGTGAGACCGAACGCCACCCGGCCCGCCGTCGTCTTGCCGCTGCCGCTCTCTCCGGCCAGGCCGAAGACCTCACCGCGTTTGATCTCGAAGCTGATGCCATCGACGGCGTGCACGAATTGTTCTTCTTCTCCGAAAACCCGGTTGAGCAAGCCGCCGCCCACGGGGAACCACTTTTTCAGATCCTGAATCTCTACAAGGTTATCGTTGGTCTGTCTCGTCTCTGACATCTTACACACGCTCCTTTTCTGGCTGATCCTGGTAAAGCCAGCAGTGGACCAGGTGGTCGTCGGCGTCCGCTACTGGCAGCAGCGTTGGTTCTCTCTCTGCGCAGATGGGCATGGCTTTGGGGCAGCGGGGATGAAAGCGGCAGCCACTTGGTGGGTGGGTGAGGTTGGGGGGCTCGCCGCCCATCTTGTAGAGCTCTTCCCGCTCGTCCAGCTTGATGTTGGGTACCGAGCGCAGCAGGCCGTTGGTGTAGGGATGGCGTGGATGGTCGAAGATCTCCGTGACCGCGCCGATTTCGGCCATCTGCCCGGCGTACATCACGGCGACGCGGTCGGCCAGCTGGGCTACCACGGCGATGTTGTGCGTGATCAGCAGAATCGTCAGGTTGAACTCGTCGCGCAGCGTCTTGAACTCGTCGAGCAGCTTCGCCTCGACGATGACGTCCAGCGAGGTGGTGGCCTCGTCGGCGACGATGAGGTCGGCGTTGAGCACCAGCCCCAGGCCGATCATCACGCGCTGGCGCATGCCGCCGGAGAGCTGGTGCGGGTAATCCTGCAGGCGATTCTGGCGGATGCCCAGCTTCTCGATCAGTTGGCGGGCGCGGTCCAGGGCCGCTTCGACCGGCGTCTTGGGCTCGTGAACCTGGATGGCCTCAACGAGATGCTCGTCGACGCGCTGGACCGGATTGAGCGACGTCATGGGATCCTGAAAGATCATGCTAGCGCAGCGCCCGCGAAAATCGCGCATCTGCGCGTCGTCGTACTGCATGATGTCCTCGCCGTTAAAAAAGATATGTCCGCGACTGATCTCGCCCGGCGGTGGGATCAAGCGCAGCAGGGCCTTGCCCATGGTGCTCTTGCCGCAACCGCTCTCACCGACCAGGCCCAGGATCTCGCCCTTGTAGAGGTCAAAGGAGACGCCGTCGACGGCGCTCAGACCGCCGAGCCGGGTGTGATACGTCACGGATAGATCACGGATCTGTGCCAGAATCTCTTTGTCGTTGTTCATGATTGGCTTGTTTCCTCTGTCTGTCATGGTCTCTCTCGCGTCCATCAGAGCTTCGCCAGGCGCGGGTTGAGAATCTCAGAAAGACTCTCGCCCAGCATGCTGAAGGAGAGCGTGACCAACGTCACCATGGTGCCGGGGAAGGTGATCAGCCACCAGGCGCGACGCAGGTAGTCCTGCCCGCGCGCCAGGTCGATGCCCCAGTCGGGCGTGTCGGGCGGCAGGCCGAGACCCAGGAAACTCAGACCGGCCTCGGTGAGGATGGCGTCGGCCACGTTGACCGAGAAGATCGTGACGACCGACGGGATCACGTTGGGGAAAATATAATCCTTCATGATCTGGAAAGAGGTAGCGCCCAGACTGCGGGCGGCCTCCACGTAGAGCTCCTCTTTGACGGCCAGTGTCTGGCCGCGCACGATGCGGAAGTAGGTCGGCACGTAGAGCACGGCGATGGCGACGATGATGTTGCCGATGCCCGCGCCCAACACCGCCGCGATGGCGATAGCCAGGATCAGGCCGGGGAAGGAGTAGAGGCTGTCCATCAGCAGCGTGAGGACGCGGTCCAGCCAACCTCCGACAAAGCCGCTGAGCAGGCCTAGTGGCACACCCAGCACCAACGCCACCACGGCCGAGCTCAGCCCGACGATGAGCGCGATGCGCGTGCCCCAGATGATGCGGCTGAGGATGTCTTGGCCCAGCTGGTTGGTGCCCAGGATAAAGCCCCGCTCGGCGGCCTGGCGCAGCGAGCTGGCGATGTCTAGCCCGGGATATTCGCCCAGCACCTCGTTCAGGTTGCCAGGTGACGCGACGAGGGCGTCGATCTCGCCGCTTGATAGGGCGGCCAGCGCTTCCTCTAGCGTCTCGTAGCGGTTCGGACGCGGCTGGTAGCGGACGTCCAGGCCCTTCGCTTGATCGGCCTCCGTGATCTCGTTGAGGGTCTCGCGCAGCGCCTGGGCGGCGGGCGTGCCGAGCACGTATCCGACGTGGTTCTCACGGCTGCCCACGTCGCGCAGGCCGGTCACGTTGGCGTCCGTGGACGCGACCAGGACGTATTCAGACGGCGGCTCGCCGGGCGCTAGCAGCGACGGCCCTACCTCCTCGCGGGGATCGTAGGGCGCGAACCACTGCGGCACAATACCCACGATGATGATAAAGATGAGCAGCACCGCGCTGACAGCGACGAACCACCAGTCGCCCCCGTACCATTTGCGGGCGATGAGCAGGCGACGCACGAAGCCCACGCGGTCCACCTCCAGTTGCCAGTCGGGGACTGTTTGCGGTGCGTCGGTCGTTTTCTCTCGAACAATCTCTTCTTGCATGAGTTATCTCTCCTGACGATGGCCTAGTATCGGATGCGGGGATCGATGAAGGCGTACAGAATATCCACCAGCACGCTGATGCCGCCGACGAAGAGAGCGAAGACGGCGATGACCGACTGCACGGCGTTGTAATCGCGCAGTTCGATGCGCTTGACGAGATAGCGGCCCATGCCCGGCCACGAGAACGTCGTCTCGGTGAGCACGGCGCCGGCCAGCAGCAGCGCGAACTGCAGGCCCAGCAGCGTGATAATGGGAATAAACGTGTTGCGCAGCGCGTGTTTGTAAACCAGCCGGTTCTCCGGCAGGCCTCGGGCGCGACCGGCGGTGATAAAGTCGGATTGTAGCATCTCCAGCATATTGACGCGCGTCAGGCGCAGGAATGGCCCCGTCAAAATCAGCCCCAGGGTGAAGGACGGCAGCACCAGGTGCATCAGTGTCGATCTTAGGGCGGCCCAGTTCTGGTCCAGCACAGCGTCAATAATGTAGAAGTTGGTGATGGATGTGAAGGTCGTCATCAACATCGCGTCCATCCGTCCGGCCAGCGGAAAGAGTGGAAAGCGTACGGCGAAGATGATCTGGAAGAGCAGGCCCAGGAAGAAGATGGGGAAAGCGTAGACGGTGACGCTGATCACGCGCAGCGCGTAGTCCGCCGGGGTCTTACGATTCTTGGCCGCAAAGGCGCCGCCGAAGATGCCGGCCAATGCGGTGAACATGATAGACGGCATGGTCAGCTCAATCGTGGCGGGCAATTTCTCCGCTAACTCCTCTCGGATCGGGCGTTCTCCTTGTGTCAGCGCGTTGCCGAAATCCAGCGTGACCATGCGCCACAGAAAGTCGAAGTATTGGACGTATAACGGGCGATTGAGCCCCATACGCTCCCGCAGCTGGTCGGCTTGTTCCTCGCTGACCTTGGGGCCGAGTTGTGAGCGGATCGGATCTCCCGGCAGAATCCGCATGACGAAGAAGACCATGGTCACCAGGATCAGGATCATAGGAATCGTCAACAATAAGCGCGTGATGATAAAGTTCCGAAAGGAAGACGACATGACTTCCACACTCCCTTGGATTAAGGTATCCGTTTAGTCTTCTGTAAAAGGTGCAACGCACTTACAACGAAGGGGGCGCCAAAATCTGAAAAATGCCCTGGGATGTGCTTGTAAACCTGTATGTTTGAGATTGAAAGTGCGTTGCACCTGGATGCTCACAAAACTAAACGCTTACGGATTAAGAACGTGGGGGCGAGAGTTTCCGCCCCCACGTTGTGTTACGTTTTGATACGTCTGTGATTGTGAATGGACTTGAACTACTCGCCGCCAACCATGAATTCGTGGTTGAAGACAATGTAGCGCAGGGCGGGCGCATTGATCTTCTCGACCGTCAAGCCTTCGACCTCTTGCAGGCGGATGGCCTCGACGGGGCCCAGCGTACGCCAGGCGATGTCGATCTCACCCGTCTCCACCGCGTTGCTCATGGTGGTGGGATCGGCGTAGTAGCGGATGATGACGTTCGCGATGGTGGGCGCGTCGCCGAAGTAGTTCGGGTTGGCCTGCAATTCCATCTGCTCACCTTCGGTTAGCGAGGTCATCATGTAGGGACCTACGCCGTCGATGGCTTCGGGGAAGAAGATCAGCTCGTCGGTGAGGTACTGGTTGGGGTTGCTGACGACGAAGGGCGCGGTGGCGGCCAGGGCCGGGAAGAAGCCGTAGGCGTCCGTCAGGTGGTAGACCACGGTCTGGTCGTCGGGAGCCTCGACGCTCTCCACGTAGAGCTGCACCAGGCCGGAGACATCGCCTTCCAGGCCGATGCGCTCCCAAGCGCGGACGTAATCCTGCGCGGTGACCGGGGTGCCGTCGGCGAATTGCAGCCCTTCCTTCAGCGTGAAGGTGTAGGTTTTGCCGTCCTCGCTGACTTCGGGCATGGCAGCCGCTGTCCCCAGGATCAGTTCGGCGGTGCCCGGCTCGTAGGTTAGAAGCGCCGTGCCCGTGTTTCGTAGGATCTCCCAGTCATGCACGGAGTAAGCATCCTGTGCGTCCAGGCTGTGGATTTCGTCGGTGGTGCCAATGATGATGGTGTCGGTGCTGCCAGAGGCAGGTTCGGCGCCTTCCCCAAAGCTCAGCTCTTTGTAGTTGAACTCCAAGGTGGAGCCAATCTTGATGCCTTCGACGCCGTTGCGGGAGACGATGAACTCAGGTTCCCAGAAAAGCGGAATGGTAGGAATGTCTTCCGCCCATAACTCGCCGATCTGCGCGTAAAGCTCCTCACGCTCGGCGGGGTCAGCGGACGCGGCTGCCTTCTGCAGCATGGCGTCCATCTCGTCGTTGCAGTAGAAGACGCCGAGGTCGGGGGATTGGGTGCAGGAGCCGAAGGGCGACAGCCAGTTCTCAGGGTCGACGAAGTCGGGGAACCAGCCCAGGATGAAGACGGGCATCTCGCCGGCGACGAAGCTATCGACGTACTCTGCCCAGTTCTGGCTCTGGAGGTTGACCTCCACCAGGCCGGTCTCCTCGATCTGTTCCTTGATGACCTGGACGACGTCGGCCGTGGTGGTGCCGTAGTGCTCGGGCGGATACCAGAAGTTGAACTGGAAGGGGTTGTCCTCGGTGTAGCCCTCGCCCTCCAGCAACTCAATGGCCATATCCAGGTCGCGGGTGCCGTACTTATCCAGGAAGGGCTCCGTGGCGTAGGGATAGCTGGGTGGGACCATGTGGTAAGCGGGGATATTGCGGCCCTCGTAGACGCGGTCTACCAGCGCCTCGCGATCAATGGACGCCGTGATGGCTTGCCGCAGGGCCTGGTTCCATAGCGGCTGGGGCTCGGCGGGCTCCTCTTCTGTGGGTTCTTCTGTCGGCTCTTCGGTTGGTTCCTCGGTCATCTCCTCTGTGGGTTCTTCCGTCGGCTCCTCTTCCATCGGTTCCTCGGTGGGAACTTCCGTCGGAGTCGGCGTGCCACAGGCCGTCAGCGCCAGGCTCAGCAGCACGATGACGGAGATCAACGTATACAGGGACTTGCGTAACATATTCTCCTCCTCTTGCAAATAGTTTGGATAGGTAGTGCAAAGTGTGGGTGTTCCTGAGTTTATCTGATAATCCTCACCCCCTTTCGTTTCATTGGAACACGTAGGCGATTATAATGGGGGGCTATGAATTGTCAATGCTGGATGCTGGAAGCTGGAAGCTGTGTCAAGTCCTGCCCCTGTGGGAGGCTCGCTTCCCCGGAGACGAACGCCCCCGGCGCATTCTGGAGATGGCGGAAGGGGTGCTGCGCGGCGAGCTCTTGTCCGAGGACGAGGATCGGAGCGC
>DAOTUH010000444.1:0-2535 GCA_034437255.1 Anaerolineae bacterium
CGGGCGGCGCAGGGCGAGGCGCTCTACACCCCGGAGCAACTGGAGCGCGTCCATCGCTGGCGGGAGGAGGTGGGTCAGCGCTGGGAAAGCCTGACCGAGCGCGAGCAGGAGGTGGCGATGCAGATTGCCGCGGGCAAGAGCAACCGTCAAATTGCTGAGGCGTTGACTATCAGCGAGCACACGGTGGAAACGCACGTGGGCAATTTGCTGCGTAAATTAGATCTCGCCTCCCGGACCGAGGCCGCCGTGTGGCTCTGGGAGCATGGTTTGGTTGCGGAAGAGACTGGTGCTGGTGGAAATCCACCAGAGAAAAATGGTTGATTTCTAGGATTGACATAGCCTCCCACACCGTGATAGGATGGAAATATCACCAGGCGGCCTGGTGGATAGCGATCCAATCACACAAAAGGGAGGTAAATTATGAAGCGTCAATGGATGTTGATTACAGTAGCTGTACTACTAGCTCTTCTAAGCTCACTGGAGCCGGTTGCAGCACAGACCTTAGGACCACAGGACGAGAAAGATCATGCCCCACGGTGTTCAAATATGCTGGAATCTCAGGTGACTGGTAGTCAACCGGGTTCAGCCTGTCGTGTACCTGTGATTATGATTGCTCCCTCTGCTGATGATCTGGGCGTGTTTTCCTCGTTGTCTCGACGAGGTTCTACCTACCGCTGGACAAGCCAAAGCGATTCCGATTTGGTAGAGGACGAGATTAAAGTAGAAGGATATCTCTATTGGTGGGTGAACGACGGATGGTCATACGATGACCAATGTGACGACTCCAATCTTACATCTTCCCGTGCTGTTTGCCGAACTTACGGTGGGGGCAATACAAATAAATCGGAGGGCTTCCATTATTTTCACACGAGTGGTTATGTAGATGATAGCTTCTGGTCATCTCACACTGAGTGGTCCTCGTAACCACTATCCGTAAGACATAAAAGACATAACTGAGCGCTGTCTGGGTAAGAAAGTCTGGTGCGGACAGCGCTCTTCTTTTGATTGAGTTTGATTGAGGGTGAGGAGGCTTTCTAAAAATGAATAGCTTGTCGAGGATCGGGTTGCTCATCTCTCTGATAGGATTTCTCATCGGTTGCGCGGTTCCCGCCGCTGAGATGGCGGTGGTGCGGCACGAAACGTGGTCTGAAGATGTTTGGTTCAGCGAACCGCAGAAAATGACGCGCGGTTTAGGCGTGGGCTTCATGCGCCCAGAGGATCGTCACAAGCCGATTCATGAGCGGGCTTCCAATGATCAGTTTCATGTTCGAGCCGGTGATCCTTTCACCACGCGGCTCTTGCTTAGTACGGGTAGCGACCTTTCCCATCCCGTCGCAATTGCGATCTTTCTAGACTACGAGCAGGTGACCTTTGGCTTGGATGGGCAATGGGGCCAGTTGCATTACCTGGAGATACCGCCGGCTGTCGATATGGAAATCCCCCTGGAGGTTCCTGTCAACACCTCCGGCTGGCATGATCTCTTCGTCACCGTTTTCTCCGAGCCGGAAGGCCGTCCTATTGACCCTCAAACACGGCTGCCACCCTCGTTCCCTGCCGTCGGCCGTCGCACGGTGGTCTGTGTTGGGGCGTGCATCCCTCCAGAGCCGGACGAGAGGTTGCCGGAAGCACGGGTGGGGGAAGTGGTTGGCGTTCAACGCACCTCTCCCTCTGCCATGCCTCTGTTACCCGATGACGGTCGGCCGGCCAAGGAGCGCCTGCTGTTGGCAACGAAGACCCGCCCCGGGGCGGCCTTTGCGCTGGAATTGTGGGCCCGGAATCCCGCTGACAACATAACTCGGGAGTATGTGATTGTGCCGGTGCTGAATTTTCAACAGACCTCCTTCAAGGGTGATTCCCTCCTGCACCTGCGCATGCCCCCAGGCAGCGAATTGTTCCTTCCAGGGCATGTACAACTGCCCAAGGCGAAGGGTACGCACGAATTGCAATTCATCGTCATTTTCGATCCCTATCACCCTCTCCAAGAAGTCCAAGACCGGTTCGTGCATGCTCCTATGAGTTCGGCCTTGATCGCAGAGTAGTCTGATCGTTCCCTATATCCAACTCGCAAGTCCCAGAGATGAAGACTTGAAAAGAAGCTCTACTCCCGGTAGATTTTCACCAGAGAAAAATAGTTGATTTCCAGGATTGACCCAGCCTCCGAGCGGATGTTATATTAACCTTGTCGTCGCATTCGTAGTGAAAGGAGAAGTCCTATGGAAAGTCGTGTGATGACGTGGACGTCTTTAGGCTTGGCTATCATATTATTGTTCCTTTTGTTGGACGCTCTGCCAGGTGCGGTGTCGGCTCAACCTCCTGGAGGTGAGGTTATCTACAGCACAGAATATATGAATGCCTCGCAGGCGTTACAGGATGCCACGTTGCAAGACGACGAAATCCAGAGAGAGCAACTGCTTCGTGAGGCCGTTCAGTGGTATACAGCGGATCTGGAGAAGCGCTCTACGGATGTCGCTGTGACTTATAATAATCGAGCGGTTGCTTACGCTCGCCTAGGTGAGTACGAGTTGGCCATTGCAG
>DAOTUH010000445.1:0-4827 GCA_034437255.1 Anaerolineae bacterium
ATGCGACGAGCCCGCTATCGAGGGCTCAAGAAGGTGAACTTGCAATTGATCCTGACCGCCACCGCCGTCAACCTGCGGCGGCTGCGGCGGGTCTTGGCGACGGGTAACCCACCCAGTTGGGCCAACGCAGCCACTGGATGAGGGGCAATCAAAGGGAAAAGCAAGTCTTATACAGACATTATTGAACCTTGCCCTTTATTTTGCTTAAATTATCGCGGAGCGTCGTGTTTCGTCATCGTCAGCCCACTTTCCTGCTGGCGGGACTACACTTGTTGAGGTACAAACTTATACAAAATCTTCTATAACTTATATCCTCGAAGTTGGGCCTTGCGGCCTGGAGCGCAGGGCGAATTTCAGGTAAGCAACGGTGTCAAATCCGTGACTGGCGATCGATAATTGTGCTTTCGCAAGACATTGAGCCAGTGATTTGCCTGTTCCAAGGACCAAATCTCTTGTTCAACGGCCAAGACAAGACAACCTACTGAACCAGAAACACGAACTCCCAGCCGGGCAGCTTCTTTACGCGCGGCCAAATCGTCTGTCAGCACGATCCAGTCTCGATGTTTGGCAATCGCCAGGCAGGACGCTTCACCGCTGTGCAGGCGACGCGGTAATTGCCCTAGCAGTCGCAGTTCTTGTTCGCCGGTCACGCTGGTCAAGCGTATCCAGCCCGAAGGTGACATCGGATAGATTACATCGTCCAGCCCAGCGTAAAAGCGGTAGCCTTCGTCCAGTCCGGCCTGGATCTCAGCATGCACGTCAGTAGAAATGTATAAGCGGTCATAGAGCGCCTGGAGCAACGCTAATTGTTCGATAATCGCGAAGTTAGAGATCACCGTCGTGTTACTGATGATGCTCATGACTGCGTCTCGAAGTAATCGCGCAACACAATCACTTCAGATTCAGCCTCCGCCAGACTCTCTGGACCGAGACGTGGTTGAACACCATTCTCCACCAGGATCTCCTTCATCTGCATCCAACTCACCCCGGCCAGGCTGGCGGCCTTTGCCAACGATAATTCCTCGGTTTCGTACCGGTGAATGGCTAGCTGGATGCGCAAGTCAGGTCGAGCGCGCAGTAGATGTCGCAGCGCGTCCTGAATCACGGCTTCCTCATCGCTATACAGGCGGGTCGCCACCAAATCTTCAACCTTAAGCATGGTTCCTCCCTCTGAGTTGAGTTCAACTCCTGACTTATATTGTAACATAAACCACGCCGGGTACCGAGGAATATCTTTCAAACACCGGAGGTTTTTCCATGGAAGTTGATTATGTCGTGGTTGGTAGGCATCTCTTTTTCAACAAGCCGATGAGCCTCGCTCTTTCAGACGGAAACCGGGGTTTCACAAAAGCGTTGTCAAGCTAAAATAGGCCCACTCTATCGTTACTGTAGCGGCTGCGAACAGTGGAGACAGCCCGGCCCATCATAGGAACAGTCACCGGCTGGCGCCTGACGCGCTCCGATTGGCGGCGACCGGGCAAGCGGCGCAGTTGGAGTGCCACGCTGTTGGATGATTCAGATCGACGGTGGTTCTACAATTTCTCTGCTAACTCGCCTGGTTTGGACCCTGATGAAGCCTACACGCCCTTTGGATTGTACGCGACGCTGGAGCACGGCGGAGATTTCTCCGCCGCGGCGAAGGTGTTGAAGCGGGAGGGGTATGGAAGATGAAGTACAAAAGGCCAGGCAGCTGCCTGGCCTTTTCGCTTTGGGATCCTCACTGCACCTTGTGCTTACTGGCCTCGCATCAGGCAGATGACGAGGGACAGAGATCTCTTAATCGACAAGCCGCACAGTTTGGCTTATGCTCGTGACACCACCATCTGCCCGTCTGCCACGCCGGACGATCAAATACGGCGGGATAAGCTGGATGATACCGGCGGGCCGCGGCGATGATTGCCTCTTTTTCGGCTGCTTTGGATAGACCAGTGGATATAAGTTCCAATCTGCGGAAGACCCTCCGCACATGGGTATCCACTGGCATGTCGATGGCTGATAGATCACTTAATGGTACCTTGAAGCGATGCACCAAGATGTGGGTTGCCATGTTAGCAATCTTCGACCCGGCACCTTTGAAGTCCTGGAAGCGTCGTTTGACTATCTCTGCATTGGGCTCACCCTGCCATATCTGAGCGGCGTCGCCGGCATAGTCCTGGTCGATCTTCTAGATACCAGCATAGAAGATTTCGCCCATTTGGCGATGAAAACGATGTTTGGGCGGGTTACTCATCCAATCCGCTACCAATTGACTCGAAACCTCTCGCAGTGCTTCAAAGGCAAAGGAGCCGAGTTGGTTGTCTTTGATGAAGCGATACGGGATGAACCAGCACTTCGCAATATCGTATTGGCGCGTCATCAGTGCACCGAGCACATAAATGTGCGGGTATGTCTCGAGATCGTTGAGCAGGTCGTTAGCCGCTTCTCGCTCGCGTCTTTCCTTGACAGATAATCCACTTGTTGTTTTCGCACGGGTGAAATCGAAGCGTTCTCGAGGTCTGCTCAGAATCTCATTACCCCAGGCGATCATTACCTCTGCAATCTTCTTCTGTAGATTCATTTTATCCTCCTTCAACAGATTCTCTACTGGATAACATCGTCACCACACCGTTCTGTATCCCCCAGACGCCGGGAGCATAGCACCCTGTGCTGTCGGCCAGCGCATAATAGACCTCAACGGGTTTGTCCGCTGCAAGTTCCGCCACCTCTTGTGGTGATAGAATGCGTTTTGAACCTGACGTCCAATCGCGCTTTGAGAACAAATTCCCCGGTTTTGAAAGTCGATACAGATGCACGATGAAGCCCTGACTCAGGTTGGCGTCCCGATGACGGAGCCGCCGCAAATCTTCCACCAGATGCGGCTTGCTTTCGTTCATCCCGAACTCGATCACAGCCGCTAGCTTCAGATAGTCGTAAGCACTTTCCGTGGTGAGACTTTCCGGCGGCGTCTTGAGCACCGCGATATCCCAATGCTGACGACGTGGTTTGTCCAAATCTCCCGCAATAGGATACTCCTTTTGGATCACACCGATTTTTTGTCCTTGCCAGGTTGTGTAGCGTTGTTCAGGCGGCAAGGCATTGTAGAACTGAGTGTAGAATAACGCATGTTGCCCGTGTTCCGTATAGCATAGGTAAGGATGCTCCACGAAGGCGTGGCAGAACTCCACGATGACTTGACGTACGATGTCGAGCACTTTCACACCATGCTCCATTTCCTCACGTCTTGAACAGCTTGTTCCGCCCGCGACGCTCAGGCTCTGCGGGGAGCGCCGTGTCCCGATCCAGACTGCCAAGTGAACTATGCTCCCACCAATCCACCCAGCGCGCCGGCGCATCGACGTCCTCCGCGCCATGTTCCGTCAGGCGCCGCCGTACGCGACACAATACCGGCGTGTTGACGGCAGCGCCAGTAATGATGGCTTGCCCCTTGGAGAGCGCGGGCAGCTCCCGGAGCAGGTCCCGCCCCACGCTTTCGACGCTCTCCACGACCTTGTTCTGATCGAGGGGATTGACGATGCGCAGGATGAACTGCGTCATACACTGCGAGAGGACATCGGAATCTAGCTTGCCCGGTCGCTGGCTGATAAGCCCCACGCCTACGCCAAACTTGCGACCTTCCGAGAGGATCTTCTTCAGGATCTGGGAGCTCACGAGATCAGCCGAGGCGGGCGCGAAGTTGTGCGCCTCCTCGATCAGGACAAAGGCGGGATAGGGAAGATAGGTATCGTCGCCGCGCTCCGCCGCGCCCTTCTCCGTCTGCATGCGCGCATAGAGGAGACGCCGCAGCAAGGTCGCCACCACCACTTGCTGCTCTCGGTGATCGACCTCGTTGAGCTGGAGCACCGTGCACTGGCCCGGGCGGAAGAGATCCGCCAGGGGCAGACTAGCGAGGTTGTCGAAGATCGATGAGCTCTCCAATCGTGACTTGAGTCGCCAGATGACGGCGCCGGCCGTGCCGTAGTCATCATCCTGCGCCAGGGCCTCGGCTTCGTCTTCTATGGTCCGTCCGCTCATCTCCCGCTCGGCCTCACGCACGGCGATCAGGAGTTGACCCAGCGTCCACTTCGGTCCAAACTTGCGCTGCACGAGGTTGTAGGCCTTGCCCAGCACGTAGTGCATGCGCTCTGATAGATTGGGCAGTAGATACCGGAGATCCCCTAAGTTGAGGGATGAGATGCGCACCTTGACGTCCTCCGGGCGGATGATCTCGACCTGCGGACGATAGCCGTCGCGCGTGGCGAAGGCGTCGAGGCCTTCCATCTCCATCAAGGTATCGTACTCCCCGTGGGGATCGACGATGAGCGTTGCGGCGCGATTGTGCGGTGCCATCAACTCCTCGGTGAGCACGCCCGCCAGATAGCTCTTGCCAGAGCCGGTGCTGGCGATGATGGCGAGGTGGGTGCTGGTGACGGCCCGCAGGTCGATAGCGATGGGCACCTCGCCCACGGGGCGACTGAGCAGCGAGCCCACGTGCGCCGCGCCGGTCTGGTCCGCTTTGCGCTTGCTGAGTACCTCGGTCAACATGTTGCTGTCGGCAATGGTGATCGGTGTCCCGGCCCGCGGCGGGATGCGGGGGTTGACGAAGTCCCCCAGCACGTCGTTATAGTAACCCAACACGTTGACGCTGATCTCGAAGAGCTCCTGATCCTGCCCCTCGTACCCCAGCATCGACGCCACTCTCATGGGCGGCACCTCGGGATCGGCGAGGAAGCCGTCCGGCAGCAGACGCACGGGGCGGCGTCCGGTGACGCGCCCCAGGACGCGCCGCTGCTCGCCGTCGACCGGTGTCTCGTAGTAGACGAACTCCCCGACCTTGGCCAACTCGTCGCG
>DAOTUH010000446.1:0-2202 GCA_034437255.1 Anaerolineae bacterium
GCGCGCGCGATCTCGCTCTGATAAATGTAACCGGTCTGTTGCCCCAGAGGCACCGCCAGGCCGGCGGAGCCGCTGTGCCCGCCGCCGGGGGAGACGGTGGGCGTCAGTGTCACATCGCCTCCCTTCAGCCAGGCATCCAGGGTACCGCTCTCAAAATCGTCGGCGATGACGTCCCACGTTGGGGGAATGGTGGGCTGTGCCAGCACCGGCGTCGTCAAAATCACGCCGGTGAAGAGACAGCCGAGTATCCAACATCGAATACCGAATCCAAAGTGTCGTTCCATCTTTATACCTCTCACTGCACACTTACTTACATTTGGACATGGAAACCAGAATCTAACATCCTCCGCTTTGTTGCTTCCTAATGTAACAGGGCTCGTAGTACGCCACGAAGTGCAACGGAGTGGCGTCGGACAGCGTAAAACGGCACTCCACGGGTTCCGTGCCTGACTACGAACCTCTTGTTGCACGAAACCGGCTTGGAAATCTTACCTATCCTTGATGATCAAAAACGAGCATCTGTGTAATCTGTGGATAGATCTCCCGCTCCGCCAAAATCTACACACGCCCCGTGTTGCGCGAGAGCGTATAGCTGGAAAGCATGCTGATAAAGATCAAAGCACCCAAAAGAGACGTGAGAATACCGAGGGGGATCTCTCCAGAAAGCATGGTCCGAGCAATATCATCACAGATAAGCGCGAACGTGCCCCCGATCAGCATGGAAGCGGGCAGAGCAGATTGCGCATCCGAACCGACGAGACGACGCGCCAGGTGCGGAACGATGAGGCCGATCCAACCCACGATCCCCGCCACGGCGACCACGGCTGACGTGGCGATGACGGCGGCCATGAGCAACACGGCACGCTCACGGTGGAGCGCTGCGCCCAGAGAGAAAGCCGTCTCGTCGCGCAGGGCCAGCAGATTGAGGCGCCAGCGCATCAAAATCAGCAGGATCAGGCTGATAAGGGTGACCGGCAAGATAACCATAAGATCTTGCCACGTGACAGCCCAGAGCCCACCCAGCATCCAAAAGACGATTTCGGGTAATTCGCTCAGGGGATCGGCGACATACTTTAGCAGACCGACACCCGCCGAGAAGAGCGCCGAGACCGCAATCCCGGCCAAGATCAGGCGCAGTGCCCAATCTCCGTAGTGGATACGTTGTGCTAGCAGATAAGAGAGGATAAGCCCGGAAAAGGCACAGACGCCGGCGCTGGTCTGTACCAGCAGGGGGGAGCTGCTGAGGAAGAGAATGCTGAAGGCAGCCCCAAAAGCAGCGCCCTGGGAGACACCCAGGAACCCGGAACTCACCAGAGGATTTCGGAAGATCATCTGGAGCACCATGCCTGCCGCGGCGAGCACAGTGCCCATGAGAAACGCTGTCAGTACGCGCGGCAGCCGCAATTGAAGCACTAACCGCCGGGCAAAAGCGTCCTCCCAGAGATAACGCGGGGGCATCCAATAAGGCGCTGGGTAGCGCCCCACCAGCAACGATCCCCCGACCACCGTCAGAGCCAGGAATGTCAAGCCCAGAAATATTCTTGTTGAATTCTTGGTCGTCTGGTTCTCTTGCATTTCGTCTGCGATTATACGTGGTCATCTCCGGCGGTCAAGCATTGGCTTTGGTGAAAAAAAGATGAGCCTCATGCCAAGAAGCCGCCGACCAAAGGTCGGACAGTCGCCAAGATTTTTAGGTTGCCTATTCAGGGAGTCCGACATCCCTTTCGGAAAACATATTTCTTATGCTGCCATCTCACGGGTATTGGGCGGTGCCCGCTGAAGTCGCGGATCTAGCGATCCGCTCGAAGCAACGTGACGTGATGCTAAGTCACTCAGGGGAGCTTTGACTCAAATGTGGGATGGCAAGTTCAGAGTTATTACTTTGGGTCTTCAGGATTTCGCCGGGTCGAAGTGAGGTATTAACCACAGGCTTCATAGATTCACACAGAAAATCGATGAAAATCTGCGTAATCTGTGGAGAAAATCAAAACCGCTTTTTCAGTCACCCTGCAAAATCCAAGAGAGCCTATACGCTTTACGAAGTCAAACCCGCCATCGTACGCGGTATTCAGAAATCGGGTTTTTCCAAAATCCAAATTCTGGTAGTGTCCCTTAACGGACTTGATGAACCTTTACAGAATAGGGAACAAATGTTCCAGTTTTGATAGCTGATCTAAGAAGTATGCTGGGACGCGATAAGCA
>DAOTUH010000447.1:0-11963 GCA_034437255.1 Anaerolineae bacterium
TGATTTTTAATACGGTGCCATTAACTCAGCCACTCGCTGCTGCGCGGCTCTTTCCACGGAGGCGGTTACTGCCGCCGTGATGATCAAGACGGCGAACTCTATCTGGTCCTGTTCTTGTAAACTCTGGAGCAGGCGCGGTAGAGTGCTGACTCCATCTATGGGAGTCGGGTGATCAAAGTGCGCGTCCTCTGGTTGTGGGGCGTGTCCGGTTGGCCGCCCTCAGTAGGTGGGTATGACTATGAACGTTGTGGCCATTTTACACGGCCAGCAATGGTTCTAGATAAGCCTTTAGCGCATGCATGGAATAATGCTTTTCACCTACCGCAAAATTGTGTTCTACTGTTTGCCGATAGTGTGCCCTGTTGGTAAGCAACTCTAGCGCTTCATCGGCGGCCGCCTGGATAGTTTCTGGTGCTACTTGAGCCAGTCCCTGTTGGTCATAGCCCGTTAGCTCGGAACCCAATGAGACCGTCTCTAGGCCGCGGTCTTTGATATCAGCGAGGTAAACGGGATACTCATAGAGCAGGAAGGGCAGTTTGGCGCGCAGCGCCTCCAGGAGTTGGTTGCCCCAGCCTTCCCATAAGCTGGGATAGGTGACAAAATCGGCGTAGATGTAAGTGTCCCAGAGTGAGTAGATTTTTTCACCATCGCGTGTTTGGCGCTTTCCCGCTACCAGCTCTTCGATGAAAAGAGCTTCGATGCCCGCTTGCTTGATTTTGCGCTTCAAGCGGGGCGTGTAGCCGCTCCGGTCATCCTGAGCGTAGCCAGCCAACACCAGAACGATGCGGCTCTCCTCATCAAATGGCTGTCCATTGTAAAGCCCCCGCTCCTGGAGCACGGCGCGGCGGGCCGGCGTATCGAGCTCGCGGACAAAATCCACCGCCAACTCGATCCCCTTGCGGGCCACGATGCGCGTGGCTTGCAGCATGAAGAGATCATTTTCCCGCAACCCGATGCGCGCACGGAAATCGGCGTTGTACTCGTCCGCTTCCCAACCGGGGCCGTGGAAGTCGAAGACGTTGGGTACAATGGTCGAGGCCAGTCCCAGCCGCTCCTGGAGCTGTTGCTTTCCCAGGCTATTGATAACTGTGTGCTGCGCCAGGGGATCGCGGGGCGGCAGGTATTTCTGCGCCAGTTCGATTGCTGTGCCGCAGGTTAGCGCCACACTATCGGTGCGCTCCCAGTAAAAATCGTGATTGTGTGCCAGCGCGGGTAGCTGATACTCACGCATCACACGGGTAACGGCAATCGCCACGGAGGGGCTGGCAGCTACGCACCAGACGTTTTCCGGAATGAGGTAATCTAACTCTTTATCCTCCACAAAGACGCGCAGTTTTTCTTCAATGGCGGCGGCCAGGGAATATAATTCCTCCCGATATGCTTCCTCATTTGGATAATCACGCAACTCGGTGAAAGTGTTATAATTTAAGCGCCGAGCATCCTCGCGGTGATGGTACAGCTCTTTAATCAGCGTCCCCTCTGCTGTTCCCAGATCACCCCCGCAGAGATAGACATGATGGCCCATCTCCTCCAGCACCCTTTTCCACTTCTCGATCTCCAGCGAGACACCATCTGTCCCGCCAACTTTGTAATGAATTACACCGATGTTCACAGACAAACTCCTTGTATAATTTGGTTGGGCCAGAGCGTTGATTATCCCTATCGCTTTGCGGCTCGTTCGCCTTGCTGCCAATCTGGTTCCAGGGCAGCTCTGTCAAAACTGCCCTGGAGCTCATACTGGCGATCTTCTTCAGTCTTTAACCCAGGCCCCAGGCAGCTAAAATCTCCTGAGCGGCCTGATCTGCTTTGTTGTAGCGATTTAGGATGACGGGTATCTGGTGCTCTACTGCCAGCTGCATATCCTCTAACGATGAGCCGGTTCTTCCCAAAATCTGAGCCTGGAATTGCGCTCCTTTTAGTTTCTCCGGTTCGCGATTCAGCAGGCGATAGACCCACTCGGAGCCTGTCGGTACGACCAGGTAAAGGATCTGCAATTTATCACCCCAGGCGGGGATACCGCCGAGCTCATTTTGTTGGATGTGCAGTAGGGTTGGGATTACCGTCTCCAGATACATGATCTCTTCTTGAGCAGTTTGCATATCTTCCATCAGGATGGCGTTAGCGGCCCCAGGACGCGATTGATAGAAATAGTAGATATCATCGGGGCGATAAATTATCTCCGGATGGTATATTTCCTGGTATCCAGCGGCTACTTCTTTGACAAAGATATAGGGATTTTTGTAGCCTTCTCCTGGTCGAGCCGCTCGTGTGCCGAGTAGATAGATGCGCGGCAGTTCTATTTCACGTTTAGCTAGCAGTTTTTCCACCTCGGCCATGACATAGCTTTGTCCTGCTCCAGAGGCTCCATTAAGAGCCAGGATGCCAGAGTTTCTTGCTGGCGTCTCACTTTCAGCCAGTTGAGTAGCTCTGGGTAGTTCTGCGAGCAGCTCGTCGTATTTTTCTATCTGCGCGCGCAGCGTTTTTTGGTTGGCAGGTGCAAATTCCTCGATAAGAGTATTTAGTTTTTGCGGGGTGGACATTTTTCCTCCTTAGAAAGATTGTATGACCAACTTTGACGGCTAAACATGGCTTTTTAAGCCAGCTGCATTTAGGATACGTCAAATTTCTTTTTTAGCCACCAGGCGCAGAGTCATGATCTGGAACGGGCGGAGCGAGAAGGTTATTTTATTTGTGGTACAGGGTAACTTTTCCTGGTTCTCCTCCAATAAGTTAGTGCGCCAGGCTGCTTGTAAGGGGAAATTGGTCTTGAGCGTCACTTTGCCGCGCCGACGCTGGCTTTCGTAGAGGCGTACTATCACGCCAGCTCCATCTTCTGCCTCTTTGATGGTTTCTATGACCACGTGGGGAGCGGTGGTACTGATAAAGGGTTGGGGGGTGTGGGCAAGATTGCCTCCACCGTGAATTGGATGCACTAGCAGCGGGTCGTTGAGCGCATAGGCGGCTGCTACGCTCTTCTCGTTCCAGCCTCCAGCATGCGGGAGCAGGCTGTAGGTGAAGTGGTGTTCGCCCTGGTCGGCCTGGGGATCAGGAGAGGTGGGGCCGCGCAACAAGCTCAGGCGGATGACGTTAGCGTGGATATCGTGGCCGTATTTGCTATCATTGAGTAGGCTTACCCCATAGCCCCCTTCGCTTAGATCCACCCATTTTTGCGCGGCCGTCTCGAAGCGTGCCCAATCCCAGCTGGTGTTGCGGTGGGTGGGGCGCTCGACGTTGCCCCACTGAATTTCGTAGGTGGCTTTGGGAGCCAGTACTTGCACGGGGAAAGCGACTTTGAGCAGGAGATGCTGCTCATGCCAGTGGACGGTGGTCTCAAAATCCAGTTGGGCATTCTGGCGCGTCAATGTGATGCGCTGCACCAGCTCGCTGTGGTGCAGCCGTCGTCGAATTTCCAAAGTAGCGCGCAACGGGCCGTTTTCCACCACGCGGACTGTTTCGGCCGGCTCGGCCAGCCACTGTTTATCCTCGTAGAGCGGATCTATATTCCAGGCGTCAAAATGGGGATTCAGATCCTCGAAGAGCTGGAACTGATTGGCGATAGCGCCTTCTGGTAATACTTCCCGCGTTTGACGTTTATCGAAGATACGAGTGATATCGCCCTCTGCGTTGAACTCAACGCGCAGCTGGGCGTTTTCCAGCAGTTTAGGCGTTGCTCTAAGGGATGGAGGCATTGGTGACAACTCACCTTTACGTTTGGTGAGCGGGGTGAGGCTGTAGGGTGGGAGTGCGCCTAATGCGAGCCAGCTGCCAGCTTCCACGGCTTGGATTTGCACAGCTCTCCCGTCTGGGCGCACCAGCAGCTCCCCCGCCGGTAATTTTCCGGGCCAGAATGCCAGATCGGAGCGGGTAAAGGAGGTAGGATTGACTACTACCAGCTCGCCTTCCAGCCGCTTGCTGAGCTGGGAGAGCGCGTTATCGCGCACTTGCTCCCCCAGTTGCCGGACCTCCTGGTATTGTCGGTCAGAATCGATGTAAACTTCCCCGATACTGCTGCCGGGGATGATATCGTGGAACTGATTCAGGGCTACCAATTTCCAGGCGCGTTTTAGCTCCGCGTGGGGATACTGGTAGGCGGGGAGGGAGAGTGCGGCCCAGCTGGCCAGAAACTCCGCGTCGTGCAATAAAAACTCGCTCTTGCGGTTGGCGCGTTTAGTACGGCTCTGCGAGGTGTAGGTGCCGCGATGATTTTCCAGATAGAGTTCGCCGTTCCAGACTGGGAGGCGCTCTCCGAGTTCCGTTTCCAATTGGGTGAAGAACTCCTTCACTGTGCCGGCGTGCAGGCGCGGTGTCGCGGGGAAATTGCTTAACTCGCGCAAATTATCCAACATCTTGCGCGTTGGGCCACCGCCGCCATCGCCATATCCATAGGACATCAGGAGCGGCGCGGTCTGACCGGGGACGCCGACATCTTTCTGCTGGAAGTTTCGCCAGCTCTCCAGGGTCTGTTCCGGCGTCACGGCCGCGTTGTAGGTACTGGCAAAACGGCTGCCCGGTTGCGGCGTGGTGCTGAAGTGTGTCAGCACTCGCGTCCCATCTAGTCCCTGCCACCAGAAGGAATCGTAGGGTAGACGGTTGACCAGGTTCCAACCAATCTTGATGGTGAAGAAGTATTCCAAGCCAGCTTCCTTGATCAACTGTGGCAAGTTCCAGGCGTAACCGAAGACATCGGGCAGCCAGAGTATGGGCGATTCGGCCTCAGCCCCAAACTGCTCGCGGAAAAACGTCCGCCCCAGTAGAAATTGGCGCGCTAACGATTCCGGACCGGAGAGATTGCAGTCCATCTCTACCCAACTGCCGCCGATGGGTTCCCACCGTCCTTCTTTTACTCGTTCCTTGATCTGCGCGAAGAGTTCCGGGTAATCCTGCCGCACGAACTCGTAGAGTTGTGGTTGGCTCTGCGTAAAGTGGAACTCTGGGTACTGTTCCATCAAGCGCAAGACGTTGTGGTAGGTGCGTCCGGCTTTCCGCCGCGTCTGTGCCAGCGTCCAGAGCCAGGCCAGATCTATGTGAGCGTGTCCTACCGCTGTGATTTCCACAGCTAGCGGTTCACCGCTGGCCCTTACGCCAGCTCGCAGTAACTTGGTTGCCTGCGGCACGCTCCGGTAGAAATCCTCCCCCGGTGGCTCACGCAGATCCAAACATCGGAAAGCGGCATTCAAAGCATTGTAGAGTTGTGTCCGCGCCGGTTCATCCTCATCAAGTTGGTTGGCAATGCCTAACGTCACTCGCACCAACGAGACAAAATCACGAGTTGGTTGGTGGATGGTTACGAGGGCACATTCACGCATCAGTAGACGGACGTCGGGGGAGTTCTGTAAACTGCCCGCCCAACCGTGCAATATCAGCTCGTGCGATTTGCCATCCGCATACTGGGGCGGTAGTAAAATCTCCTGGTGATGTCGGTCGCAGGCGGCGTAAGGCTCTCCATCCAGATAGACCAAAGCCTCTGGATGGCTGAAATCCCCCGCTTTGCCGATGGGCAGATATAGGGCGACTGCTTCCGCTTGCCACTCTACCGGCAAGTGGAAGCGAGTTCCCAAGACAAAATTAGCCTTGTATTCGCCCCAGTAGCTGCCCCAGGGGATGTTCTCGGCGTGTGTTGGGAAATCCGCTAATGAAACCGGTGGGTCGATCTCTGGCCCAGATAGTTTAAGGTACTTAAAAGTAGAAAGTTGTTTTTGCTTTCGATAAACTAACTTCTCAATTATCTCTAGCCGCTGCTCGATTTTTTGAGCGATCCAACGAATTCTTCTCATCGGTTCTTTTCTCTCTAATTTCAGTCTAATTTTATGCGGTGTGGTGTTGATGGCCCAGTGTTTTACGATAAAATTCGCTTGCCGGTCTCCGGATCAAAGAACCGTAGAGCTGCATCCTCAAAAGTGAGGTGAATACTATCTCCTGAAACGACTCTTGGGCGGGGAGAAGCCACAATCTTGAGTATTTTATCCGCCATTTTCACTGCTATGATTTGATGTGAGCCTTGTGGCTCTGAGACTAAACAGTTGGTTGAGAAAAAGGCCTCTTTCTCTGACCCTAACTTGATATTCTCAGGTCGAATTCCGAGGATTAGTTTTTGTTTATCGTATTGGCTCAGTTTTCGCGTGAGCTCTGCGTTTAGTGGCATATGGAGATATTGATTTTCCAGATAATAGGTTCCATCAGCAGTTACTAATTCTACCTCAATTAAATTGGTAGGTGGAGTTCCGATGAAATCGGCTACGAAAAGGCAGTTGCTTTCACTGTATACCTCTTCTGGAGTACCAATTTGCACGATTTCACCCTCTTTCATAATGACAATACGATCCGCGATGCTCATCGCTTCTGCCTGATCATGAGTGACAAAGACGGTAGTCGCGCCGGTTTGATTGTGGATAGCCCGCAGCTCAGTGCGGGTTGAATTGCGTAGTTTGGCATCCAGATTGGAAAGCGGCTCGTCCATTAGGAAGACCTTAGGTTGCACTGCAATAGCTCGCGCTACCGCTACCCGCTGCCGCTGCCCGCCGGAAAGTTGAGTTGGATAACGCTCAAGTAGAGAAGAGATTTTGGTCAATCTGGTAACCTCGTTGACAATTTTGTCGATCTCCGTTTCTGGTAGCCTTTTTAGCTGCAGGGCAAAAGCGATATTATCGTGAACTGTCATATGCGGCCAGATGGCATAACTTTGAAAGACCATGCTCACATCACGTTTGCGCGGGGGTAAATCGGTAATGTCCTCCCCGTCCAGGATTATGGTGCCGTGTGTGGCCTCTTCTAATCCCGCCACCATGCGCATCGTGGTGGTCTTACCGCAGCCAGAGGGGCCTAAGAGGACCAGATATTCGCCATCATGAACTTGCAGCGATAGGTTTTTTACTGCTATCACATCTTTCCCAAAAAGTTTGGTGATATTTTTAAGTTGTAAGGTAGCCATATTTTTCTCCTTAAGAATTTGCTGGCCGGTTTAGATGCTCATCCCGCCCCACATCTGGTTGATGTAACGCCGAATAAAGAAAGTGAATACCACGCTGGGTATTGCCATTACTATACCGCCGGCAGCCGCTAGATTTACTTGTCCGGTCGCTCCCAGGACTGTCTGATAGACGATTACTGAGAAGGTGGGATTAAATTGAGTTAAGATAATGGCGGCAACGGTTTCGTTCCAGGCTCCTAAGAAGGCGTACATCGCTGCGGCGGCCAAGCCAGGTAACGCTAACGGCAACGTGATGCGTAAGAATGTCTGGATTTTGTTGGCTCCAAAGACTTGGGCCGCTTCTTCCAGGGAAACGGGTATGCCCATAAAGATACTCGCCGTGATCCATACGGTAAGGGCGATAGAGCCTACCGAATAGACTAAGGATAAGCCCATTGGTTGATCGTAGAAACCTATATTGGCTAAGATAATCACCATGGGCATAGCGATAGCCACGCCGGGGAACATCCGTACGAACAATACGCTGAATTTTAGTAGGTTCCGGCCTTTGAAACGATAGCGCGCAAAAGCATAACCTGCCATCCCTCCAATGGATAACGAGATCACGATAGTAAGAGCACAAACTTGCAAGCTGCGTAATAATGCGGGTATAGCTTCGCCGGTACCAGCCACCCGGAAGAAGGTCTGATAGTTGTGGATGAGATTACGACGCTCCCGAAAATAGACGGGGTCTTCTATTTCTAACTGGGCGATCACTTCTCCAATTTCCGCCTCGGTCATGGGGGTACCCATCTGATACTTCATGTAGTTGTATATCTTATCCACTTCACCTGTATCTAAGATAGTTTGGTATTCGCCACTTACGCGATCATAGACGCTGAAGAGGTACCCCCGTTCTCCCTCGGTCAACTTGTAATCACTGCTTAGAGCAGGAGTTATGGGGAGGGGAAAACGATAGGCTTCTCTGGTAGAAAGAAAAGAGAGTGAGACGATAAAGTAAAGTGGCGTGAGCAGGGCAATGACAATGCTGGTTATCAAGATATAGAAAGTGGTGGTTTTAGCTGCTTTGGCGATGTCGATCGGTTTGTTATCATTCATGCTGTAGCCTCCCAATTATCTGATGACCCTGAGACGCGTAGATAGAGTAGTGCGGCCATCGAGACAATAAACGAAACTATGATAGTGTATCCCGTCGCCATCTGATAGCTGATGTTCAAACCGCCTACTTCATCATGATAGTAAACGACCCTTTCTACCAGTGTGGGCAGTCGGGAGAAACCCAAAAGCATCACGATAATCAACCAGATCTGAATGGCAGCAATCAACCGGAGGATCACTGCGGTTTGGATCGTTGATTTGAGGAGTGGGAGCGTTATCTTTCTTAATACCGTCAGGTAATCACCGCCAAAAACATAGCCCGCCTCTTGCATTGCGTCGGGGATGTTCTGCAGTCCGGCCAAGAGGATGATCATCACGGAGGGAATCACTTGCCAGGCATCAATCACGACCACTAGCGCCAAGATGGATAGGTCGGAGCCGGCCAGCCAGTAGATTTTATCCCCCTCGGCCAAGATACCTAGATAATAGAGCAAGCTGTTCATCCAGCCATGCGCGGTCAAACCCGTAGTCCACATTGCGCCGGCTGCAGCTGCGGGGAGCGCCATGGGAATCATGGCTAGAAAAAGGAAGATATCCGAGCCGGGGAATTTGCGGTTGATCAAGAGTGCTAAAAATAAGGCGGCGATGAATTCTAAGGTTACAGAACAGATCACTATCAGGGCGGTGTTGCGTAAGGCCGGCAAGAAACTTTCATCAGTGAGCACCATTACAAGATTTTGTATGGTGAACTGTCCGGTAGCTGTATCGGTGAAGGCACCTATCACCGAGGTCAATACCGGGCGCAGCCAGAACGCGGTGTAATATATTGCCACCGGTAAAATTAATAAGTAGGGAAACAGAGTTTTGCTTAGCTGTTTCCATTTTTTTCTGGTCAGTGGGTTTTTCATAAAGCAAACTCCCTTAGTCTGCTGCAAAACTGATCTAACTCCTCTTTCTGACGTTAGGCACAATTGTTCTCAAGGTGGGGGACGAGACCGCCTGTGCAAAGTAAGAGCATTAGAGCCGGGAGATCAGTCGCGATCTACCCGGCTCTTGATCAATAACCAGTTGCTATTTGAGGTTGCAGCTATTGACTAGCAAACTATTAATGGTTATTTCTCCAACGCTTTGAGCTCTTCGTTCGCTTCGTCCAGGCGTGCCACATCTACAGTGCCGTCACCATTCAAGATCATTTCCTCGAAAACGTCATCAAAGACTTGCTTGACCGCACCCCAATCTTGGTACAAGTAGGCGGGTACTCCAGAGACAACCCCGTTTTTCAAGACCAAGACGGCCTTGTTGATGACCTCATCAATAGCCTCTTTACCCAAATGCTCGCGAGCCTCTTCCACGGGGGGAATGAAGCCGCCAGTGCCTTTGGCGATTTTAACTTGAATATCGGGGCGGGTAACGTACTCCAGGAATTTGACGGCCATATCGTAGTTGGGAGCGTCTTTCATGATCGCGTAGCCGCTTACTCCGGCAATGGAGCCAATACCTTCGGGGCCACCGGGAGCCGGAGCCAGCGTGAATTGGGTCTCGTTAGAGGAATACACCTGACCCGCACGGGCGTTATGGAAGACGGTTAACCAGGATTCTTCACGCATCATGGGATCAACACAGCTGTCAATGTTCATGACCGTGGGGACGAACGCGTCGGCACCACCGATCTTGGCCCAGATATCCCAGGCCTCTTGAGCTTCAGCGGAGTTGATATCGGGGAAGCCTGCGCCGTAGGAGAGGGCGGTGCCACCGAACATGTAAATCCAGGACTTCATGGGGATACCGGTGATACAAATTTTGCCTTCGCCTTCGCCTTCAGCGATGTTCACGGCCCATTCCGCATACTGTTCCCAGGTCAGGGAATCTATATCCGCGTCGTCGGGCAGATACGGGAGCGCTTTGTTGTTTGCCAGCGTCAAGTAAACGTCCGCGCCGACCGGTAGGAAGTATTGGCTACCATCACGGTTGGTGTCACTTTCGAAGGCGGTACTGAAGTTACGATCATCCCAACTATCAACTAAACTGGTTAGATCTTCCACATACCCAGCATCCAACCATTCGGGCATCTTGCCATTGTGAGAACAAACGATGTCGGTGGTTACATGTCCGGTGGTCTGCTGCACTTGCGCTCGCTCTAGAAGTGTATCATCATCCAGGATCTGGAAATTTACGGTCACATCATTCTCTTCCTCGAAGGGTTTGATGATCTCATTGATGAAGAACTCTTGCTCACGCGGAGGGCTAAAGAGCCGTGAGGAGAAGACCAACTGCTTGTTGACCTCCACTTCCTTCACTACCTCTTTTTCAACCTCAACAGTTCTCTCAACCTCAACCTCAACCGTTTTGACAACCTCGACTTCTTTAGTGACGATCTCAGGTGTAGGGGTTGCACAAGCGGCTAATATCATGCTCAGGACTAGCATCATGCCTAGAGCAACAAAAATTGTGCGCTGTTTCATAGTAATCTCCTTCTAAAGTTAATTAACTAGATAAAGCTCCGCGATCCCAATCTTACTTATTCTATTTTATGTCTATAGCCTCTACTAAACACCTCCTAATCTAAACTAAATAATCAGTTGACTTCCGTATCACCAGTTCTGGCAACAGCAAGGTCTGCGGTTCCACTAGCTCTTTTTGACGCAAGAGGGTTAGTAATTTATTGCAGATCATGCGTCCAATCTGGTAGATGGGTTGATGTATACTGGTTAAGGGGGGATGAGCCATTTGGGCTAAGGGAATATCATCGAAACCGGCCACAGCTATGTCTACACCTACCTTTAACCCGCATTCAGTTGCGGCTCGCATTACGCCTAAGGCCATCAAATCATTACTGGTACAGATTGCCGTGGGGGGAGCTGTGGTTAGATTGCACAACTCATGTCCCGCGCGATAGCCATCCGTCTCTGTCAAGCCACCTGGGCGCACTAAATTGTCGTTGTAGGGCAGTCCATGCGCAGTTAATGCCTCCTGGTAGCCAGCTAGCCTATGTTTCGCAAACATCATTTTTTCTGGGGCATTGATGAAGGCGATACGCCGATGTCCCTGCTCGATAAGGTGGTTCATTACTTGGAGTAGGCCGTGTTGTCCATCCACATCCACGTAGGGGAAATCAGCTGAAATATCAGAACGTCCAAAAGCCACAAAAGGAAAGTCTCTTGCTAAGAGGTAATCAATACGTTGGTCTTGACGGCGCGTGCGTACTACCAACATCCCATCAACTCGGCGACCAGCAACTAACCTTTGATAGCCCTTCAATTCATTCTTGCCTGGAGCAGCTGTCGAAACCAACAGATCGAATTTTGCTTCCGCGGCCATATTTCCGATTCCAGCTAGTAGTTCGCTGAAAAAGGGATCGGAAAAACGAGGCCCAAAGGTGGGAATAATAAAGCCTATGGTGTTAGTGCTTTGTTGTTGTAATTGTTGTGCTGCCAGATGAGGATGATAGCCCATCTCGTCGGCTGTTTTTTGGACTCGCAGCCGGGTACTTTCTGCTACACCAGTTGTGCCTCGCAATGCACGTGAGACGGTAGCAATGGAAATGCCTAGCTCATTAGCGAGGTCTTGCAAAGTTACTGCCATAACTATCCAATTGGTAATAGTGGGTACCAATGACGCTTCGTAAACGTTTACGATACTTATTATTGTACGTGTAAACGTTTACGATGTCAAGGGTTTTTCTAAAATTGCTGATGTTTTAGCTGAAATGTAGGATGGAGAGGTCTCTTATTACCTCTATTTGGGCCTGGATGAGGTCAAATTTTAACTTGTAGCTCAATAGTGTTATAGGCCATATTCTTTGGTCAACATAGCGCATGTTTCAGCCAAACTGGATGAAGCGGCTGCGAGGCGGGACGCAGAGCGGTCACAGTAGCTGAAGGGCCAGGAGACCGTCGGGAGCGCGGGTGAAGGCCGGGTGGGGTTGACGAAAGGGGTA
>DAOTUH010000448.1:0-3311 GCA_034437255.1 Anaerolineae bacterium
TCAGAAGACATCGGATTTCGTATAAACCCACGGTTCACTTGGAGAAATCCGATCAGGAGGGTTGGGATGACCGGATAGACCAACGATGACTTCACTGAAATAACCATCAACCTCACGCAAAGGCGCCAATAACGCAAAAGAAATTCATAAGATGGTAAATTTTATTGATCTAGGCTGGCTTTAATATTCAGAAAAGTAAGGACAAATTTAAAAATCTTGGCGACTGTCCGACCTTTGCGTCTTTGCGTGAGGCACAACCTTTTTTCAGGTGAGTCAACGATGAACTTGACAAGATCGGGAGCGCTGAAGAGCTACAGATCGTCGGGCTAAAGACCGACAACACGCTGCGCAAGCCGGTGACCATCTAGGTAGTGCGCGTAGAAGATAAGTTGTATGGGCGGTCAGCGAACGGGCACTCCTCCGCCTGGTTTGAGGGCGTTCAGGTGCGACATGAAGGGCACATTCAGGCTGGTGAGATTGAGAGAGACGTCACTTTCGTGGAGGAAACTGACGCTGCCATCAACGATTAAATTAACACCTGGACTCTGGCAAATTTAGGCTAACTTGCGCGGAGGGGCCACCTCTGGTAGGCTAGGCGAAAAGCCCTGCCGAGTTCCAAACCAGGAGGCGGCCCCATGTTGAAACGAATTGTACACCCATCTGCAATTCTTGTCACGTTCATCATGCTGTTGCGGTTGAACTTTTCATAATCGTTTAGCTTTATAAGCAGACGACAGGTGCAACGCACTTTCGCATTTAAGCCCATGACATCCATAGGCTTCTTGCGACGTTCATGAGGATTCAGTAGCCCTTGCATCCCTAAGTGCGTCGCACCTCTCAGAATACCAAATGGATATCAAAATCTTTATAACCTGGTCTATCGGGAGGAGGAGCGGGAAATGTTACCGCTCTGCGAGGACCAAACCATCGCTGTGATCCCCTGGTCGCCGTTGGCGAAAGGCAAGCTGGCTCATAAACCAGCTCAGGAGAAGCCGGAATCGTTGCGCGCCCAAACAGATACGGTCCAAAACCGCTTCTTCTTCGACGAGGATTTGATTGCCATGATGGCGCGGCGTGTCTCCGAGGTCGCTGACGCGCACAGCGTATCAATGGCTCAAATTGCGTTGGCGTGGAATCTCTCCAAACCGGTTGTCACGGCGCCGATCATCGGCGCGACTAAACCCCGCTACCTGGGCGGGTGTGGCCTTATCCGCTGACACACCGGCCTGATTGTACGCACTCGTCACGTCCGTAGCTGGGCTTGGCTTGGGCGTCGTCCAGACGTCAGCACGCTGGTGGCACAAGCTCGCCGTTCCCAAACGCTTGTTAGGCGTAGCAGTGGGCGCGTTCTTTTCTTCCAGATGGTGGGTATCGCCATTGCGCCGGTCATTGTTCACCAGACCTGGACATTGGTTTGCAGAGGGTCTTCCGGATGAGCGCGATTACCAGAGTAGTTTCTTTGCTCATCGTCATCACGATGCCCGAAGAGCCAATAGATGCGGAGCCTTACCCAGCAGATAAGACAGCTCCGGTAAGCGCCTTATCCACCTTACGTAAAGCGATCAACCCCCGCCAAAAACAGCCACAGCAGGATAATCACCACCGCGCCCGGCAGGAGACAGATCAAGCCGGTGAGCGCCGCACGCCAGCCGTAGATCAGGCCGATGGCGACGCTACCTCCCACGACCAGAAAGAGCACCACGAGGCCCAATAGCACGCGTTCGCTGCGCTTGCGATGTTCGCGCCGATTCGTCGGTTTCTGCTTGGTCATCGCCCTGGCCCTCCATAAGTCCTCATAACAAAAAGCGGGAACCCGAGTAGGTCCCCGCTCATCTCTTCAAACTCAAGCTCAGTAGCGCAGCAACGCGCCGATCTTGGCTTGGCCCATCTGCCCGTCGTCCACCACCTGCACCGTACCGCCCTTCTCTACCACCTGGGTCACGACAGCCTCGGCTGCGTCGGGGATCTCCTTGAACACGGCCCCGCAGAAGGGGCAGGTCCCCAGCTCCTGCGTCGTCAAATACCCGCAGCCGCTACACTCATATCCCGGCTCATGGTAGCCGCGCTCGATGACCAGTACCTGAATGCGACCCTGGTTCGCGGCGCTCAACGTCTCTCCCAGGCGGATCACGCCGTTCCCGCCCTTGGCCGCCGCCGTAATCACCGTATCGACCATGGCCTCTTTGCGCGCTTCACCCAGCTCTTGCAGAACCTCCAACGCATGTTCAAGAATCTCCGACACCGATGCATCCATGTCAGACGTGAAGGTACCGACAACGGTATCGCTCAACGCGGCGGGGAGGCTGTCCCTGAAATGCGCCACGTTGCCCTCCGCGCCTGCCAGCAATAACCGGCGCGGCTTATGGCGCCGGCAGAAGGCAGCCAAGGCATCCGCCGCACCGCGAAGATTCCGCTGTACGATCTCCGCTGCCTTTTTCTTTGAGCCGCGACCGCCACCGCGCATGCCCACCCGAGACGATCCCATCCCCTTGCGGGCGCCGCGCACCTCCTCGCCCTGGAACGTCTGCTCCTCCACCAACTCCCCCATCTGAAAGAGGAAAAAGCGAGCACCCTGCTGGTCGATCAGGGCCACCGCAAAACGTCCGTAGAGCCCGTCCAGCTCCACCAGGGGTGAGATATAGGGCCGGCGCGCCACCGTCACCCCGGACCGTACCGGCACCGCCAGCGAGAGCTGATACCAGATATCGTCGGCTTCCCGCGAAAAGAACACCAGGCCCCGTCCCGTCCAATCGTACTTTAGATCGACAAACCGCTTGACCGTATCGATGTCAGCCGAATCCGCCTCATCTTCCACTTGCTTCAGCAGGTCGCGCAGGATCAACTTATATGCATCAGGCGTCTGCTGGAGCGAATCTACGTTCAGGTAGACACTCAAGATAGGTCCTGTACCTTCAACGGAAGCTAACTCTCGCAGTAACTGCTCATCGAACATAGCGCCTTCCTTTCTCCCTCTCGGGCTAGTGTGAATATATCAAAAGAGGACGTGATGCCCTCGGTTTTCTCCCATAACACCCCAGATTGTCGCCTCCCACCTCCCTAAACTATGTTTATTTGTTGACATGTGCTATAAAAGCATGACTGCGGGCTATTGTCGCCACCCGCAGTCTTATAACTTTGTCTGGATCTGTGTTACGCTTATTGGCATAACCCCTCTTTTCCCGATTCAAGGTATTTTTATTGTATTCAGATTCCCCAGAGGTGTCAAGCGGCATCCCCCGCCCCTTGCCCCCTGTGCCCCTGTGCCCCTGTGCCCCTGTGCCCCTTGCCCCTTGTGCCCCTTGTGCCCCCTG
>DAOTUH010000449.1:0-10134 GCA_034437255.1 Anaerolineae bacterium
TCCGCCGGCGTGACTTTGCTCTGGACGCGGGCCGTCAGCGGCGACCAGGCCTCCTCCAGCAGCGCGCGGATGTAGTCCAGATCGAGTTCGTAGCGGTTGAAGGGCAGCACGCCGTACAGCGCAAGCTCCACGACGGGCGCGGGATTGTGCGCTATGCCGCTGTCCTTCCGGCGGATGAGATCGCGCACCGCGTCGTAGACGGCGTGGGGATCGGTGAGCGCGTCCACCTCCAGGCGGAAACGATGGAAGGGCCGGCGTTCCGCGCGCAGCAGCGTGGCGCGATGCGCGGACGAATCGCCGGGCGCAATCTCCACGAGATAGGCGCCGCGCTCCGGCCACTGCGCCTCGTCCATGCCGCAGGTCTCCGGCGAGCCGGGGTTGTAGATCCAGTCGTCGACCTCGTAGGGCTTGTGGATGTGGCCCAACGCCACGTAATCGATATGCTCGCGCAGCGGGGCCACGTCATCGTAGGTGAGCCGGCCCACGTGCGGCAGTTGATCCTCCAGGCCGGCGTGCATCATCAGGATGGCGTAGGCCACGCCGCTGTGATCCATCTTCGCGAGCGCCTCGGCGAAGCCGCGCACCGCCTTCGAGAGCGAAGCGCCGACGTATTTGAGGCCGTAGACGCGCACGCCGCCGGGCAGATCGACGTAGGCGCCGCCCGCGTCGCCGTGGGGCGTGAGAAGCGCGCGGCCCTGCTCGAAGCGCGGGGTGAGAAGGCGCAGGTACCCCATGGCGTCCAAGAAATCGACCCAGGAATATTGCTCGCGATAGTAGGCCCGCTCGTGGTTGCCCTCGACGGCCAACACGGGGATCTTCGCGGCCTGCAAGCGCTCGAGGCCCGCGATGGCGGCGCGCATCGCCAGCGGATTGACGGTGCGCTTGTGAAAGAGATCGCCCGCCAGCAGGACGAAATCGACCTCGCGGCCGCACGCTTCATCAACCAGGTGCAGAAAGACCCGGCTGAAATCGTTGAAGCGCGCTTTGAGGCCGTATTGTTGATAGCCCAGATGTACATCGGCCAGGTGAAGAAAACGTGGCATGGTTAGGTCCTTTCGTTTGATTTTTTACAGCACGTCATTGCATTTCGTGCCTCGCTACAAGCAGTATACCCAACCTGCATCGCTGCGCAAATCTTGGATTCAAAGCGATGATGTCGGGCGCGGGAGAGAAATTACGAGCCGATTGGTGAACCACGAGGCTGTCCTTCGGGTAAGAGATAGGGGTCGCCCTGGCAACGGGGGCGAACTTTTCACTTTTTGAGCTTTTTGAGAAGGGAAGAATGTCCTATCTAAGCCTGAAATATGTCACTCAAACCGACGGGTGATTGACAAATCTATCATCTGTGAGATACTTTTAAGTTGTTTAGAAGGGTTAAATATATCCGTTGCAAAAAGGGGGGTGGTTAACAGCAAAAACGAACAACCGGAAGACGTTTCAAATCTTAATCTAACAAACTATCAAGAAGGAGGAGCACAATGAAACGCACGTCCCTATTTGCGTTACTGTCCTTTGTCGTGGTGCTAAGCCTGATGTTGAGCGCCTGCGGAACGCCGACGCCCGAACCGACGGAAGCACCGACCGAAGAGGTCACAGAGGAAGCAACTGAAGAACCGACCGAGGAAGCGACTGAGGAACCCACGGAAGAGGCAACTGAGGAACCTTCCGCGGAACCCGAGATCTTCTGGAGCCAGGTCGAGCGCCAGGCCATCGCCGCCGCCATCGACCGCGAGGCGCTGGTCGACCGCGTCTTCGAGGGCCGCAACATCCCGGCCTACCACATGGTTCCCCCCAGCTACCCCTACGCCACGGAGCCATTCTTAGATAAGTACGGCACCCGCGACCTGGAAATGGCCATCGAACTGCTGAAGAGCGCGGGCTACACCGAAGATGAGCCCTTTGAGTTCAACTTCTGGTATCCGCCCGAACACTACGGCACCACCACGGCCGACGTCGTGCAGGTGATCAAAGAGCAGCTCGAGGAGACCGGCCTGATCAAGATCAACCTCCAGAGCCAGAACTGGGCCGAGTACGTGGACAGCTTTGTCGCCGGCGAGATGCCCGTCTTCATCTTAGGCTGGTTCCCCGATTTTGCCGACCCTGAGAACTGGCTATCGCCCTTCGGATCATGTCTACAATCACCGGATATGGGTGTCTTCTACTGCAACGAAGCGATGGACACCATGCTGCAACAGGCCGCAGCGTCCTCAGAACCTGAGGAACGCACCGAGCTTTACGCCGATATCGGCGAGCTGTGGGCTGAAGACCTCCCCACCATCCCCCTCTTCTGGGAACCTGAGTTCATCGTTTACCGCGATGGTGTGGACGGCATCAAGATCGGCTCCACCTTGGAGTTCAACTACAAAGAGCTGAGCTTCACGGATGACGCCGAGCCGGCGTCCGGCAGCACCGATACCATCATCATCGGCACCACCGATGAGATCCATAGCCTGGACTCACAGGATGCTTACTCCGTGCACGACTGGGAGATCTTGCGAAACACGGGTACGGCGCTTCTAACCTACGACCCTGGCACCGCCGAACTGATCCTGGCGACAGCGGCTGCTATGCCCGAAGTCAGCGATGACGGCAAAACCTACACCTTCAAGCTGAAGGAAGAGCTGCAATTCGCCGACGGCACCCCCGTCACCGCGCAGGATTACGTCCGCGCCTGGGAGCGCATCGGCCTGGAAGGCGATGTCTCCGGCTTGGTGCAGCTCTACATCGAGAGCGTCGAGGCCCCGGATGATCAGACGGTGGTCTATCACCTGACGGACGCCTACGGCTTCTTCCCGGCGCTGGCCGCCACCGCGCCCTTCGTCGTCAGCAACCCCAACCAATACCCCACCGACGAACTGGTCTTCTTCCCCGAAGCGATTGACGGCGTCGGCCCCTACAAGATGGTCTCCCTGACGCAGGGTGAGCAGATGGAACTGCAGGCCAACTCGAACTACTTCGGCGACGCTCCCAACATCGAGAACGTCATCATCCGCTACTACGCCGACCCCACTACGATGAGCAACGCCGTCGAGACCGGCGAGATCGACATCGCCTGGCGCACGTTAGGCCCCGTCGAGGCCATCCGCCTGCAAGAAGTTGAGGGCGTGACGGTTGAGAAGATCAACGCGCCCGCGCTGCGGTACATCGTCTTCAACCACGAGTTCATGACCCGCGGTGAGAGCGAATAGTCTGCTTATTTTTCGATAACAGACTAACCAGTAACACCACGTGGGGGCGAAGTAGAATTTCGCCCCCACGTCTTTAAGAAAATGGGTCTTTTGGATTTTGCCGGACATCCCCCCTAAGCGGCCCTAAAAGCAGCGAGGATTTGCTCGTTTGTGGGGATTACAGACCTTTTTTACGTCGTTACTAGATTGTGGGTGGGGATAGCACGATTGCACCCGGCGAACTCCTGAAGAGCCAAGAAGGTAAATCGGAACAACCTTGACACGTCCTCCAACCTAAAGTTAATGTAATTCATTATCAATTTCAAGAGAGCGTGAAGCCATGTCATCTTCCTTTAGAAATTTTATCATTACGCGATTACTTTTGACCATTCCCATGATTCTCATCCTGGTCACCCTGATCTTTTTCGTCATGCGGATTCTGCCCGGCGACCCAATTCGCTCGCAGCTCGGCCCCAAGGTCAGCGAAGAGCAGGCCGCCCAACTGCGCGAGCGTATGGGACTCAATCGACCGCTGTATGTCCAGTACTTCGATTTTCTCTGGCGCATGATCACGCTGGACTTCGGCAACGCGCTGACGCAGGGAGAACGTCCAATTCGAGAGGAATTGGCGGAGAAGTTGCCGGCGACCATCGAGCTGACCATTCCCGCTATCATCTTCACCGCGCTGGCCGGCATCTACGGCGGCGCCTACGCAGCTAAAAACCGCAAAAAGCCTGCGGACTACATCCTGCGCGTGATCAGCGTCACCGTTTACGCCTTCCCCATCTTCTTCCTGGGGCTGCTTTTCCAGATCATCTTTGCGGTGCACATTCCGATCTTTCCCTTGGCCGGGCGGATGGACGCGATGCTGATGACATCCTTTGAATCCGTCACCAACTTCTACATCATCGATGCGATTTTGATGCAGAACTGGGCGGCCTTGAAATCCACGCTGATGCATCTGGTGCTGCCGTCCTTCACCCTGGGGCTGATTCTGGCCGGCCCCTTCCTGCGTCTGACGCGCGTCAATATGCTGGAGATGCTGCAATCGGACTTCATCACCGCCGGTCGCGCGCGCGGCCTGCCGGAGAATCGATTGGTCTACAAGCACGCGTTGCGCAATACCTTTATCCCGATCATCACCTTACTGGGGCTGCAATTCGCGTTGCTACTGGCCGGCGCCGTACTCACGGAGACGACCTTCTCCTGGCCGGGCATGGGCCGTTACCTGGTCAAGCGCATCGAGTTGCGCGACTACAACGCCGTCCAATCCGTCATCGCCGTCTTCGCGCTCTTCGTCGGCGGCGTCAGCGTCCTGGTGGACATCCTGTACGCCTTCATTGACCCCCGCATTCGCTACTAAGGTACGTCAGGAGAGACAAAGCATGCAAGAAGAAATCATACACAAACAAACACCGGAGCCACAAACCGTTCCGGACTGGCAATTAGAGGTGGATCGCGTTGGATTTGTGCGCCGCCTGCTGATCGCGCGCAAATGGTACGGCGGCGATTGGTGGTTCGTCGCCATCAGCGCCGTACTGCTGATCTTTATCATCATCGTGGGCGTCGTCCCCCAATGGTTCGCGCCCTATGATCCGCGCGAGGAGGTAGGGCCGTCGCTGTTAGCGCCCGGCGAGCCGCCCTCGGAGTACGTGCTGGTCACCCCGGCGGATGCGGAGGTGAGCGGCCTGCGTGACGTGGGCACTCGCGACCATAGCGTCGGTTACGTCCTAGGGACGTCAGCCGCGCAGGCATTGCGCGAAGTGCTGGCCGAGATCACCGAGGCCGATCAAGCCCAGGGCATAGACGTGCGCTATCAGCCGCGCCCCAGCCGCTTCGAGACCTTGGACGAGGCGCTGACGGCCTTGAGCGATGGAGAGGTCAATGCCATCGTCGCCTCGCCAGAAAAGCTTGACGATGTGCTGGACACCTATCCCAACCTGGCAATCGCCAGCTCGCTGCGGGCAGCCTCGGAGCGGGGGTTCGTCATGGGCACCAACCAACTGGGGCAGGACATCTTCAGCCGCATTATCTGGGGCACGCGCATCGCGCTCATCGTCGGGCTAAGCTCGGCCGTGGTGGCGCTGGTGTTCGGCGTGCCGTTGGGCCTGATCAGCGGCTTCGTCGGGGGCTGGCTGGATCGCGTCCTCACGCTGCTGATGGACAGCCTCTACTCCTTCCCCGGCCTGATTTTGGCCATCGCCATCGCGGCGGTACTGGGCGCGGGCATCGGCAACATCATCGTCTCCATCGCCGTGCTCTACATCCCCACCTACTTCCGCATCGTGCGCGGCCAAACGCTCACGGTCAAAGAGGAGTTATACGTGGAGGCGGCCCGCAGCCTGGGCGCCACGCCGCTCCAAATTATGAAGGATTACATCTTCCCCAACGTCATCCCCTCGGTGGTCACGATCTTCTCGGTCAACGTCGCTGACGCGATTCTCACCGAGGCCGGCCTGAGCTTCTTAGGCCTGGGCCTCCCGCCTGACACGCCCGATTGGGGCATCGACCTGGCGCGCGGTCAGGACTACGTGCGACGCGCCTGGTGGCTCATCACCTTCCCCGGTATGATGGTGACGATGGTAACACTCTCCTTCAGTATGCTGGGCGAGAGCCTCTCCGAGATCCTCAATCCGCGCCTGTCGAAGCTATAAGGGAGAAGCCAATGACAAATTTAATCACCAACACGAACGAGACTACAAACGGAAAAGAGACCTTGATCAGCATCCAAGATTTATCCGTGACCTATCACACCCGGCTAGGCGCGCTCAGCGCCGTCGATGACGTGACCTTCGACATCTACAAAGGCGAGATTTTGGGCCTGGTCGGGGAGAGCGGCTGCGGCAAGAGCACGATGGGCAAAGCGCTGATGCGCCTGATCCCGTCGCCGGGTGAGATCAGCGGCGGGCAGATCATCTTCGATGACAGGGATATTATGCAGTACAACGACGCCCAGATGCGCGATTTTCGCGGTCGCCGGGTGAGCATGATCTTCCAAGACCCGATGACCTCCCTCAATCCCGTGCAGCGGGTGGATGAACATCTGATCGAGGCGATACAAGTGCATGAGCCAAAGACGCCGGTCGAAGCGGCGTTAGATCGCGCCCGCACCCTGATCGAGAAGTTGGGCATCCAGAAGCAACGCATCGAGGATTACCCGCACCAGCTTTCCGGCGGTATGCGCCAGCGCGTGATGATCGGGCTGGGGCTGGTCCTCAACGCCAATTTGATCGTCGCCGACGAGGCCACCACCTCGCTTGACGTAATCGTCGAGGCCAAGCTGCTGGATGAATTCAAGAAGTTGCGCGACGAGTTCAACCTGACGATTTTACTGATCACGCACAACATCGCGCTGGTGGCCCAGTTGGCCGACCGCATCGCGGTGATGTACGCGGGCCAGATGGCGGAGATCGGCGATGTGACGACGATCTTCGATAACCCGCTCCATCCCTACACCGATGGGCTGCTCAAATCGGTGCCCAACATCAAGCTGGACGAGCGCGAGGAGTTGTACAAGATGGGCGGCGAGCCGCCCAACCTGACCCATCCGCCGACGGGTTGCCGCTTTCATCCGCGCTGTCCCAAAGCGATGCCCATCTGCGCCCAACGGGAGCCAACACTAATCCCGGCGGACGGCGCGGACGGCAATCACGGCAATCATGGTCACCTGGTCCACTGCTGGCTCTACAAAGAACACCCGGAAACAGCCTCAAAACCAAAGAAGGAGCGCGTCTAATGCCAGAGAGAACCCAACCCCACGATAATGATAATCTCGTCGAGATCCACAACCTGAAAAAGTGGTTCCCCGTCGGCGGCGGCTTGATCAATCGCATGTTGGGCGAGAAGCAGCGCTACGTCCACGCCGTGGATGGCGTGAGCTTTGAGATCCAGCGCGGCGAGGTCTTCGGGCTGGCCGGCGAGAGTGGCAGCGGCAAGACGACGACGGGGCGCGTGGCGTTAGGTCTGACGCCGGCCACGGCGGGCGAGGTCATCTTCGATGGCATCGATCTGATGGCCCAAAGCCACGAGCAACTGCGCCAGATGCGATCCCGGATGCAGGTCATCTTCCAAGATCCGATGGCCTCGCTCAACCCCCGGATGTCGTTAGGCGCTGCCATCGGCTACGGCCTGAAAGTCCACTTTCCCAAATTGAGCAGCGATGAGCGCCGCGACCGGGTCGTCACGATGTTGGAGGAGGTGGGCCTTTCGCCCGCCAACTACTTCTACAACAAGTACCCGCACCAGACGTCCGGCGGACAGCGGCAGCGGGCGGTCATCGCGCGCGCGCTCATCACCCAGCCGGAGTTAGTGCTGGCCGACGAGCCGATCGCGATGGCGGATGTCAGCGTGCGCTCGCTGCTTTTGGATCTGATGAATCACCTCAAAGACGAGTTCAACCTCACCTACCTCTTCATCACCCACGACCTAGCGACGGCTAAGTACATCTGCGACCGCATCGGCATTATGTACCTCGGCAAGCTGGTGGAGGTGGCCGAATTGCGCGAACTGTACACCCACGCGCTGCATCCCTACACCCAGGCGCTGCTGGCCGCCGTCCCCGTGCCCGATCCGCACGAGCGGCGCGACAAGCCGATGCCCAAGGGCGAGATCCCGAATCCCATCGATCCGCCCGTCGGCTGTCGATTCCATCCGCGATGCCCTTTCGCGGAATCGATCTGCGAGGCGGAGGAGCCTACGCTCCGCGAGCTGCGCCCAAGTCACCGGGTCGCCTGTCACTTTGCGGATAAGTTTTTGCCGTAGAAACATCGTAGAGCGTAGATGCGAATGGAAGCATTTCATCTAAAGTGATGAATACGCTACATCAAACGGAAAAAGCCAGCGCCCCCGACCGAAATCGGGGGCGCTGGCTTTTAAGCGAATTGTACTTCTCCGGGAATAAGCTTATCGCCGTTGCGCGATCAAAACCTCACTTGTCGGCATTTCTGACAAAGCGGGCGGCGACTGACGAGGAGCATCCTCTATCGCCGCACCACTCAAATGTCGGATGCACCCTGTGCTAAGAAGCGCCTGAACCACTTCATCAGAAGATTCGTTCTTCTTAATTTCTGGTTCTGGTTGGGGCTTTTCCAAAATCTTGCCCTCCTAACATGGACGGAGAACTACCATCAAGAGGTAGTTCCTCATGCGATGAGAGGGATGGTTCAAAAATAGGTTAACACTTTTTTCTCGGTGTCCCAGGCCTGGCGGTTAAAACCACGGCCACCCTTACGAAGTCGCCCTTCGGCGACTGAGTTCTAACCGGCGAAGGCCGGTTTCGTAAATGTAGCCGCGAATTTATTCGCCGGGCTTCCTTTCAATTCGACTAAACCATTAAGTTGTCCTTCTTCCTCGGGATCCGCTCATTCAATCTCCAAAATAAAGCGAAGAAAAATTCCAGTCAAGTAAATCATAAGCTCAATTTCAGGCAGACTATAAGCCTCTTGATGCTTAACGGCGTCGTTCTGATAGTGAGCAAAGCGGTCAAGCAAGGTGCTGAAGAGCCCACGAACTTGGGAGTGAATACCATACTCCTTGAGCCACTTACCAAGAGGGCTTTTCTGTTTTTCAAGAGACTTCTGATTATCCAGAACCGTCTGTAAAAGTTGTTCAACAGCGAAGCGGAGGTTATCAAGTAGGTTACGATATTGTTCCTGATCTTGACATAGATAGATCTGAAGTGCCGTATGAAAATGCTTAGCAACTTCAGGATAGCGATCCAACCAAATCAGGGTTTGTTCGACTAATGCCTGGTCGAGTTCACGAGCACCAGCAGGATAGAGAGATACCTTGCCCTCATGATAAACAAGCACAATACCTATGGCATGGCTATGGTTAAGAGCCTCCTGAACTCCCTCCACTATTGAATCAAGAAGATCAGGTGCAACCTCTTCCAATGCCCAGAAGAGAACCTGTAACACTTCCGCAATTTCAGTTAGATTTTCGGATTCTTCAATAGAACGATGGATTCCGAGTTTACGGAAATTGGCCATCTTCGACGAAAGATCAAAATTATCCACTAGTGAATTCCAATCATGAGCCGGTTGGACTCCTAAGAGGAAACAAAACCGATCATTGAAAGCAGATGCAGTTAATGTAGAAACAGATAACTGATCACTAAGTACAGCGACCAACCGATGCTTGAACCGCGTGAATTCTCGCTCCGCGTCATCGAGTTGAATATGCCATCGGTTATAGAAAGATTCACAGCGCTCTTGGTTGACCATATAAAAATCTCCAATCAAACAATTTTTAACTTGATGCGCATATTGTATCACAGCCGACTATGATGACAACATTTTCAAACCATATTTACAGCACGCTGCAACTACACAATCCCCGCGAGCAGATTGGCCAGCAAGCCAGCGAGGGGCGGCACGAGGACAAAAAAGCGGCGGGACGCACCATCGCAATATTTCTCAAATGTCGATGTGCGTCCCGCCGGTGGGATTACTCGAACGGCGACGGCCTCATTAGACTTTCTCTAAGGCCAACGCCTCCTCTCCATTCAGCTCGCCTTCCGTCTCGCCCGCCACGCGGACGGTATCGCCGGACTCGAACCGGCCCTCCAGCGGCGGCCGATGTTACTCGTCATGATAATGATGGTGTTGGTGAAGTCAACCGTGCGCCCGTGCCCATCGGTCAGCCCCCCCGTCCAGGAGCTGCACGAGGGGATTAGAAAAAGATTAGAATTGCATTTGATTGACCAAACAAGGGAAGGGTCTATAATCGCATCTATCTGCGGGCACCTACACAGAGATTATTTTTTGACTACTCGACTAATTGACTATCTGACTAATTTTGAAGGAGGAACCAATGTCTGACAACCTCATCATCACCTCCATCGAGACGGCGGAGGAGCGGCGGGAATTTGTCGAGTTTCAGTGGGAGGTCTACAAAGACGATCCCTATTGGGCGCCGTCGTTGGTTTCGGAGCGGGAGGACTTCATCGATCCCGACGTCAACCCCT
>DAOTUH010000450.1:0-1988 GCA_034437255.1 Anaerolineae bacterium
CGGGGCGGGGCCAATAAGCGGATCACAAAGGCGTCCCGCTCGCCACTGTGGTTCTTGTATAGTGCGTGCGCCGTCGTAGGGAAGTCCCAGGAAGCGGTTTCGCCGGTCACGTAGACCCGGTCCTCCTCGTCTACCGCGATGCTGATTTCACCCCCGTCTACGTACGAGCCGCCCACGTAGGTGCCGTACACGAGATCGTTCGCACCCTGCCCCTGGGGACGCAGACGCACGACAAAGACATCGCCCCACGCGCTGTCTCCTGTCGCGTCGTAAGCGTCGTCGGTGATGGGGAACCCTGCGTCTGAGCTCGTATTGCCGCTCACGTAGATATCGCCGTTGGAACCCAGGGCAAGGTCACTTTTGCCCAAGGCGCTCCCTTCCCAATAATTCCCTCCCAGGAACGTGGAGTAGAGCAGATCATCGCGGCCTTCGCCGGTCGGGTTCAGTTTGGCGACGAAGAAGTCGGTTCTCGAATTACAGTTGTCATCGGTGCCGCAGGTGGTATCCAGTGCGCCATCGGTGGTGGGAAAGTCAGGCGAGTCGGTTACTCCGGAAACGTATATGTGGCCAGCTGTATCTACGACGATGCCTTCGCCCCTCTGAGTTGCAGCGTTCAGGCCGCCCAGAAAGGTGGAGTAGAGCAAGTCAGCGGAGCCGTTGCCGGCCGGGTTCATTTTCAAGACGGTGACGGACGTATCTAAGGCACCGGCGCATCTGTTATCCCTTGTATCATACGCATCAGGCGTGGTAGGAAAATAGTCCCGGCCCTCAAAATCACAGCCCGAATGGCCCGTGACGTACACATCTCCGCTGCTGTCAACGGCGATATCCTTTCCATGTGAGAGCGTGCCACCGCCGATAAAGGTGCCGTAAAGCAAGCCTGCGGTACCGGCACTCAGATCAAGTTTGACCACGAAGGTATCATCGTTCAAGTCAATGTTGGGATTGGAGAACTCCCGGTCGTAGGCGCGTTCGGTAGTGGGAAAGTCCTCTGAGTGCGTGTAGCCGGTCAGGTAGACGGTATCCGGCGCACCAACAGCGATAGCCGCGCCGTCGTCATCGCCCGATGCGCCCCCCAGGTACGATGCGTACTGCAGCGTGCCTGTGTCATCCATTTTGAGGACGAAGGCATCTACGGCCCCGTTATAATCCTGATCGAAGGCATTCACCGTTGCAAAATCGTTCGACTTGGTCCAGCCCGTCACGTAGGCGTTGCCGTCGGCGTCCGTGGCGATGGCCTGGGCCGCGTCTTCATCAGATCCCCCGATATAGGCGCTGAAGGTCGGCGCCACGTAGGACGCGCTGCGCTTTAGTTTGGTGACAAATCCATCGGAAGAGCCGCTCAGGAACGTCGTTCCTGGCCACGTGGGGAAGTTATTCGATGTGGTCCATCCAACGACCCAGATAGCGCGGCTATCGCTGCCCCGATCAAGGATGTCGCCCTGCCCGGAGACAGCGATGTCGTAGACCCAGTCATTGCTGGAACCGCCGAGATAGGAGCCGAAGTACGCTTCCTCGGGATAGGTCACCTGGGCATCAATTTGCTGATCGGCCGACGGAGCAGCGGAGAAGGGGCTCGCAATCTCAACCCCATTGCCGGTCGTAGAGATAACGACAGGCTCATCGATGGAATCGCGCCCCGTGACGTCCAGGAGAGGCAGGTCTACTGGACCCAGTTCGGTATCCAGACGTAGGTGGTCATCCTCGACGGTGACGGTCTCGCTGCCTTCCACCCGCAGGCGTACACCCCCACCCCATCCCTCCCCGTTCGAGGGGGACAGGCGCCAGGCCAGGCGGCCCGCTTCGCCCGTGATCTCCAGATCGACGCCGGGGTAAAGACCCACGTAACGCACGCCACCCCAGACCGGCACGTCGGTGTGCCATTGAGCGGGATCGTTGCCCCGGTAGTAGTGCACCACCGAGTCCAGCTGGCTGAAGGGCTCCAGGCGCGGGTATGGGTTGGAGTCTGGAAAACTCAACCTGAGATT
>DAOTUH010000451.1:0-3835 GCA_034437255.1 Anaerolineae bacterium
TGCTTTAGGGACAATCATTTAGTCTTGTGAGCAGACGATAGGTGCAACGCCCTTTCGAACTCAAATCCATGATATCCACTGCATCCCCCTAAGTGCGTCGTACCCCTGTCTACATTTGTCTAGGTCTAGGTCTAGCGCCTGCACGTATTTTGATGCGATTTGGAACGCGCCTGTTTGCGCGACCGATCCCTTGAAACCTGCGTTGCCTGTGATAGAATAACGTGACGATGATCTGATATATCCCCGGCGGTTAATCTGTGCATACAAGATGCATCGTTGACCGCTCATTGCTAATAAATAATGCAGTAATTATCTTGCGCACACTTTACCATGACAGGAGGATAGCGCACATGCAGAAAGCGATACTATGGACCTTGGGTATCTTTATCATCATCGGGCTCATCGCCGGTGCCTTCGCTGGTGGCGTCGTGGTCGGCGGGACCGTAGATCTGTTCGACCGGCAAGTTACGGTGCCGGAGACGTGGCCGGAGACGCTGGAGGCTCAGCCAGAAGACGATGAGACGCCGCAAGAGACGGAGGAGGCGGAAGCGACCGGGACAGAAGACGCTACAGCGACGCCCGAGGACGACGCCACTACGCCAGCTGACAACAACGCCGCACTGGACCCCGCCCTGCTCCAGGAAGTCTTGACGCTGCTGGAGCGTGATTTCTACGGGGAGATCCCCGACAAGCAGTCGCTGACCCATGGCGCCATTCGCGGCTTGCTGATGACGCTTGACGATCCCTATACCTCCTTCGTCGAGCCGAACATCGCCGATGTCCTCCGGGAGGACGCGACCGGTCAGTTCGAGGGCATCGGGGCGACTGTGCAGATGCGGGAGGACGGCTTCTTGGAAATCGTGCGCCCGTTGCCCGGGCATCCCGCCGAAGAAGTGGGGCTCAAAGCTGGCGATCTTATCCTGACCGTCGACGGCACCGATATCGTGGGCATGGGCCTATACGAGGCCATCGGCCTGATCCGGGGCCCTGCCGGCACGGAGGTCGAGCTGGAGATCGCCCGGCCCGGACAGGAAGATACGTTCTTCGTCACCATCACCCGCGCCAGCATCGAGATGCCCATTGTGGAATCGGAGATGCTGGAGAACGACATTGCTTACATCAGCCTGACCGAGTTCGATGCCACGGCCCGCGAGCGTGTGGAAAACGAGCTGAAAGAACTGTTCAAGAACAATCCCCAGGGGCTTATCTTTGATCTGCGCAACAACCCTGGCGGATTCCTCTCCCAAGCCATCCAGGTGTCCGACCTCTTCCTGGAAGAGGGACTGATCGCCATTGAACGCGACAGTCGTGGTGAAGAGAAGCGCTTCTACTCCTATGATAACGACGTTGGCGAGGAGATCCCCCTGGTGGTTTTGATCAACGGCGGCAGCGCCAGTGCCTCGGAGATCGTGGCCGGCGCCCTCCAGGACCGGGATCGTGCCATGCTCATCGGACAAGAGACGTTGGGCAAAGGCTCTGTCCAGCTGCCTCACGACCTGAGCGACGGCTCCCAGTTGCGCGTGACCATCGCCCGCTGGTTCACGCCCAACAACAACTCCATCCACGAGCAGGGGTTGACACCGGATATTGAGGTCCCCTACCCCAACGACACGCCTGTGGACGAAGACCCGCAGTTGGACCGCGCGCTTGAGTACTTCCAGGAGAATTGATGTCTGATATTCAAGTGGTAGCACGCAACCGCAAGGCGCGCCACGATTATCATATCGAAGACACCTACGAGGCCGGCATTGTCCTCAAGGGGTCTGAGATCAAATCGGTGCGCGACTCGCGCGTAAGCCTGAAAGAGGGTTATGTCACGCCGCGCGATGGTGAACTGTGGCTGCAAGACGTTCACATCGCGCCTTACGAGCAATCGGGCCTGTGGACCCACGATCCGAAGCGACCCCGGAAACTTCTGCTTCATCGCCGGGAGATTGACCGCTTGATCAAGGAAGTTCAGCGCCGTGGCTACACCCTTGTCCCGTTACGCATGTATATTCGTGGGAAGTATGCAAAAGTGGAAATTGCGCTGGCCCGAGGCAAGCGCAAATACGACAAACGCCGCGCCATCGCCGAGCGGGACCAAGAACGTCGTGTGCGACGGGCCTGGAAAGAATACGAGGGGCGTATGTAGGGTTGATATTTATCTGCAGATTACCCAGATAAAAGGGGTAACCGTTGGGTGAGAAGGCCAGACTTCGGAGGTCTAGTCGGGATTCTGCGGGCGAAGAAAATGCCGTGAGCTAAGCAGTTTCTGGCAGATATAACGTCCCAAAAGACCTCCACGGGATTTCCGATGCCCCTGATGTGGAAAGGTTTGACATCATGACTGAGTACGCTATAATGGCGGTCGTGTCATGAAACGTTTATCACTGCGATCGACTGACCGCAGATGTAATCATACATATTCATACATATTGCGAAGCAGATGAGCAAGGAGTATGCGGATGCCGGAAGAAACCACTATTCAACCAGAACAATTATCATCAATTAACGATCTTACCCCCAACATGAAACTGGAAGGCACAGTTACTAACACAGAGCTCTACGGTGCCTTCGTCGATGTTGGCCTGGAGCGAGATGGGATGATTCATATCTCTCGAATGGCCCCCCGGCGCGTAAATAAGGTCACCGATAAAGTCCAGGCCGGCGACAAGGTGACGGTCTGGGTTGTCGATGTCGAGCCGGAAACCAGCCGCATCGCCCTGACTATGGTCGAGCCACCCGACGTGCAATGGAAGGAATTAAAAAAGGGCCAAATTCATACGGGCAAAGTCGTGCGACTGGAACGCTACGGCGCGTTCGTCGATATCGGTGCCGAGCGGCCCGGCCTGTTGCACGTCCGCGAGATGAGCAAGGGATACGTCAAGCATCCTTCTGATGTCGTCAAAGCCGGTGAAGAGGTTGAGGTTCGGATCCTCAAAGTGGATCGCCAGAAGCGACAGATTGATCTCACCATGAACATGGACGAGGCCATCGCCGAAATCGAGGATGAAGAGGAAGAGCCCTTCCTCTCGCCCATGGAAATCGCCTTCCGCGACGCGCAAGAGAGCGTCGAACACAAGGGTCAGAACCAGGGCAAGAAGAAGCACCGCCAGCGGGGTGACGACCTCGAAGATATTTATCGCCGGACCTTGGAGGAGCGTCGTTAGATCGTCTTGATTGAACCATCGAAACACCAAAACCGGGCAGCATGTTGCTGCCCGGTTTTGGTGTTGGTTTTTAGCAAGTCTCAGAGCCTTATGAAGTTTAAGAAAATAATGCGGCACTACTCGTACATTGCCCGCGGAGAGCTGTTTTTGTCCGGAGTCGAGATCCTGGCCCAGAGGCCCGGTGACCGGGGAAGCTCCCTGCTCCGACTACAAAATCACGTTCTAGGCAAGTGTGTCTTTGCGTGAGGCACACCCTTTTTTCAGGTGAGTCACTCTTTAGAATCATAAGGCATTGTCTCCTAAGGACAAGCACAGCGGAGTGACGTTCCTTGTAGCTCATAAGTGAATCAGTCCAACGTGCAAAGCCCCGGCCTTTCAGAGCGTGAATACGTGAACCGCCCCGCAGAACAATCGCACCTAAATTTCTAACGTAGCCTGTGCGCTCAAAACCCCTGATTTCGCATAGCCTTTTTTCGTTTTAGAGAACTCATTTGCTTCATACGTCTCAAATACCTCGGTATGACTACGCGAAATAGCGACGGCGCCTAAATTAGCCCTTTTCCTCAAACCGAAATCCATGCCCGCGCACGGTGACCACGTAATTGTGATCGGGATCCAACTCCGCCAGCCGCTCACGCAGCCGGTAGACCAAAGCATCGACCGCCTGATCAGTAACGCCGCCC
>DAOTUH010000452.1:0-5025 GCA_034437255.1 Anaerolineae bacterium
CCCTCGGCGCCGCGCTTCGTCACGCCGGAAGGAGTCACCAATCAGACGAATCCCCCGGTGCGAGGTGTCGCCGCGGCGGGCAGCGTGGTGCATATCTTTGTCGACGGCACCGAGGTCAGCACCGCTACCGTCGATGCCGACGGGTTCTTCAGCGTTGCACCCGATCTCACAGCGGGCGCACATACCCTCTCTGCCCAGGCCAAAAACACCGCCGGTCAGGGGCCGCCCTCCGACGCTCTGGAATTGACGGTGGATCCTGATCTACCCTATGATCCTGTCGCCGTGCGGGCCGGAGAATGGAGCAAGGACGGTTGGCTCCTGGCACCGCCGCGAGATAGTGAAGGAGCGGCCAATCCTCAGCAGGGGTGGCGCATCTGGCCACGGGCCGATAAGAAGTTCCGCGTCGAGATGCCGGTTACCTATACGACCTCGGCTGCTGTCACCGTTACCGTCGGTACCCAGACCATCACCCTGACCGAGGAAGCAGGCGGTTACTTCGTGGGTATTGTCCAACCGCCCATTCAAGAAGGGGACTTTGTGATCAAAACCGACGTCGATGGCAAGGTCACCACCATAGACGGTGGACCGGTCCTAATTGAGCCGGACGGGCTTATCTATGCGGCGACGGGCACCATCAGTGACACCCTTTCGGGCGTCGAGGTCACCTGCTACTACTCCGACACCCATGCCGGACAGTGGGTGAAGTGGGAAGCGTGGCATTACGATCAGGTCAACCCGCAGACGACGCTGGATGACGGCTACTACACATTCTACTCCCCGGCCGGCACCTACCGCGTGGTGGCTGAGAAAGAGGGTTATCCTATCTACACCAGCCCAGACCTGGTGGTGGTCGATACGCCAGTGCGGCACAACATTCCATTAGGGGATTTCAAGATCTATCTACCGTTGGTCATGCGCCAGTAAATAGTACACCCTGGATATGGAAAAGGATAAGCCGGGATGCATTGCTCATCCCGGCTTAATGTCACATAGTAAGGCTCTTATTGGTTTCTGGGTGAAATACCTCAATGAGCTTGTAGTAAGCCCTTATGAAGTTAAGAAAATAATGTGGGCAACCGTTTAGCTTTGTGAGCGTCCAGGTGCAACGCACTTATGAATCGAAACAAACCGCGCTACAAAGTTCTCCGAGCATGGTGTAGGAGTCCCCGGCTCGTGAACTTTGGCGAAAGTGCGTCGTACCTCAGAAGACTAAACAGATACTAATGCGGTAATAGATGCTCGCACATTGCCCAGCGAATCTTGGCTAATGGATGGGTGGTCTGGAAGCACACTCTATTCTGCGTCATTTTGAGCGGAAGCCCGCCCTGAGCCAGGGCCTCGACCCTTCGACCATGCTCAGGGCAGGCTTGCGTTCGGAATGACGGGGAAGGAGAAGACTTGTCAGGCTAGGCAAGATCTGGCAATCCTTCATGGAGAGCGCGGTATTGGGATTACCGAGTTAAATCTTGACTTCACTGAAATAACCATCGACCTCACGTAAAGGCGCCAAGAACGCAAAGGAGATTAACTTTTGATTTAATAGTCTTGAATTCAATTGGGCTTTCCATTCATAATACTTTTAAGTAACTTAAAAATCTTAGCGTACTTTGCGTCTTGGCGTGAGGCTAATCCTTTCTTCGTCAGAGCCAAAAATCATAAGCAACTTAAAAATCTTGGCGACTGTCCGACCTTTGGTCGGCGGCGTCTTGGCGTGAGGCACAACCTTTTTTCAGGGCAGCCAACCAAGAATCTCACGCAAAGGTGCCAAGAACGCAAAGCAATTCCAATGGTGTGCAGTCTCAAAAGAGCTGAAAGACAGGCTGCATTGAGAGAAGGAGGGCGATGTCACTTACTCCTTATCCCAAGAAGGCAAGTCCTGTCTTTCAGCTCTTTAACAGCAATTTCTATCGCGCTGGGCAGTTTCCGTGCGGTGTTTGCTGGGAATCGCGGATCTGGTGATCCGCTCAAAGCGAGCGAAGTGATGTTAAGTCACTCGGAGTTGTTTCTCAGAACGGAGAACAGATCTGCCAGTCCGGCGACGGTGTAAGGCTTGACCCGGATGTCTTGAACGCCAAATCGCACAATCTGCGTAGCGCGTTCGGCGTTAAGACGGGACGCCACGACCAGGGTACGGCTCGCAGCACCGGCGGCGCGCAGTGCGCTGAGGATTTGCGTGCTGGTGATGTCCGCCAACACGTCGTCAACGAGAATGGCGTCGAAGGGTGCGAGATCGTCGGGGACGTTGAGGGCCCGCGTGACGTGATTTCCGGCTTGTTCCAGGATGTTGGTCACTTCCTCTTGCCAGGCGTCCGCGTTATCGATCAGCAGAATCTGCCATCCGGACGGTAGCGCCTCCGTGGCGTCCTCTTCTTCACGGATGGCGAGCAGGAACTCGAAGACTGCGCCACCTCCGGCCCGGTTGGCGGCCAGCAAATCACCTTCTAGCTGTTTGACGATGCGGCGCGCGGCGGAGAGTCCCAGTCCGGCGTGTTTGGTGCCCTTGGTCGTGTAAAAAGAGGCCCAGATCTTGTCCAGGTCTACCTCCGGGATGCCCGGCCCGTTATCGACCACCCGCACGCTGAGATAACCCTCCTTGGATGCCGGGGCAATCGTCACCTTGATGCGGGGCTCGGCGACGTCCTGGGTCGCTTCGACCGCGTTCTTGAGCACGTAGGAGAAGGCGCGGTGCAGTTGGGTGGGGTCGGCGTAGACCTTGGGGAGGTCGGACGCGACGTGGAAGGTGATTATGGAGTCTGGAATGCCCTGGGTAATGGCAGCGTCATGGATGACGTCTTCCGCCATCACGGGACGGGGCGCGATCTCACGCGCAGGGCCGATCAGGTGTTTCTTGACGTCCACGATCAGCTGTGCGCTTTCCTCAATAATATCCAGGTCCTCGCGCATGGAGCGAAGACGGTCAACATCGACGTTGGCTAAGGTCACCAGATCGTCGCGCAGCCGGTCGACGGCGCCGGTGATGGGCAGAGCCTTGTTGCCGATCCAGTGAATGGCCTCGGTGGTGGCCGTCGCCAGGGCCTCGAAAGTCTTGGCGCGGACCAGTTCACGGTGTGCTTCCTCCAGATTGCGTAAAAGGCGGGCGTTATCCAGTGCGACAGCTAGCTGGTCGGCCATGGCCTGCAAGCTGCTGACGTCCTCGTCGCTGAAAGCGGCTTCTTCCCGGCTCTGCACCGTCAGTGCACCCATGACGTTCTCTCCGATCGACAGCGGCAGCGCCATCTCTGAGCGCGTGTGCGGTAGATGCGGATTCTTGAAGTGGATAGCCTCTTCCCCCACGTCCAGCGCGATAAGCGCCCGCTGCTGCTCAATGCAGGTGCCGATCATCGACTGCCCGCCAATTGCCAGACGGTGGTTCTTGGCCAGCATGGTTGTGCCGGCTTCATCGTGACCGGCGCGCAGGACGGCCCAGTCCCCGTCCACCAGGAAGACGCCGGCGTAGTAAAAGCCGTAGGCATCACAGATAATGTCCACCGTCTCGGCCAGCAATTCGTCCAGATCGAGAATGGAGGTCACGTCGCGTCCGACCTCTGCGGCGGCAGCCAGCAACTTGGCGCGGCGTTCCGCCTTCCGAAGCAATGTACGGTTCTCGCGGTGTAGCTCGGCGTTCCGCAGCGCAACGGCCAACTGGTTGGCCATGGATTGTAACGCGGTGATGTCGTCCTCACTAAACGCCCGTTCCTCGGTGCTCTGGACCGTGAGCGCGCCGAGCAGCTCCTCGTTGATAACCAGCGGCAGCGCCATCTCCGAGCGCGTGTGGGGCAGGTGCGGATTCTTGAAGTGAATGGCCTCTTTTCCTACGTCCAGGGCAATGCGCCCTTTCTGTGTCGCTGCTGCTTTTCCGATCATCGACGGCCCATCGAGCTTGAGCTGATGCTCCTCGTCCAGCATGATCTCGCCAGCTTCTCCATATCCCGCACGGAGCTCCAGCCACTCCCCCGTTTCATCGAGCAGGAAGACGCCCGAGTAATAGAACCCAAAGGCGTCACAGATAATATCGACCGTCTCTGAAAGCAATGTCTCCGGTTCTAAAATGGCTGTGACGTTGTGGGCGACCTGAGCCCCGGCCTGCAGTAATTTGGCCCGACGTTTTGCCAGCGTTGCGTTTATCTCATTCATGCGTCACCTCGTTTCTCGTTCATGGTTTCTTCAATTAGTGTCAGCAACCCGGCCTCGCGACCCTTGACGAAGTACGCCCGCGCGCCACGACTGACCGCTTCCTTGGCCCGCCCCACCTCGTCGAAGGCCGTCAGCATCAGCACCGGTACGTTGGGGTTTCGTTCTAGCATCTCGCTGAGTAGGGTGATTCCGGCGTTTGGATCTTCCTCTCCTTCTAGATTGGGCATGCGGATATCCAGGATCGCCAGGTCGAAGGGTTCTTCTGCTTGGGCAATCTCAAATATCTCCAGCGCCGCAGCGGCCGAGCCGGCGACCTCGACGTCGTATCCGGCGCGCAGCAACGTCTTTTCCACGCTGCGTCGTACCAGGCGTTCGTCGTCTACGAGTAGAATCTTGATACGTTTCTCCATCAATGAACCTCCTGTGATCTGTTATGTGAGTGGGCCATCCCAGAAAATAATCAAAACCTCACGCAGTGGTGCCCAGAACGCAAAGAAATATGGCTTTTCTGAAAAAGAGCCATCTTCCCAAAACCCTGGATTGATTGCCTTGAAAAAAGAGGCAGCCAGCAGGAAATATGAGGTATATGTTCCTTTCTCTCCTGAAAGACCTTTTCAGGAGAGTCTGGATTTTATTGAGAAAATGGTTGCTAGCAAATTCTTTGGTTCTGAACGTTTAACTGTGGTGAAAAAACCTAAGGTCTCACGCAAAGGCGCCAAGAACGCAAAGGAAATTAATCTTCCTATTCTTCACTAGAGACAGCGTTTTAAGAATTGGGAGCGCTTTTGTGCGCAAATTACAAGGAGCTGGCGTCGGGCAGCCAGACGCTGAACGTTGTGCCGACGCTCACTTGGCTCTCGACGGTGATTTTGCCTCCCAGCTCTCCCACAA
>DAOTUH010000453.1:0-1885 GCA_034437255.1 Anaerolineae bacterium
ATGGCCGAGCACCTGGAAGCGCGTCTCCGCCTCCTGACCGGTGAAGACGCGGCGCCATGACGCTTGAGGCTTACGTTGACGCGATCAAAGAGCGTCTGCTGACCGAGCCGTTGATCGTCGACTTTCATAATTGCATATTGCATTTATGTTGACGCCCATTCCCCGTATGCTACAATGCAGATACAGTTTATGAAGCCTATACCGGAGAGGATAGAGATGAGCAAAACGATTACGGTCATTTATGAACAGGGTGTACTCCGCCCTCTCCTGCCGCTTTCTCTTCCTGAACACGTTCCGGTGCAGATCCAAATCGTCACGCCGCCGACCGCTCTCCCCGCTGACAAAGAACGATGGCGGGTGCGCCAAGCGCTGATAGACGCCGGGATCATCCAACCTTCCCCACCAACCCAAACGGTCCCGCCTGTCTCCGAGGCGCAACTGTTGGAGGCGGCGGACGCACTTGCTGTGGCGGGGTCACTTTCCGACCTCATCATCGACGAACGTGAGGGACGGTGACGACCTATTACTTTGATGCCAGCGCCCTCAGCAAGCGCTACGTGCGCGAGACGGGAACCGCGTGGATACGGGCGTTGGTTGCCCCCGACGCCGCCCACACCCTGTTGACCGCGCGCATCACGATGGTCGAGGTCTATAGTGCGCTGGCTCGCCGTAAGCGGGAAGGGTCCGTGCTCCCGGCCGATTGTGACGTTGCCGCCCAGGCCTTCACGGCCCACAGCGCCAACGACTATGACTTCGTCGAATTTGATCTGGGTATCGTGCGCTTGGCGCGAGAGTTGTTGGACCGTCACCCCTTGCGCGCTTACGACGCCGTGCAACTGGCCTCCGCGCTGATCGCTAACCGAGCGTTGTTGGCCGCGCAGCTTGCCCCGCTTATGTTCCTCTCTGCCGATGAACGCCTCAATGCTGCCGCCAAGGCGGAAGGGTTGCCGGTCGATAATCCCAACACCCATCCGTAACTCTCCCCCAGGCCGTGTCCACGGTCGAGTGCTTCGCTTGCCAGTCAACGGGCTGATATTCACTTAGTTCCGGTGGATGTAATACCGCTGGGATACCGGCATCGGTATCTGCCATAGTCATTGGGCTGTGCGGCGGGCTCAAGGATGGCGCCCCATAGCCTCTCCGATTTCTCCCATTATATCCACGACGGTGAAACCGGCGCGGTGATACCCGGAGCGCCGGTCAATATCTTTGCCGTGCTGGATACCGTTGTCGCTGTGCTTGGCTAGGGTTTGTCATCCCTGATTTGCTGCATGACGATGTAGCAATCTGTTCGGTGTCGGTGTTTTTTACATAAGTTCCACGAGGTCCTTCTCCCAATCGTCCGTCTACGTGAACGGAATGCCGCTGCGATGAAAGTATTTGCGTCAAGCTGAAGCAGGCCTACACTGCTTTGGAAAAACATGTGAGATGCTCCTCAACTATCTTGCTTAGCAACTGGTCCATTTATCCGACCAATCCTCAGTGGTTGCTACGATAGTCCATCAGCACGACGGGCAGATAGAGTTGGACCGCACTTTTCACCAGTCTGTAATATCGAACCTCCATACCGGCAATGGTAGGCACATAGTCAAAGCGGACGGTATGGTTGCTGACCGGGACCGTGCCTCTGCTGATACAGTCATCGTTTTGGTCGCAAGCGAGCAGGATCACGGTATCTCCCTCAGACCACCCGGACAAAGGCGAGGTGTTCAGTGCGGTTCGCGCGCCCAGCGGTTGCCAGATTGTGATAGCCGTCGTTCCTCTGTGTTCAACGATGAAGTGGCCTGATTCGGTTAGCGTGTCTCCATTGTAAACGTCAAACATGCCTGCGACCGTGGTGTCATGGTCCGAGACGTAGACGCCGCCCGGTGATATCACGTGCGAG
>DAOTUH010000454.1:0-2082 GCA_034437255.1 Anaerolineae bacterium
GTCAAGGTTGCCAGAGGAAAACTGATGAGGATCAGGAGCACGAGAATGCCCCACGCGCCCCGGCGCAAGACAACAGCCCGGTCGATAGCGCCTGGCCTGGGTTGAAACCCAAGCCAAAGGAAGATCAAGCCGCCGGCCGCTGAGATGGCGACAAGGTTAGTGGTGAAGAGCAGGCCGGCGCCCCAGGCAATCTCCCAGCGCTGCATGGCCAGCCCGATACCGATATTTGCCAGGGGCGGCGCCAGGGCTGCGGCGATGGCAACGCCGGCCAGCGAAGCCGAGACATCCGGGCGACAGGTAGCATAGGCAGCGGCCGCGCCGGCGGTCAACGCTACCGCCAGATCGAGGAGCGTAGGATTGGCGCGGGCGAGTATCTCCGCCGTAGGCCTGGCGCCGGGCACGATGAGCGTGACGAGAAAACCCATGAGGATCGCTACCAGTGCGCCCCGCACCGTCGTCGTGAACGCTCGGAGCAGGAACTGTAGATCGCCCATGACAATGCTCAACCCGATGCCCAGGATGGCATTCATAAAGGGCGCAACCAGCATCGCCCCGATGATGACCGCCGGGCTGTCGAGCAGCAGGCCCAACCCGGCGAGGGCGGAGGCCAGTGCAATCATGACCCAGAAGTCGGCACGCGGGCGCGCGCCTCTACGGATGGTGCGATAGGCCTCGGCCTGCTGACGGTTGGTGAGCGTCGGTAGCACGCCGAAGATGCGCTTCCAGATCTGACGCTGCAGCGTGCTCAAGTTGCTTGGACGCCGCCGGACGACGATGGTCGGAATATCAGACTGCGACAGAATGGCCTGAACCACGTCACCGAAGATAAAACGGTCCAGCGCGCTCTCCTCACCCGCGCCCAGCAACAGAAGATCATAGCCGGATTTTATCTCCCTGAGAATGCCGTCGATGGGATTTTTCGCTGCGATAACGCGACCATGAATATCATCAGCATTGGGTAATCCTTCTACAGCCACCTTTAGCCGGTCACTGCCGATCAGAATCTCTGGTTGCCCCAACCGTTCGACTGCCACGTAGAGCGCCGTGATCTTGGCCTCTGGTGCGATGGCCTGCGCGACTCTGAAAGCCTTAGGCGCATTGGGGCCGCCCGCTGCCGGAATAAGGATACGTTTGATCTTGTCCAGATTGTCGCCGCGCAGCAGCAGCACGTCGCAGGCTGCATCTTGAATCACAGGATCCAGCGTCCGTCCCAGTCGATAGCGACCCCGTGTGATCTGACCGCTCCAGCCCACAAGAAGCGTGTCGGGATGCACGGCTCGCACTTCGTCCAGTATAATCCGGGCGGGATTTACCCCATCACGGACCACGACGTCGACGGCAACGTCACCACACGCATCGGGAATCTCCAACCACGTCGGACGTTCGCCGGAGCTACTTACGGTCAGCAGGCGAACACGGCCCTCGTGCGCCTGTGCCAGGGCACAGCCTGTATGGAGTAGTGGGCCCATATCGGTGGCGTCGCGGACTGCCACCAGCACAATATATGGTTGATCCTTTTTTCGTTTCCTGATATCGAGTGCCATACGCACAACTCCTGTGAAGAAAACCGGCTTCTGTTGACCGTGTCAAGCTATGTGATCATTGACCTCAAGGACAAGAAAATGGGAAAGTCCAAAAGCGCGCAGTGTGGTCCGCTCCAGGGCGTACGTCAGGCGGCGGAGGAGACGGCCCAGGCGCGGTTTGCGCGCGACGATGTTATCATAACCGGGGTAGATCTGCGTGTGGACGACGGTGCGCACGGGCAGATCGGCGAAGAGGCGGCGCAGTCCGCGCCCCGTGTAGGCCCGCACGTGAGGCGCCAGCCAGTCGCGCAGCGGTGTGGGCAGCCAGTTGACCAAGGGCTTATTGCCGAAGTGGTACGTCCCCCGCCAGTAGATGCCGTGGGTCTCGAAGGCGTAGAGCCGATTGGGGACGAAGATCACGATGCGCCCGCCCGGTCGCGCCACGCGCACCATCTCCTGGGCGGCGCCCCGGTCGTCGGCGACGTGCTCCAGCACCTCGTGCGAGTGAACGACGTCGAAGGCGTCGTCAGGGAAGGGGAGGTCTTCGCCGCGTGCCTGC
>DAOTUH010000455.1:0-21739 GCA_034437255.1 Anaerolineae bacterium
CGCCCCCACGGTGCTGGTCTACGGGCACTACGACGTCCAACCGCCCGATCCGTTGGACGAGTGGCGCACGCCGCCCTTCGAACCGACGCAGGTGGGCGACGATCTCTTCGCGCGTGGCGCATCCGACGACAAGGGCCAGCTCTACGCGCACGTCAAGGCGCTGGAGGCGTTCCACGAGACGGAGGGCGCGCCGCCCGTCAACGTGAAGTGCATCTTCGAGGGCGAGGAGGAGATGGGCAGTCCCAGCCTGGAGCCCTTCATTGCGGCGCATCAGGATCTGCTGGCGGCTGACGTGGCTGTGATCTCCGATACGCACGTGCTGGGCAAGGAGACGCCATCCATCATCTACGCGCTGCGCGGCCTGGCCTACGTCGAGGTCGCCGTGACCGGGCCAGCGGGCGATCTGCACTCCGGCATCTACGGCGGCGCGGTGCACAATCCCATCAACGCGCTCTGCGCCATGATCGCCAGTCTCCAGGACGAGAACGGGCACATCACCATCCCCGGCTTTTACGACGACGTGCGCCAGCTGACGCCGGAGGAGCGCGAGGAGCTGGCTCAGGTTCCCTTCGACCGCGAGACGTGGCTGGAAGAGGCCGGCGTTCCCACCGACTGGGGTGAGCCAGCGTACACGATTATTGAGCGCACCTCGGCGCGGCCCACGCTGGACGTCAACGGCATCTGGGGCGGCTACATCGAGCCGGGCGCCAAGACGGTGCTGCCCAGCAAGGCCCACGCCAAAATCTCCATGCGCCTGGTGCCGGATCAGGACCCAGAAACAATCACGCAGCTGATCGGCGAGCACCTCAAGGCCATCGCGCCGCCCACCGTCAACGTTGAGGTGACGTCGCTGCACGGCGGTGAGGGCGCCATCGTCGACCGGGAGAGCCCCGCCATGCAGGCTGCCGTCGACGCCTACGCCGCCACCTTTGGGCGCGAGCCGGTCTTCACGCGCGAGGGCGGTTCGATTCCCGTTGTCGCTGCCTTCCAGAACTATCTGGGCCTGGAGACCATTCTGATTGGCTTTGGCTTGCCCGACGACAACCTGCACGCGCCCAACGAGAAATTCAACATCTCCATGTTCTACAAAGGTATCAAGACCCTGATCCACTTTTACAAGAACCTATAGGAAGTCCTGATCCCTGACTTGGGACTCTTGAGTCAGGAGTCAGGCTCTTGGAAAGGAGGGATGTTTATGAAAATTCTGGTCACCGGCGGCGCGGGCTACATCGGCAGCGTGGTTGTGGAGCAGCTGATTGAGGCGGGGGATGCCGTGGTTGTCTTCGACAATCTCTCGCAGGGTCACCGTGAGGCTGTACATCCAGAGGCGGACTTCGTGTTGGGCGATCTCGCCGACCGTGACGTCGTCGATGAGGTCTTCGCCACCTATCAACCCGACGCCGTCATGCACTTCGCCTCGAACACACTGGTCGGCGAGTCCATGGAGCAGCCTTTCCTATACCTGGGCGACAACGTCACCAACGGGCTGAACCTGCTGCGCAGCGCCGTCGAGCACGGCGTGCGACGGTTCATCCTCTCCTCGACGGCCAATCTCTTCGACGAGCCGGAGGAGATTCCCATCGACGAGGATGAGCGCATCGTGCCGGGCAGCCCCTACGGCGAATCCAAGTTCATCCTGGAGCGCATGCTCCACTGGCTCGACCGCATCTACGGCTTCCGCTACGCGGCGTTGCGCTACTTCAACGCCGCCGGCGCCTCGGCCCGCTATGGGGAGGATCACGACCCGGAGACCCACCTGATTCCCCTGGTGCTGCAGGTGGCGTTAGGCCAGCGCGACATGATCGCTATCTTCGGCGACGACTATCCTACCCGCGACGGCACCTGCGTGCGAGACTACGTCCACGTCATCGACCTGGCGCAAGCGCACATCCTGGCGCTGCGTGCGCTCGATCAGGGAAGCCGCCGGTACAACCTGGGCAACGGGCAAGGCTTCTCCGTCAAGGAAGTCATCGACGTGGCGCGCGAGGTCACAGGCCATCCCATCCCGGCCGAGGTGACGGCCCGGCGACCCGGCGATCCGGCAGTGCTCATCGCCGGCAGTGAGACCATCCGGGATGAATTGGGCTGGACGCCCCAGTACCCCACGCTTCGCGACATCATCAAGACCGCGTGGCACTGGCACAAAGCGCACCCTCATGGTTATGCTGAGTAGTATCCTGTCCAGCTGATGTTTTATCGTTTTACAGTTGTATTGTTTTGAACGAGGAGGATACCACAATGAAAGACCTGGTTATTCGCATTGGCGGGGAAGCCGGCATGGGCCTGGAGTCCAGCGGTGCCGGATTCTCCACCGCGCTAACGCGCGGCGGCCTGCACGTCTTCGGACTGCCCGACTACATGTCGCGCATCCGGGGCGGGCACAACTTCTTCTCCGTCCGCGTCTCCGACCAGCCGCTCACCGGTCCGCGAGAGGGCGTGCATCTGCTGCTGGCCCTGAACACGGAGACGGTGGCGCGGCACGTGGACGAGATTGTGGAGGGCGGCGCCGTCGTCTACGATCCCGACGATGGCCTACCTGACGACGTGGATCGTGACGGCGTGAACTTCTTCGCGGTGCCGCTCAGCGAGCTGGCCAAGGAGAAGGGCGGGCGCGACGTGATGCGGAACACGCTGGCGCTGGGCATTGCGGCTGGCCTGTTGGATTTCGATGTTGGCTATCTAGAGAGTGTCATTCGAGACAACTTCGCGCCCAAGGGAGAGAAAGTGATCAATGCCAACCTGCGCGTTCTTGAGGCGGGCGTCGAGGCGGCACAGGAATTCGCCAGTGACTTCCCCTTTGGCATCAAAGCGATCCCCGACGCGCCGGAGCGCCTGGTGGTCAACGGCAACACCGCCTTCGCCATGGGCGCGCTGGCGGGCGGATGCCGCTTCGCCTCCGGCTATCCCATGACGCCGGGCTCGCCCGTGCTCATCTGGTTTGCCCAGCACGCGGCGAAGTACGGCGCCGTGGTCAAACACGCCGAGGATGAGATCGCCGGCATCCTCATGGCTATCGGCGCGGCGCACATGGGCGCGCGGGCGCTGGTGCCCACCTCGGGCGGCGGCTACTCGTTGATGGTCGAGGCGACGGGACTGGCGGGTATTACCGAGACCCCCGTGGTCATCTACAACGCACAGCGACCGGGCCCGGCCACGGGCATGCCCACGCGCACGGAGCAGGGCGACATGCTCTTCATGCTGCACGCTTCGCAGGGTGAGTTCCCACGCTTCTTGCTGGCACCCGCCAACGTCGAGGACGCCTTCCACATCGGATGGCAGGCCTTCAACCTGGCGGAACGCTACCAGACGCCCGTGATGGTGATGAGTGACCACTTCCTGGCCGATAGCTTCCGCACCATCGACAAGGACGCGCTTGATTTCGACGCCGTCTCCATCGACCGGGGCAAGTTGTTAACCAAAGAGGATCTCGACGCGCTCGACGAGCCTTACCAGCGCTTCGAGGTGACGGAATCGGGCGTCTCACCGCGCGCGGTGCCCGGTCATCCCCACGCCATCTGGGTTACCTCCAGCAACGAGCACAACGAGACCGGCGCCATCGACGAGAGCGCGCAGAACCGCATCGACCAGGTCGATAAGCGCATGCGCAAGGTCAAGGGTATGTCGGAGGACGTGCCCGCGCCCATGTGGTACGGGCCGGAGGACGCCGACGTGACGCTGGTCTGCTGGGGCTCCACCTACGGCCCAGCCCAGGAAGCCGTCGACCGGTCGCAGGGCGGCGTCAACCTGCTGCACTTCAGCGGACTTGAGCCCTTCCCGCCCGAAGCGGAGGCTGCGCTGGATCGTGCCAACACAACCGTGATCGTCGAGCAGAACGTCACCGGCCAGCTGGAGACGCTGATCCGCGCCCGCACGGGCCGCTCGATGGACGGATCGATTCGCAAATACGACGGGCGTGCTTTCACGTCCGAGTACATCCTCGCGCATCTGGAGAAGGAGGTTTAGCCATGGTTTCGCGCAGTGATTACAAAAGCACGGTACGCCCCACCTGGTGCCCCGGGTGCGGCAACTTTGGGATTCTCAACGCATTGGAACGCGCGCTGGCCGAGCAAGAATTTGCACCCCACGAGGTGCTGGTAGCAACAGGCATCGGCTGCGGTAGCAAGCTGCCCCACTATACGACCACCAACGGCTTCCACAGCTTGCACGGGCGCCCGGTGCCGCTAGCCCAGGGCGCACGGCTGGCTCACCACAAATTCAAGATCGTCACGGTCCACGGTGACGGCGACGGCTACGGGGAGGGGTTAGGGCACGCCGTCCACGCCTTTCGGCGCAACATCGGCATCGTGGACATGATCCAGAACAACAAGATCTATGGCCTGACCAAGGGCCAGTACTCGCCCACCAGCGATCCCGGCAAGAAGACCGCCACGTCGCCGGAGGGTGCGTTGGACAAGCCCGTCCAGCCGCTGGCGCTAGCCATCACCAACGGCACGACCTTCGTCGCCCGTGGCTACGCCGGAGAGCTCAAGCACCTTATCTGGCTGATGGGGGAGGCGCTCCAGCATGACGGCTACGCGCTGCTCGATATCCTACAGCCCTGCGTCACCTTCAACAAAGAGCGGGCCTACAACTTCTACAAGGAGCGAGTCTACAAACTGGAGGACGAAGAGGGCTACGATCCCACGGACCACACGGCGGCCTGGGAGCGGGCGCAGGAGTGGGGCGATCGCATCCCGCTGGGCATCTTCTACCGCAAGACCGGCGAGCCGACTTACGAGTCACAGGTGCCCACGCTCAAAGAGGGACCGCCCCTGGCCGAGCGCCCGGTGACCACGCTCTCCGAGGAGCAGGTCGCGGCGCTGCGGGGTGAGATCAGCTAGCCTGTTTACCTTCCGGGAAGTTCCAAACTTCCCGGAAGGTAGGCCTAAACGCTACGAGCGAAAGGTTAGTCTTCTGAGGTGCGACGCACTTTCGCCGAAGTTCACGAGCCGGGGACTCCTAAACCATGCTCGGAGAACTTTGTAGCGCGGTTGGTTGCGACCCGTAAGTGCGTTGCACCTGGACCCTCTCTTACGTAACCTAAACGGTTGCCATTCCACAAATCTGCGTAGTTTAGTCCAGGAGTTCCTCCAACGCCTCAGCATCCGTGACCGGTTGCAAACAGGTCATCTCCTGGCAGACGTAAGCTGTGGCCTCACCTTCGATCTGGGGTCGATCTTTCAACAGCGCCGGCACGTCGCCGGTGCCCGCCGCGATGAGTCGGTGTGGGTGATACCCGGCCTGGGCCACGTCGAGCAGCGCACGCGTCGCGTCCGCGTCTGGATCACCGGCTATGGCGACCTCCGTAGGCGTCGCCAGGGCGCCGGTCAACGCGGTAAGCCACTGCCCAGACCCCAGCGGGTGGCGCTTCGTCAACGACTGCATGGCAGCGAGGCTCTCGCGGGCAACGTCGTCGTAGGTCAACTCCCCGCTGAACCGCGCCAGCTTCAGCAGCACCGTCGCCACCATGGCGTTGCCCGAAGGCGTGGCGTTATCCTGCACCTCGCGCGGCCGCAGGATCAGATCCTCGGCGTCATCGGCGGTGTCGTAGAAACCCACATTCGCCTGGAAGTGACGTAGCACGCCATCGGCCAATTCCTGGGCCGCAACGTACCAACGCGGCTCAAACGTCGCCTGATAGAGCGCCAGCAGGCCGTCAATCAAGTGGCTATAATCGTCCAGAAAGCCGGGGACCTTGGTCTCGCCATCGATCCAGACGTGCCCCAGGCGCCCATCAGCATCCCGCAGCGCGTCTAACACGAAGTCGGCGTTCGCCTCGGCGACGTGCAGATAGTCCTCGCGCACCAACACCCGTCCGGCTTCGGCGAAGGCCGCCAGCATCAGCCCGTTCCACGCGACGTGAACCTTCTTGTCGCGGCCGGGCGCTGTTCGCTGTCGCCGCGCGTCCAGGAGACGCTCCCGGGCATCGCTGAGCGCCTCTCGTGCTTCCATGGGACCGATGAAGGTGAGGATACTCTTGCCCTCGAAGTTGCCTTTCTCCGTCACGCCGTAGCGTTCCATGAAGGCGTCTACTTCCTCGCCAAGCACGTCCCGGATCTCCGCCGGCGTCCAGAGATAGACCTTGCCCTCTTCCCCCTCGACATCGGCGTCTTGCGTAGCGTAGAACCCGCCCTCCGGCGCCGTCATCTCGCGCACCACGTAATCCAGCGTCTCCTTGACGATGGCGTGGAAGAGCGGCTCACCGGTCACCTGCCAGGCGTGGAGATAGACGCGGGCCAGCTGGGCGTTGTCATAGAGCATCTTCTCGAAGTGGGGCACCAGCCAGTGATCATCGACCGAGTAGCGGTGGAAGCCGCCGCCCAGTTGGTCGTAGATGCCGCCGCGCGCCATGGCCTCCAAGGTTTGGGTGACCATCTCCAGGGCCTGCTGATCTTCGGTGGTATGCTGATAGCGCAACAGAAACTCCAGTATCATGGGCTGCGGGAACTTCGGCGCGCCATCCCAGCCCCCTTCAACCATATCGAAACGGTCGCGCAACTCTTGATAGGCAGCCTCAATGGTCCCTGTCGAGAGTGCTTCGGCCGTTGGCAAGACAGCGACGAACTGGTGACGTTGTAGTCTCTCCGCGATCTTTTCCCCACTCTTCAACAAATCGTCGCGCCGGTTCGCCCAGGCATTGGCGATAGCCCGTAATATTCGTTTAAAAGACAGCATGCCCTGACGCGGCGTATCTGGGAAATACGTGCCGCCGTAGAAGGGCTCACCCTCCGGCGTGAGGAAGAGCGACATGGGCCAACCGCCCCGGCCCGTCAGCGCCTGGACCGCGTTCATGTAGATGCGATCTAGATCAGGACGCTCCTCACGATCCACTTTGATACTCACGAAGTGCTCGTTGAGAATCTCCGCCGTTTCCTCGTCCTCGAAGGACTCATGCGCCATAACGTGGCACCAATGGCAGGCAGAGTAGCCGATGCTCAGAAAGATGGGCTTATCCTCGCGGCGAGCCTTATCGAAAGCCGCCGCCCCCCACGGATACCAATCCACGGGATTGTCCGCGTGCTGCTGCAAATAACGACTGGGTTCCTTTGCCAGATGGTTCGCCATGGCCGCCTCCTTCGATATATTTAGGTAATAATTATCTACATTATAACACAAAAAGGGGACGTCGTATCGTACGCTCCCTTTTCTTCCGGCTGCTACTTTTGGATAACGACGACCAGATGCTAGCAGGTTAAATGCAGAGCAGCGGCTACCTTCTCCTGACCGCGCAACACATTGTACGTCTCGACCGCGTCATGGCTGTTCTTCACGATGAGCTCGAAGCCAGCCTCCTGAACTTGCCGGCGCGTCGCGCTGGTCACGCGCATCCGCCCATTGGCGCCCTGTCCCACGACGAGCACGTCCAGATCAGCCGTCAAGACCTTTTTCAGATCCTCGGGCTTCAGAACATGCCCTTCGTCACGCCACCAGTTACTCATGACGTGATCGGGAAAGATAATGACATCGTTGGAGTACGATTGGCCGTCGATCTCAATGTGACCGAAACGATAAGACTCAATCTTGGGTGCCTGCATCTCCGCCTCCCTTCGCATAGATTTCCATCAAATAGTCCTTCAAGCGCAACTCAGAACCTTGGCTGCCTTGAAAAAAGATGCAGCCAAAGAGAAACATGGGCTGTAGTACCTCTTTCTCTACTGAAAAGGCTTTTTTCAGTAAAGTCAACCTTGACTCCACTGAAATAACTATCAACCTCACGCAAAGGCGCCAAGAACACTAAGGAAATTCATAAGATGATAAATTTTATTGATCCAGGTTGGCCTTATTATTGATAAAAGTAATAATAAACTTAAAATTCTTGGCGGCCTTTGCGTCTTTGCGTGAGGCACAACCTTTTTTCTGTAAAGCCAAACTTTAGCGGAGTGGCGTTTCTTGTAGCTCCCAACGCCACTCCATTTCATTGCGTGCCTGACTACTGTTTTGTCAAGCGTCAATTGATAAACGTGCAGGGCGTCTTACCAGCCGGCGGTAACCCGACTGCCCTGGCCCCATAGCCCAGTGGCTATGGGAAGTCGCTATCCGAGGCGCTCCCTGGCCCAACGGCCCGATGACCGTGGGTCGCGCCAACAGCCCTGGTAGAGTACTTCAGTACTCGTTTGGGCTGTTTATCAAATAGGTCTGACAGAACACTACAAACTATACGTTGTCAACTGATTAGGAAAACATCCCGGCTCCCGCCGGGATGTTTCAGACGATTTTATATTCAATCTATCGCATATAAGGAGATAGTGGCTCTCTGGGATTTCGCCAGAATGACGTCTTATAGGCTAAGTTCAGCGCCAGTCCCCGCAAATTAAAATGCTCCACGCCCCCGGGGAGCGCGCTCCCCGAGGGCGTGGACACGGTAAATCGCCATCAGGGCCGTCCCCGAGGACGGGGACGGCGAGCGGCTTGAATTTCAAATTGCGAAGCCGTTGCGAAGCCGTTGCGAAGCCGTTGCGAAGCCGTTGCGAAGCCGTGTACTTACCCGGCGAATTCCAAAAGAGCCGAGATAGTCCAGGACCGTTCTTGAATACCTGGTGCAGACCGGGCTGGTCGGCATGGACATTGCCCCGGCGTGCGTCGTGCTGTCCATCATCTTCAGCTCTCGCCACGACACTTCCCATGATTGCGGAGACGTGCTTCGGTACTCGGGGCAGGGAAATTTTCACGGTCTCTTGCTTCATAGCGTGAGGCGGTTATACTTAAGCACGAGGAGTGAGAAGCGATGACCAGCCTGTTTGAGCACAGCCGTCAGAAGCAGATAGAGCGCGAGGCGCCACTGGCCGCGCGCGCACGTCCGCGTACCTTCGACGAGTTCGTTGGCCAGGAGGAGATCGTGGGCGCGGGCCGACTCCTGCGCCGAGCCATCGAGACCGACCGGCTCTTCTCCTCGCTGATCTTCTGGGGGCCGCCGGGCACGGGCAAGACGACGCTGGCCATGATCATCGCCGAACAGACCCAGGCGCGGTTCGAGACGCTGAACGCGGTGCTGGACGGCATCGGCGATCTGCGGGAGATCGTCAAGGCAGCCCGCGAGCAGCGTGGCATGTACGGCAAGCGCACGCTCCTCCTCGTCGATGAGATCCATCGCTGGAACAAGGCGCAGCAGGACGGCTTGCTGCCCGTGGTCGAGGACGGCACGGTGACGCTCATCGGGGCGACGACGGAGAATCCGTACTTCACCATCATCTCCCCCCTCATCAGCCGCTCGCGCATCTTTCGCTTCAAGCCGCTCACGCCGGAGCAGATCCGCGATCTACTGGAGCGCGCCTTGCGCAACTCCGATTGGGGCTACGCAGAGCGCGAGATCAAAATCACCGACGAGGCGCTGGATCACCTGGCGCACATCGCCGACGGCGACGCGCGCTCCGCGCTCAACGCGCTGGAGCTGGCGGTCGAATCGACGCCGCCGGACGAGGACGGCGTGCGCACCATCAATCTCTCCGTAGCCGAGGAGTCCATCCAGCAGCGCGCGCTGCAGTACGACCGCTCCGGCGACGAGCACTACGACACCATCAGCGCCTTCATCAAGTCGATCCGAGGCACCGACCCCGACGCGGCACTCTACTATCTGGCGAAGATGGTGGAAGCGGGCGAGGATCCGCGCTTTATCTTACGCCGTCTGCTTATCCTGGCGGCCGAGGACGTGGGACTGGCGTCGCCCATGGCGATCTCCGTGGTCAGCGGGTGTGCCCAGGCCTTCGAGTGGGTGGGTATGCCCGAGGGCCAGTATCACTTGGCCGAAGCGACGCTCTATCTGGCGACGGCGCCGAAATCCAATACCGTCGGCGCCTATTGGAAGGCCAAGGAGGAGCTGGAAAAGCGCGGCTATCGCCCCCCGCCCATCTATATCCGCGACACACATACCCTGCTGCGGGAGGAGAAAGCCAGCGCAGCCGCGTACAAGTATCCGCACAATTATCCCAGCGGCTGGGTGCAGCAGCGCTATCTGCCCCAGGGCGTCAAGGGCGGCTGGTACAAGCCGAAGCGCAACGGGTTCGAAGCGCGCATTCAGGAACGTTTGAAGAAGATGAAAGAAAGAGGGAATGGATGATTCGCTTAACGTGGTATGGACATTCAACGTGGGAAATGGACATCAGTGGCACCAAGTTACTGATCGACCCTTTTATCTCCGGCAGTCCCGTCGCCCCCGTGACCGTTGACGAGGTCGAGGCCGACTACGTCGCCATCACCCATGGACACAGCGACCACGTGGGCGATGCGGTGGCAATTGCCAGGCGCACCGGCGCGACGGTCATCGCCAACGCCGAGATCTCCCGCTGGCTGCGCGACCAGGGCGTCGAGAACGTGCACGCGCAGCACATCGGCGGTGGCTTCCACTATCCCTTTGGCTACGTCAAACTGACCGTGGCGGTCCACGGATCGTCCCTGCCCGACGGCTCCTACGGCGGCATGCCGGCCGGCCTCCTCGTCACGGCGGAAGGGAAGAAGATCTACCACGCGGGCGACACTGGGCTTTTCGCCACCATGGAACTCATCGGCGATGAAAAGCTCGATCTGGCGATGCTGCCCATCGGCGACAATTACACCATGGGGCCTGACGACGCCGTGCGTGCCGTGAAACTGCTGCGCCCCAAGGTAGCGATCCCCATGCATTTCGAGACGTGGGACCTTATTTCTCAGGACCCGCAGGCCTGGGCCGAGCGCGTCTGTGCGGAAACCGAGACGCAAGCGCTGGTTCTAGACATCGGGGCCTGGTATCTCGTGGAGTGAACTATGTCTGATCCCATCACCGACCAAACTGTCTATCTGCTGGAACTGGACCCGGCAATTTTCGTCCCGCTGGAAACGTTGTACGACGTACTCTTCGAACAAGGACTGATGGCCTGGATCGACGTGGAGATGTACCGGCGTCTCCTCTCGGCCGACGAGCGCTTCGAAGTTCTGGGAGGGCTGGACGAGCTCCTCTTCGGTGAGGACATCGACACCTGGAACGACCTGAATGTGCTGGATTTTCTGAGCGGTCCGTGGGTGCGGCTGCGCAAGCGCGTCATCTCGTCGGAGCTGGTGCTGTATGACCTGCTCCAGTATCTGCAGGACATGAATGAGACGCTGGAAGTCACCTGGCAGTATCTGCCGGAGGGTCCAGACTCCAAGGAAGCGCGGCGCGATCTGCTCAACATGCTGATGTGGGGCGATCTGCTGGAGCGCCAGATCCGCGAGGCGTTGACGCGCGAGACCGACGAGAGTTGAGGCGAAGGTACTTATTCAGGTGGGACGCACTTCCTGGCTTCAAAATGACACCTTTATGTGCTGAAAGCCAGATCCTTAAACGGCAACGAAGTGCGTCCCACCTTGACCGAGTCATTACAGATGGGGCTCGCCATGGACATGGATAGAATAGGTAAGCCAAAGCCGCGGTTTACCCGAATCGTACTTGTGTCTGTTTAGTCTTGTGAGCAGTGCGATGCACTTACGACGGAGAAAGCGCCGAGAGTGGAAAAAGACCCCTGGGAAGCCCATGCATCCTCATAGCTTACGGATCGAAAGTGCGTTGCACCTGGTTGCTCATCATGCTAAACGCTTACTCGTACTTTTTATCGTCGCCCTGCTGAGCAGTTGTGCCGGACGGGCCGACGCCCTGGCCCGTCTCCAGGAACACGGCGTGCTGCGCGTGGCGATGGATCCTTCCTTTCCCCCGTTCGAATATATCGACGCCGACAACGAGATCCAGGGATTTGACGCTGACCTCGCCCGCAAACTGGCCCGCTGCTTGGACGTCGAGGCCCAGCTGGTCACCACCAACTTCGATGGACTCTACGACGCGGTCACCGTGGGGCGCGCCGACGTGATCATCTCCGGTCTCTATCCCGACCCCTCGCGCACCGAGCGCTTCGAGTTCAGCGAGCCTTACTTCAACGCGGGCGACGTGCTGGTCACGCCCACGGAGCAGCCCCTGGACGAGGTTGCGGCGCTGGCGGGGAAGCGCGTGGCCGTGGTCTTCGGCACCTCCGGGCATATAACCGCGCTCAAATGGGAAGACGTGCTCAATCCGCGACCCCAACTTGTGTCGAGGGAAACGGCCGAAGAAGCATTGGAGGCGGTGGCACGAGGCGCGGTTGACGCCGCCGTGATCAAGCATCTGTCCGCGCAGATCGCGTTGCGCGCCGGGCGAGATTTCCACATCAGGGAACTACCCACCAGCGTCACGCCCTACGTCGTCGCAGCCCGGCGCGAGGACGCCGCGCTTATTCGAGCCATAGATGTCTGCCTAGAAGCGATGGAAACCGACAGCATCCTGGATGCGTTATCTGAACGATGGTTTACCGAAGCCGCCTTGCCTTGAGGGGGCTTCTTCATAGGTCTCACAGGAGGTTATGTCAATGTCTCAAGTCCATGTCTCCCACCATCCGTTAGTACAGCACAAGCTATCATTGCTCCGACACAAGGACACCGATTCCAAGAAATTCCGCGAGCTGACCAAAGAGATCGCCATTCTGCTGGCGTATGAGGCCACGGCTGATCTGAAGGTGGCGCCCTTTGAGGTCGAGACACCCCTGACCACCATGGAAGGCACCCAGCTCAAGCAGACCATCGGCCTGGTCCCCATCCTGCGCGCGGGGCTGGGTTTGGTCGAGGGCGTGTGGGAGATGATGCCGTCGGCCGAGGTCTGGCACATCGGCCTGTTCCGCGACGAGCGCACGCTGCGTCCCGTGGAGTACTACAACAAGCTCCCCATCAGCCCCACCGTCGACGTCTGCCTGGTGCTGGATCCCATGCTGGCGACCGGCGGCTCGGCGGTGGCCACTGTCGATATCCTCAAAGAATGGGGCGCATCCAGCATCAAGTTTATGGGCGTGATCGCCGCGCCGGAAGGCATTGAGCACTTCACCGAGCGGCACCCCGACGTGCCCATCTACGTGGCCGCCCTCGACGATCATCTGAACGAGGATGGCTTCATCGTGCCTGGCCTCGGCGACGCTGGCGACCGCCAGTTCGGCACCGCGTGATACAGGCGCAACCGACGATAGCATGACAACGAGGCTTTGGTGTTAGGACACGGGCGAACGCGGATTTCACAGATGTTTGCTTTATGCTCCCACACTATTCTACATTGGGGTGAAAGATGCACAATCACGCTCCCAGCCCCCGTCCCAGGGGCGTTTCGCGAGCTCAACTTGTCACTTTTACCATCATATATTTGTCTATGTGAATCCGTGTCCGATTTTTGGCTGACAAGGAGATTGACCGACTTTTCCCGGCGAAGCCTCGTTGCACGTTCAGCGCTGGTGCTCTGATGTTTGGCGGATATGCCGGGCGCTATCTCATCACCCTCCTGGCCGGCTTCGCAGCGGCCACGGTTTTCACCGGGATCGGGCGACGACTCGGGCTGCGGTTCGACGTGGTGGATGAACCTGGCGGACGCCGCCAGCATCACGGCGTCGTCTCCCGATTGGGCGGCGTTGGCGTGGCGTTGGGATTCTACGCAGCCCTAGCGTGGGCCTACGCCGATCCCATCGCAACCACCGATCCCAACGAGACTCGCCGATTCTGGGGCCTGGTCGCCGGCAGCGCGTGGCTCTTCGTGCTCGGCCTGCTCGACGATCGCTACGACCTGCCCCCGTGGGCGCAGTACGCCGGCTATCTGGCGGGCGCCCTCATCGCCACCGCCTCGCTCATCATCCTGGAGCAGTTCAACAATCCCTTCACCGACGAGCTGATCAACCTCCCGCTGCTGCTCTACCTGCCGCTCACGCTCTTCTGGATGACGGGCATGATCGTGACCGTCAACTGGCTGGACGGCCTGGACGGGCTGGCGGCGGGTGTTGGCGCGATTCTCGCCGCGGTGCTCTTCGTACACATGGTTCGCATGGGCCAGTACAGCGTCGCGCCCCAGGCCGTGGCGCTGCTGGGCGCCACGCTGGGCTTCTTGACCTTCAACGTCTACCCAGCCCGCGTCCATTTGGGGAGCAGCGGCGCGTTTCCGCTGGGCTATCTGCTGGCCGCACTGGGCCTGATCGCCGGCGCCCGCGTCGCCACCGTGCTCATGGTCATGTGGATGCCCATCGTGGACGTCGCCTGGACCATCCTCGACCGGATACGCCACGGCGTGCGGCCCTTCAAAGGTGACCGGCGCCACCTCCACTTTCGCCTGCGCGACGCCGGCCTCTCCACACGCGCCATCGTCGCGCTCTATTGGGGAATCTGTGCCCTCTTCGGCACCCTGGCCCTGCTGCTCTCTTCTCGCCTGTACAAACTCCTGGCCCTGGGCGGAATGAGTGCCCTACTCCTCCTGATCCTCTTCTTCCTAAGCAAAGATTAGCTTGACAATGTTAACTTCAAATCCCGGCGAATGAATTCGCGGCTACAGTTGCGAAATCCGCCTACGCGGATTACCTTTCAGTCGCCGAAGGGCGTAGATCCAGGACGTATCCGTCCGGAGCGACTCTGCAGCCGTAGCACGTGGTTTTCGTAGACCCATGGCCTACTGACTATGGTAACCGCCATGCAGCGGAAGTTAACATTGTCGAAGTAGTCAGGTGGCCACTTAGTCGGGTAGTCGGATAGTCTTTTGGTCATTTGTCATTTATCATTTTGCATTTTTCGTGTTGGAGGTAAACGTGATCGATCTAAAAGGCCTTTTTCCGCCGCTGGCAACGCCCTATAAAGAGGATGAAAGTTTAGACGAGACCGCGCTGCGCGATCTGGTGCGGTTTCTCCTACCCAACGTGGACGGGCTGATCGTCAACGGCACCACGGGCGATTTCCCCCTGCTCAGCCGGACAGAGCGACGGCGGACCGTGGAGATTGTCGTGGACGAGGTCGCTGGCGCGAAGCCCGTCCTCGCCGGGACCGGCGCGCCCTCCACACGGGAGGCCATCGCGTTGACGCTAGACGCGCAGGCGGCCGGGGCCAACGCCGTCATGGTCGTGGCGCCCTACTATCTACGTCCCTCGGCGCCGGGTTTACTGCGGCACTTCACCGACATCGCGGCTCGGGCGCCTGACCTGCCGATCTTGCTCTACAACTTTCCCCAGCTGGTGGGCCAGCCCATCCCCGTCGAGGTCGCACAGCGCCTCAACGCGGCCCTGCCGAACATCGCCGGCATGAAAGATACCTCCGGCGACCTGACCTACATGCTGCACGTGCTGGAGGTCGTCGACCCGTCCTTCCAGGTGCTGGTGGGCCGGGGCACCGTCGTGGTTCCGGGCCTGGCGGCGGGTGCGGTGGGCGCGGTGCTGGCCGACGCCAACCTGATCCCCGAGCGGTGGCAGGAGCTGCTGGCAGCCGTGCGCCGGGGCGATTGGGAGACGGCCCGGGCCAAACAGGTCGCGCTCCAGCCCCTGACACGCCTCATCGGCAAGGGCGCGAGTCTGGTCGTGCGCGCGGGCCTGGAGATGCTGGGACATCCCATCGGGCCGCCGCGCCGTCCCCTTACGCTTGAGGGCGTGTTAAATGCGAAGGAAAAGGAGGCCCTGAGACGCTTGCTATGATCATCCAAAAGCGATTGAGGAAGCATTGGTTGATTCCGGCGGCACTGATCGCCGGTGCACTGCTCCTGTTAGCGAGCGGATGCCAGCAAACGCCCGAGACGGTCACGGTGGCAGCGTCTCCTACTCCGCGACCCGCAACCTCGACGCCACAGCCGAGTCCTACGCCCGATACCCGCCGGCTGGTGCTTTGCACGACGAAGCCCACGGCGATCCATCCCCTGGCGCCCTCGCAGGCAGGGAACGATTTGCTGGCGCTCTTCTACGAACTGCCCGTAGAACAGGTCAGCTATGCATGGGAACCCCGGCTTGTGGCAGAGGCGCCTGCGTTGACCAACGGCGGCGCGGTGACCCGCACGGCGCAAGTTCCGACCGGCGGTCGGTACACCGACGAAAGCGGCGCGTTGCGCACGCACGAGAGCGAAGAGACGCTTCAACTTCCCCAACTGGTCGTCTCCTTCACGTTGCGCAGCGACGTGACGTGGTCCGACGGCGAGCCGCTGACGGCGGAGGACGCGCTGCTGGGCTATCACCTGGCGCAGGAGCCCGAGGTGCTGGGACGGTGGCGTGATTTGGCTGAGCGCACCGAGCGGTTCGAAGCGCTCGACGCCAGGACACTGCGCTGGGTAGGCGTGCCGGGCTACCGCACCACCGACTTCGCCGGCTTTCTCTTCCCGCCGCAACCAGTGCACCGCTACCAGGGTCAACGGCTGACGGAGATTCTGGAGGATCGCTCACCGCTCGGCACCGGGCCCTTCACCGTCGTCGAGTGGAACTCGGGCGAGGGCATGCGTTTGATCCCCAATCCCTACTACGCTGGCGTGGAGCCGCAACTGGACGAAATCCGCGTGCGTTTTCCGCAAGTACCCATCGCCGCGTGGCCCGATCTGCTGCTGGACGGCACCTGCGACGTGATCCTGCCCGATCCGGCGCAACAGATCGGCTGGCAGACGTGGGCACCGTTGGTCGGCGCGGAGCACGTGCGGCTCTGGGTGAGCACCGGGCCGGAGCCGACGTTCCTGCGGCTAGATTTTAACGTCGCGCGGCCCGATGACCAGCCCAATCCTCTGGCCGATCTGGACATCCGTACAGCGCTGGCCCGCTGCATCAATCGGCCCAATCTGGTCCAGGCGCAGCCGGACCGGGCGCTGGTTCCGGCCGAGAGCTTTCTTCCCCCGGAGCATCCGGCCTTCGCCGGGGAGATGTTGCGTGAGGCTGAGTATGATCCGGTCGTGGCGCAAGCCGTGCTGGACGCTGCCGGTTGGCGTGACGCAGATGGTGACGGCGTCCGGGAGGCGCAAGGGATTGAGGGTCTCACTGACGGCACCCCGCTCAGCCTGACGCTGGTGCTGGCACCGCAGTACACCGTCGCGGCGGCCAACATCGCGGCGGATCTGGAGCAGTGTGGCGTGGGCGTCCGCCCGCGTCCCGTCGACGCGCGCCAGCTCTACGTCGCTGATCCGGCAAGCCCACTCTTCGGGCGCACCTTCGACCTGGCGCTCTTCGGCTGGTGGGCCGAGACGCCACAGGTCTGCGGCGCCTGGCGCAGCGACCGCATCCCCGCCGAGGAGAACGAGTGGATCGGCGAGAACTTCAGCGGTTACACCTCCGAGGACTACGACGTGGCCTGTCGCCGTGCGCTCACGGCTGTGGACGTGGAGGCGCAGTACGCGGCGTTGCAGGAGGGCCAGTACCTTCTCTCTCACGCGCTCCCCACGCATTTTCTGACGTGGCGGCCCTTCTGGTTCGCCGCGCGCCCGGAGGTGGCGGGCCTCCAGCCCGATCCCTCCAACGCCGCGACGATCTGGAACATCGAAGAGGTGTTCATCGATCAGTAGGGTTTGAAGTGCAAGGAATGCGCTGAGATGATACTCCGCACTGGAGACCACTTAAGATGTCCAATCCTCCTTGAAACCGCTACGTTTGCCCGTGATTAGAAGAAATTCTAGTTCTGAAGTATGATAGAGAGTACAGACAGTTGTTGCATTGACAGCATCCACTCCATAGAGGTCAGAGGGACGAATGTTTGACTTACATTTGGATGTGCGGCCGCAGACAGCCCGCCGCTTAAAAAAAGTGCTCGAATTGCATCCCGATCAAGAGTCTTTCGCGCAAGATATCATCGCCTATCAAATCGCCGAGTTGAACAAAGCGATTCTCAACTTGCAGCTAGAGCTCAAGGAGTTTGAGCAGGAATACTCATGGGATAGTGCTGAATTCTACGCCGAGTTCAGTCAGGGGCGCCTGGATGATCGCGAGGCCTATGTAATTTGGGCTGGCTTGTACGAGATGCTCATCGAAAATCAGCGTCGGTTAGATAGCCTGCAATGATTGGGATTTCGAAGCAGATCGGCTACTGATCCCCATGATTGCGACTTACTTTGCCCAAATAGAGCAAGCCATAGAGACTTTTCCCGGTATTCGTAGTTATGTGTTACAGAAGAAAGTGTACAACACGAAACAAGGATATATTCGTGGGCAAATAGAGTTCGCAGGAGGCGAACGGCTGGAGTTCGTTGAAGTGAAAGACACGGACGTAAAGCATAAACTCAAATATCGGTATCATTGCATGGATGAGAACCACGAGATGCTTTTCCGCTATGATAATGCGCCACACCATCCAGAGATAGCAAGTCATCCCCATCACAAACATGAGGAAAATGGCGTGCACGAAAGTCGTGAGCCGAACTTGGATGATGCATTGATGGAGATCGCTGAGATACTGCGCAAGTCTGGGACTATATAATCGCGAGTCCTCGTCAACAAAGGGAAAGATTGTTGAGATGTGTACAGCATCTGCCGTGAAAGAAATCAAAAACAGAGTGCGGACATGGTGTGAAAATCACGCCGTTCATCTCTGTGTGCTGTTCGGCTCTCAGGCGTCGGGCAAGGCTCACGCACAGAGCGACGTGGATCTCGCCATCTGGCCGTCTGAGGAAATGCCCCCGCTCACGCGGTTACGCTGGCTCCGAGAGCTGGAAACATCTCTGGATCGCAACGTCAGTCTGGTGATAGTCTCGCCGGCGACGGATCCCCTGCTGGGCTTTGAGATCGTCCGCCACGGCGTCGTGGTCTACGAGGCGGAGCCTGAGTCCTGGGTGGAGGAACGTCTTAGGCTGTGGCATCGCTACAACGATAGCCTGCCCTTCAGACGCGCGGAGCGTCAGAAGATGCACGAATTCGCCGAGGAGGTGCGTCGTGGCACCTGAGGTGTTGACACGAAAGCTAACGTACCTGCGCCAGTTGCTGCGAGATTTGGAAACGTTCAGGAATGCGAGCCTGGAAGAAGTCAGAGCGAATCACTACACAGTGGAGCGTTTGGTTGAACTGCTCGTGGTGACGTCCTGTGACATCTTGTTCCATCTATTGGCAGAGCGGAATATCCAGGCCACCTCCTATCGGGATACGTTTCGCTTGGCAGGAAAGCATGGACTCATTCCAGTCGAGCTGGCGAATCGGCTTCAGGACGCGGCCGGCATGCGCAACATCTTGGTGCATATCTACGAAGAGATTGATTACACGATTCTCCACGCCAGCGTCCGACCGGCACTTGAGGATTTTAGGTTGTTTGTCTCTCATTTTGAGGCCTATCTCAGGAAGGAAGACTCCGACAAATAGTGAGGTGAAAGAGCATGTCTCCTGGGGTTTATGATCCCGGCAGTGGTGGCGTAAAAATAAAGGACGCCCTCAAGCCTGAAATAGAACAGCGAATTCGCCAGTATGCTGAGGCGAACTTTGCAGAGCGCTACACGAAACTCGATATCCGGTTTCGGGGCAAGTTCTGTTACGTGGATGCTTACGTGGAGCCAGAACCGCCCACGAAAGATTGGCCCCCGGCAGATTGGCCAGAAAGCCGCGAAGCGTATATGGAGCGTCTTCGCAATACACCCCTTCACCTTTTTCGATTGCGATACTACGGTGACGTGGACAAATGGGGGCTGGCCTTTTACAGTTACGCGAATGAGAAATATGAATTATCCGTATTCCCAACCGGTGAATTCACAGGCACACCGGAAGAAGCCTTTCAGGCCATCGCAGAATTGTATCTTTGACACGCGTAGGAATCAGCAAGCATTCAACATTCGTAAAGTTGGCTCCACTGAAATAGGCATTAACCTCACGCAAAGGCGCCAAGAACGCTAAGGAAATTCATAAGATAGTAAATTTTATTGATCCGGGTTGGCTTTACTGTTCAGAAAAGTAATGAGCAACTTAAAAATCTTGGCGACTGTCCGACCTTTGTCGGCGGCGTCTTGGCGTGAGGCACAACCTTTTTCAGGTGAGTCAAAGTTGGTTCTTTGGGATTTCGCCGGAATGATATTGTATAGGCTAAGTTCAGCGCCAGCCCCCGCAAATTAAAATGCTTCCAGCCCCCGTTCCCGGGGGCGTGGACGCGGCAAACCGCTATCAGGGCCGTCCCAAGGACGGGGCAGTTTGAATTTCAAATTGTGGAACCGTGTACTTACCCGGCGAATTCCGAAAGAGCCGTAAAGTTCAATCCAGGTGAATCTTTTACCCCCTTTCGGTGCCTGGCTGCCGCTTATCCAGCGTCTGCTGACGTCGTGCTTTTCTCCTCAATCCGCCCCGGGTTGAATTTCGGCGTTTATGGGCAATGATCACCAGGGCTTTATCATTCCTCGCTACACTTCTATCCTTGCTTGAAGTGGATTGCCAAATCCACGTTTGCGACGTGTTTTTTGGCCGCTAACGGGGATCTGGCGATCCCGCGGATCTAACGATTCGTTCGAAGCGAGAATGATAAGACCCTAAATGGTCCCCTTCGCCACTTGACGAATACCTTACGAATGATTATACTTCCAGTATAAAGGGGGTATAACCCATGTCCACAGTAAAGACGGCCATATCGTTGCGAGAATCCCTATTCAAACGGGTTGATGCGCTGGCGCAAGAGCTGGATATTCCCCGCAGCCACATATTCGTTATGGCTGTGGAGGAATTCCTCCAGCGGCACGAGAATCGCAAGTTGCTGGAAGAGATCAATGAGGCATACGAAGATATGCTGGATCGTGAGGAAGAGATATATCGAGACGAAATGCGCCAGTACCATAAGAAAATCGTGGAAGAGGGATGGTGATCAACCAGGGGGACATCTATTGGGTGGACCTCGGAGAGCCATCGGGTTCGGCGCCTGGATATCGTCATCCACATGTGGTGATACAGAACAACGTCTTCAACCGAAGCCGGATCCACACCGTGGTTATCTGTGTGCTGACGTCCAATCTAAAGCGTGCGAAAGCACCGGGAAACGTGTTACTAGAGACGGGAGAAGCCAATCTGCCCAAGCAAAGCGTCGTGAACGTGTCCCAAATCTATACGGTGGATAAGAGAGATTTAGTTGAGAAGATCGGGAGTCTTTCGCGACAACGAATGCGGCAAGTGTTGGCGGGCGTGATGCTGGTGCTGGAACCAAGAGAGATCGATTATTAGCCAGATACCTATCAACGTGCTATAGTTGATGTAACGGCCTCAATACCACGTACGATGCCCCTTGCTAAGCGACGGTTCTCTATTGTTAATCAGTGCCCGCTGACGCTGCCTCTTTCTCCTCAATGCGCCCGATGAAACGTTCCCAGTCAATGATGAAGCGCTCGTGGTCGCATTCACCGATTTTCTCGACCGCGTCCCAGGCCTCGACGCGAAATTGCAGCCGGCGTCCATCTGCCTCCAGCAGCTCGGCGCGCACGCGCACCTCCATGCCTACCGGCGTGGGCGCCAGGTGCCGCACGTCCACGCGCGTGCCAACGCTGCTCTGGCCCTCTGCCAGGTGATCCTGGACCGCGGCGCGCGCGGCGTTCTCCATCAATGCCACCAAGTGAGGTGTGCTAAGCGTGGGCACGAGGCCGCTGGCGTAGGTGACAGCTGTGTCTTCCTCTGTGACGACGTGTGTGATGTCGCCGATCAAGCCGGGTTCAAGCGCCATGTTTCTCTCCTTTGTTTGTGATAATCTAAAGGCTCTTATAGATTTTTAGGTGAAGTATCCTGGACAGCTTGACATTGCTCACGGATTTGCACGGATAAACACGGACAAAAACGATATGATCTGTGAAAATCTGCGTTAATCTGTGGATTTTTCCGTAGCTCATATAGAAGCAGACTTAGAGCTTCACCTAATTCCCGACAAGAGCCTCAATTATCAAGTGGGCCTATATTCAATTGTCAGGTTTCAGACAAAATGAGCCAAGTGGGTCTGTTTTCGATTGTCAAGTGGGCCTGTTTGGGGTTGACAAAAGCATTTTCGGACAACAAGTAGACGCTGGATTGCCCCC
>DAOTUH010000456.1:0-1858 GCA_034437255.1 Anaerolineae bacterium
CTTTTGATCCGAGATCTCTGTGTTTATCTGCGTCCAGAAATTTTCGTCTATAGAACTTCACGGAATTGATTATTAGCAAAAATCCAAGGAGACGATTGATATGGCTGATCAACGTAGATACAAACACAAGGACGTAACTGAATTGATCATCAAGGGATTCTACAAAGTGTACGGCAAGCTCGGCTACGGCTTCCTGGAGAAAGTCTACAGCAACGCGATGGCCATTGCGCTGCCCAAACTGGACCTGGCAGTGGTGCAAGAAAAAGCCATTGCCGTCTACTATGAGGGTCACCTTGTAGGTAAGTACTTTGCTGACCTGGTCGTCAATGACGCCGTGATCGTGGAATTGAAGGCCGTAAAGAGCCTGACGGAGGCGCACGAAGCCCAATTGCTCAATTACCTGAAGGCCACGCCTTACGAGGTGGGCCTGCTGCTCAACTTCGGGCCAAAGCCCCAGATCAAGCGGAAGGCTTTTGACAACGCGCGTAAGGGCTCCCTGCGCTGGCTTGATGGAAAGGCCAGATGAGCGCAGACAAACGCGAATTTTGGTTGAACTTACCGTCTTTTGAAGGCTTTGTGGGATTTCGAAGCGAGTCAGCTGGCGAAAACACTCTCTGCGCCGTAGAATCTGCATAAAAGAAAGCAAGGCAAACGAAGCCGGGGTTAATGCGCATGACAAACATGACTGGAATCCGCCTGTCGCGTCTAAGCCACCTGGGAACTGCTTCGTTTGCCCAGCTTGCTGTCTGCTTTTGATCTCTTAATCTGCGTCATCTGCGTTTATCTGCGTCCTATCCACTTCAAAACGACTTCCCAAAATCCAACTAAAGGATATAATAACCATGATGAATAACAACGTTGATTTGAAGCAATACTTAGAAATCCTGCAGCGCTGGTGGTGGCTGATGGTCGCCTGTGTCCTGGTGGCCTCGGTCTCCAGCTACATCGGCACGCTACAGATGCCCCGCATCTACCAGGCGACGACGACGGTGATGATCGGGCAGACGCTTGAGCAGGCCAATCCCACCAGCGGCGATCTCTACATCAGCCAGCAGCTGGCCCAGACCTATGCGGAGATGGTGAAGCGGCGCCCCGTCCTGGCGGGCGCAGCCGGCGCCCTGGGCCTGGAGTACGTGCCGTCGGATGAGGATGTCTCCACCCGGCGGGTGCCCGGCACGCAGCTCCTGGAGATCAGCGTGCGCGACACCATTCCCGAACGAGCGCAAGCCCTCGCCGACGAGATCGCCAACCAACTGATCTTGCAGAGTCCCACGGAGAGCGATGATACCGAACGCCAGACCTTCGTCCGCGAGCGCCTGGCGGGCCTCGAGGCCAACATTGAGGAGACGGAAGCGGAGATCGAGGAAGAACAGGCCAAGCTGGAAGCCGCGAACAGCGCACGGGCCATCCAGCAGTACCAGTCGAACATCTCCGCCCTGGACCAGAAGCTCTCCTCCTACGAATCGACCTACGCCTCGCTGCTGCTCACGGTGCAGGGCGGGACGAACTATATCTCCGTGGTCGAGCCCGCGAGCAAGCCGAACACCCCCATCAGCCCCAACGTGGCCGAGACGGTGCTGTTAGCCGCGGCCATCGGGCTGGGACTTGCGGTGGCGGGCGCCGTGCTCATTGAGTTTATCGACGACACCATCAAGTCGCCGGACGAAGCGAGCCGGCTCACTGAACTGCCGGTGCTGGGCACCATCGCCCGCATCGAGGGCGAGACCTACCCGGAGAAGCTGATCGTCCCCAAGAAGCCGCTCTCGACGATCGCCGAGGCCTACCGCGTGCTGCGGACCAACATCCGCTTCTCCTTCGTGGACCGGCCCATGGACGCGCTGATGGTCACCAGCCCCGG
>DAOTUH010000457.1:0-4352 GCA_034437255.1 Anaerolineae bacterium
ATCCCGCCCCCGTATTCCGCTTGATTGTCGGAGAAGGTCGCATTCGTCACGGTCAGGTTGCTGGACGAGTTAACGATCCCACCCCCATCCCCATTGAGGAAAGTCACATTCCCGGAGAAGACCGCGTCCGTCAGGTCCAGGTGACTGTCAAGATTATACATGCCCCCGCCATCGCCCGTCCACCCGCTTTCGCCCGCTTGATTATCGGCAAAGGTCACGTTCGTCAGCGTGGCGTGGGTACTCTTGTTGACCATGCCGCCGCCCAATCTCCTGGCCCGGTTATCGGAGAAGACCGCATCCGCCAACACAAGCGTGCTCTGGACGTTGACCATCCCGCCGCCTTCACCCCCCACCGCGGACGCCGCGTTACCGGAGAACGTCACCCCGGTCAGTGTGAGATGACTGCGGTCGTTGTACATCCCGCCGCCTTCCCGGAAGGCCGTGTTGCCGGCAAAGGTCACGTTGATCAGCGTCGGGGCATTTTGAACGTTGGCCATGCCGCCCCCGTAGGCGGCTGCGTTCCCAGAGAAGGTCACATTCGCCAAGGTGGGACTGCCGCCCGCGTTGTTATACATACCACCCCCGTAGGGTTCGGGATTACCTGCCCGGACTCGCCCGGCCGTGATGGTAAAGCCGTCAAGACGGGCCGTCGCGGTCACATTCTCGCTGTAGACCACGTGGTAGGCGTTGTCGCCGGCGATGTTGGCGGTGTCCGTCACCACGCCGTGAGGATCGGTGGTATCGGAATGGGTCTCGTGGTCGACGTCGCCACTGAGGACGGTGACGTAGGTCTCCCAGTCGCGCTCGGCCATCCCGTCCGCGCCGCTGCCAGGATCGAAGCCGCCATAGATGGCCACACCCTCCGTCAGGACAAACGTGCTGGTGATCGCATCCTCGATCTGTCCAACACCTTTGTCAGGATAATAGACACCCTCGGCGACCCAAATTTCATCACCGCTGACCGCGACGCTCAAGGCTATCTGCAGATCATTGTAGGCATGGTCCCACGATAGACCGGTAGCAAGTCCACTCGCGTCCACATCCACATAGATCGTGGTCGTGGACTGGGCCATCAGGGTATAGCCCGAGAACAGTGCCAGGAACGTCGAAACGATAGAAAGTACCAACAAGCGATGTTTCCTGTGCATGGTTTCTTCTCCTTTGGTATGTGTCAAGGACTTTTAGACAACTCTGGCTCGAATTTAGGTAGGAAAGTGTTCATGTCGTCGGCCTCGTCCAGCGCGCCTGGCTCCACTTCGCTTGCCGCTGGCCGGGCCGCGGAAGGACGCTCTGTATGTTCTTTCTCCGGTTGATTGATCCACACCTCCTTCGGTGGTCAGGCCACCGTGGGCCTGCCCCGTACGAAGCGTTCGGGGTGCTGCGCGTAGGCGGCGTCCAACACGTGCTGCCGCTGGTTCAACATGGCTTCCACCTCGCCGTTGTGGACGGTTGCGGGCATCAGCAACGCCAATCCGCTGTGATAGTGCTCGTGATTGTACCAGTGAATGAAGGTTCGCATCCAGTCCCGTGCTTGCTCAATCCCTTCGAAGTGTCCCGGGTAGTCTGGGCGGAACTTCAGCGTCTTGAAGTGCGCTTCCGAATACGGATTGTCCGTCGGGATGTAAGGACGTGAGAAGCTTTTCGCGTCCTCCAGCTTCTTCAACAACGCGCTCACCGGTTGCGAGCGCATCGCACTGCCCCGGTCAGAGTGTAAGATCAACGTGCCCGGCTCGATGCCTTCGGCCTCGCACGTCTCGGCGATCAACTGTTCCGCCAACTCGCCGCGCTCCCGCTTGGCGATCATCCAGCCGATGACGTACCGGCTGTACACAGTAAGCCGGTTGTCAAGAGCAGCAGTCCGAAGAGCAAAACCCCGATCAGCGTTCGAATGTACTCTCTCATATCATCTCCCCTATGGATACGCCGCGCCGTCTCGGATGCAGTAGCGGTGCACGGGCGTCGGCGAGCCGCTGGTGGTGAAACTTTCCTCCCCGCCGGTGCAGTAGCGGAAGACGCCGCCGGGCGCCGTGCCGCTGGCCTCACCACGACCGCCGAAGGCGAATTGATACCCCCGGACCTGCTCGTAGGTGCCGGGGTATGCGATGCCGACCCGCATCAACCAGGCGTGGTTCTGATCTACTGCCTTGAAGTGGCAGTTGCGGATCACGGTGACCGTCTCGTCCCCCTCGAGGGAGTAGGCCGCCGGGTCGCTCGCATCATAGTTGACCCCACCGCTGTCGCGCGTGATCTCCACGAAGAGGTTCGCCAGGTGCACGTCATTGGCTGACTGGGTGATCACGCCAATGTTGGTCACGGCAGTGGTGCCGTAGATGTGCTGCTTCTCGCGGTCCGCCGAGAGCCCCTCCACGTCCACGTACTCGGCGTCCAGCGCCAGCGTGGACGTCACCAGATCGTATTGGCCCGGCGGCAGGAACACCACGGCCCGGTTGGTGGTCGAAAGCGGCTGCCCGTGCGGCGTGAGCGCGGCCGCCTCGGCGTAGGCCGCCAGCAGATTCTGGCCGTTGATCAGTGGATCGGCGGTCACATCGATGATGATGTGGGCCTCGCCGGGGGTGTCCAGCAGGGTGTGCCCATCAAGGGTGGCCCCGGCCCCACCGGTCTCCAGGCGCACCCCGCCGCCCGCCCGCACCGCGAACTCGTCCTCGGCGGTGGAGGGGAAGTCGTCATTCGTATCGTCGGCCCAGACAAAAGCCCCATCGTGAAGTGCCTGGGCGCGCCGCCCGGCGGCGAAGCTGGTGGCCCCTTCCGCACGGTTCTGGTTCCCGCCGGGAACGGTGACCGCGTAGCCGCCTGCGGTGTTGTTATGACCGCTCCCCACCGTAGAGGAGTCGGCGGTGGCCGCGTTCCCCCGACCGCCGCCCACCGTGGCGTCGTGGATGGCGGCCTGATTTCCACGACCGCCGCCGATGGTAGCGTAATCAGCCGTGATGCGGTTCGGCTCGCCAGGATAGCCCCCGCCACCGATCACGCTGCCTTTCTTCGTCGCGCTGATCACGTTACTGGCCGAACCGCCGATCACGTTAGGAATGCCGCTCCCGTCTAGCTTGCCCGGCGTCAGCCGCAGGATGGTGGTGTTGTTGACTGCCAGAGTCAGGTTGGTCACGTCGGTGGTGCCCAGGAAGTGGGTGCTCGGATCGGTCGGTCAGTTGCCAGGTATTGCTGGTATCGCCGACGTTGTCGATCCCGTCGGCGTCGGGGCTGAGCTAGGTGAAGGTATCGGCGGCGCCCGCCTCGCTGAACCAGACCCGCAAATAGCGGCCGGTGCCCTCGAAGGCCGCGGACGTCAGGGGGGCGCTCATCCCGCTCAGGTCGGTGTTGCCCAGCAGGACATTGAACAAGCCCTTCGCTAACCAACAGCGGTACCGCCTCGGTTGGCTCCGCGCCCCCGCTGGAGGTGTCGTCGTTGGGCCAATAAGAGGTGTCCCCGGTAGCTAACCATGGTGAGCGCACCAGCTTACAGCTCAGGCTTAGTCGGCACGCCGGCCCTGACCAAACTCACAATCGCTAATACGACGCCCACAGTCACGAACGCTGTTAGGATAAGTATCCGCGTCTTTTTCATCTAGACCTTCTTGGTATGGTAGATTCCGCTGGCAAAATGTAACTTACATATTAACATGAGATAGATAAACAAAGGAACGAGGCCCTGAGTGTAGCGAAGGGCGACAGTGAGATGGGATTTAAGCGTTTGTGCCTGTCAAAATCCAACCGAACTACTCAATTTCTTCAAGTCCTGAGGAACCTTTTGTCAGTAGAGCCGATCTTTAGGCGTGCTTGGTCAATAGGCGTTGGATACGCGCCTCTTCTGAGAGCGGTTGGCCGGCTTCATCCACGGCCACCATGGCGCCCTCGATTGCGCGGGTCCGAATCTCACCCCGGGCAAAGCGGTTGCGTTTGAGCTGCGGCGCATCCAGCAATCCGATTTCTACGGCCTGGGCCAGCGTGCCCGGATCACTCAAGGGGTCTTCCACCCGGTCGGCGCCTAAGCGCCGGATGGCCTCGATCAGCACCTGCGCCTCGCGCACCAGTTCGTCCACTCTTGCCTGGACGATGGGATCATGCGTCATATCCGGTTGACCCTCCAACGCTGTCTGAACCACCTGCTGCGCCATGGTGGCCGATTCGATGACCTCCTCAGCAGTCGCAGCGTGATCCGCTTCGGTGTAGCTGACGACGTGCACAAGGGAAGGATTCAGGGCCAGCTGCAAGTAAATGGACTCTGCCAGGTGGGCGCGCGCTCGGGCGATGTCTACGGGATAGCTGAGGAGGCCGGTGCGCGTCTGTCGCCAGATGTGGAAATGCTCGTCAGCAAAGGCCTCCGCCACCTTGAT
>DAOTUH010000458.1:0-27093 GCA_034437255.1 Anaerolineae bacterium
AAGGTCCAAGAAATCGGATTTTTGGGTGGCCATGCCCTACCTCTAGGGATTTTGGTCATGAGAAACCGACATATAGTATCAAGTCGTAGAAAAATCCGATTTCTGCTAGTTATTTCAGGTGAGTCAACAGATACCTCATCGGTTTACTGCCCGGTGAAGCAATTGGACGCCGATCTGGGCAGCCAGTTTAGACGAGGCCGGGTTTTCAAGTAGCACGACGACGCCGTAGCGCGGAATATGTTCTGAATTGAGTCCCAAAAACCAGACCAGCTGACGTGTCGTGCCACCTATGGCGGGACCGAGGTGTCCGATGGATCGGTTCCATGTGGGCCAGGTCGCTCTCACGCTCGCTGCCGTCTCCGGTGAGAGCACCTTGATCATCCCCGGCGGGGGCGTGGTGGTGCAGCCGTCCTGGGCTTTTGCCAGCACGTGGATGGCAGGCCGCACGCCATCGTTGCCCACTGTGGCTACCACGCCGGCCATGGCCAGTGGTGTGACCAGGAGGTTGCCTTGCCCGATGGCTTCCTGAGATGGGACGCTGTCTTCGCTCTCCCAATCTGCCACGATGGTGGGCAAGGCCAGTTCCGGGGCTTGCGTCAGTCCCCACGTGTCGAAGATGTGCGCCAGCTCCGCCGTCGACAGCGTGCCCCCAACGTCGGCGAAAGGCGCCGGACAAGCGGATGCCAGGGCCGCTTCCCAGCTCTCCTCCGACGGTGTGGTGCGACAACCGAGCGACGTTCCGTCGAGAGTCAAAGATCGCGTGATGGGCTTCGTTGGAGGATCAAGTCCTTCTGGGGCGCGGGTCATCGTCTCGGCCAGCAGGATAGTCTCCAATGCCGCCCCAGGCTGGGCAAGGCTCTGGGTGGCGCGATTGAGCAGCGGGGACGCCGGATCGTCCCGCAGGCGCTCCCACTGCTCCGCCACCGTCGCCGGGTGGTAAGTGGGTGCGGAAGCCAGCGCCAGCAGCGCGCCAGTCTGCACGTCGACGAGCACGGCGGCGCCTTGCTGGTCGCTCAGGAGCTGCTGTGCTGCCCGTTGGAGATCGGCGTCCAGCGTGAGCTGGACGGTGCGCCCCACAGGATCTCGGTGGAGCAGCCGATCCCACGCCTGGTCCCAGGCTGTGCGGTTGATCTCACCGCGCAGGGCGGCATCACAGGTGCGCTCCATGCCGCCGGTGCCGTATTGTAGCGTGGCATAGCCGACGACGGGTGCAGCGGCCGGGACGGGATAAGTCCGTTCCACAAATCCGTCCTCGTCCACCTTGATGTCGGCCAGCGTCGTGCCGCGCCGGTCCGTGATTTGCCCGCGCCGGATACGTAGCTCGTCCAGCACCCGGTGCGGATTGGTGGCGTAATCTCGCAGTTCGTCCACGCGCACCACCGTCCACACGCCGGTGCCCACGGCCGCGCTGATCAGCAAGAGCAGCAGCGCCGTGCCCAACCGGCTCAGGCTGATCTGCGGAGAGGACAACGTTCCTTGACCGGGCAGCGATAGGCTCAGGGGCAATGGGTGGGGAGCGGAGAGGTTGAGCAGCAGGCCGACGAGGCCCATGCTGATTACCAGAGAGGAGCCGCCATAACTGAGAAAGGGCAGCGTGACGCCCGTGATAGGAATCAATTTGGTGTTTCCCGCTGTAATGACCCAGGTCTGGATGGCGAGCAGCGTGCTCAATCCGCCGGCCAGGAATGTCTCGAAGGGCGATTTGCTCCGTTGCGCGATGCGCAGCCCTCGCTGTACCAGGATCGCCAGCAGGCCGAGCAACGCTATTCCACCCGCTATGCCGTACTCTTCGATCAGCGCGGCGTAGACAAAGTCGGTGTGAACAGCCGGAATCAGTGTGGGATAGCCCAGCCCTGGTCCCTCGCCCAGCAACCCGCCGGCGGCCATGGCAAAGAGCGATCTCAGGATCTGGAAAGCGCGGTCCGCCTGTGCCGGCGCCCAGGGATCAAGCCAGATGCTGACGCGCAGAGCGACGCGATCCGAGAGCAGCGCGCCGCCGACAGCGATGGGCGCAAACATCACCAGCCCGATGAGGACGTGGCTGATCCGGCCCCACGCCAGGTAGAGCATGGCCAGAAACGTCAAGTAGAAGAGCAGCGCCGCGCCAAGGTCTTGCTGCCAGGCCAGCAGCACCAGGGCCAGCCCCACCATCAGCAGCATGGGACCCAGCACGGCCGGCCAAAGTTGCCGATCAGGCGATTGGGCCGGGACGCTGCGTCGCTCGGCCAGATAGGCGGCCAGATAGATGACCAGCAGCAGCTTGAGCAGCTCGGAGGGTTGGAAGTAGATCCCCGGCCCGCGACCGAGGCGCCCGCCCAGCCAGAGCCGCGCGCCCTGCCCGGAGGGGTTGACGCCGAAGAGCAGCGTCGTGCCGAGCAGCAGCAGGCCCCCGACGAGTAGCGTGTAGCGGTAGCGCCGGAGCAGCCGGGAGAGCCGGGAGAAGAGCGCCGTGGCGCAGAGAACGCCCATGCCCAGCGCCAGCCAGACGAGTTGGCGAAGCAGATAGCCGGGCAATACCCGCGCCAGAATCAGCAACCCCCAGCCCGTCATCAGGGCCACCGGGGGAAGCAGCAGTAGAGCGCCTTCTGGGAGCCGGGCGCGCAGCACGGCGTAGCCGCCGCCCCAGATCACGGCCCAGCCGCCCACCAGGCCGATCAGATGTGCCGTGGTCAGCCCAGGGATAGGATCCGTCAGCCGGAGGATGAGCGCGCCCAGGGCCACGAAGAGCGCCGCCAGGCCCAGCAGCAGGGGCACGGCACGGGCGCACAGCGGTCGCGCTGCGAACCGTTGGACCGGATGGGTGCTCATGGTTAGAACAGGCAGTGTCACAGGTAGGGCGCGACGATGGCCTGGAGTTTCTGGCGCGTCTCCTCGGGGATGCGTTTGAGATCGGTGAGGATGGCGTGGGCCAGCGTCTCGTCGCACGTGCAGACCTTTTCTTGGGTCACCAGCCGGGGCACGAGCCGGGTGAGCGTCTCGCGGGCCAGCTCGATGTTGGCCTGGAGCCGCTCGATGACCATACCCACGGTCACGGCTTCCTCGCTCTCGTGCCAGACGTCGTAATCCGTGATGTGCGCCATCACGGCGTAGCAGATGCCGGCCTCGCGGGCCAGAAACGCCTCCGGAGACGTGGTCATGCCGATGATGTCCATGCCCCAGCTGCGGAAGACGTGGCTTTCGGCCTTTGTGCTGAAGCGCGGGCCCTCGATGGTGATAAAGCGCCCGCCACGATGTACAGTACCGCCGCCTTGCTCCACGGCCTGCGCCAGCAGATTTGACGTTGCCGGGCAGAAGGGATCCTCGGCGGAGATATGGGCGACCAGTCCCTCGCCGAAGAAGGAACGGGGTCGGTTCTTGGTGAAGTCAAAGAGCTGGTTGGGCACCACGATGTGGCCCGGCTCCAGGTCCTCTCGCAGCGATCCGCAAGCCGACACGCCGATGACGTGCTCGACGCCCAGCGTCTTCAGTGCGTAGACGTTGGCCCGATACGGCACCTCGCTGGGCAGATGGACGTGACCTCGACCGTGGCGCGGCAAAAACGCCGTCGTCACACCGTCGAGCTCACCGACGATCAAGGCGTCGCTGGGCGGGCCGAAGGGGGTATCCACCGCTAACTCTCGGACGTTCTCCAGGTTGGGCATATTGTACAGACCTGATCCGCCAATGACGCCGACACGAATTGGGCTATCGTTCATTTATGGCCTCCTATCTCTTCTCATCCAAATTCTCTTCATCTGCTACCACAAACTCAATCGCGCCGTGGCACTGCCCGCAACCAACGTAAGGATCTTTCACAGGCCCCTTGCTCTTTGTGCAGGTCGCGCGCACGACTACGCGCAGCGGCTTCCAGAACTGCCAGCGGGGGCGTCTGATGCGAGCGTGCAGCTGCATGTTGGGGCACGCGTTGGCGCGGCGGATGTCGGGCACCGGACAGCGCCGGCACAGTTCGGACGTCCAGCGCGCCGCGTCATCTGTGCCCGCCAGCAGACGGCACAACTCTTCTTTCCCCTCGCGCCAGCGCCGGGTATCCACGTAATAATAGGGACATTCACGCCCATCTGGGATGCGCATGGGGTCAGGGTCTCACGTATCCTTGCAGATGTTGGCGATTCACGTAGAGCAGCGGAGCGCGGCTGGGCAGGTTGCTGGGACCGCTGACCAGGAAGTGGATCGAAGCGTTGCTTACGGGGATAAACATGCCCTTCCAGAAATCCATGAAGTTCGAGAACTTGGCCTCGCTTAGCATTGGGGCCTGGGCCTGCACGATGAAGAGCGGGAAGTAGAACACCACGTCTAGTGTGTTCGGGGGCTCTCGGTAAAGATCAATGCTCTCCTCCTCGGAAAAATACAGCAGATATGCGCTTTCACGCCGCACCATTATCTCCGACGGCCTGGACGCGGGCAAACCGGTGTATTGCCAGGGCGTGAGACGTGTCTCATTCAACTGGAGATAGGATAGACCCTCTTGATTGATGTAGTGATGCGGGCCACCCAAACTCTCCAGCTCGCCCGAGGCCCAGAAAATATCGGTGCAGATGTGGGCTTTGTGATGTTGGATCGGGGATACGTCCATGCTTTCGCTTTGCAAGAAGCTCATGTGACCTCCATGGTGATTTGTGATAGTAATGTCGTGCTCAAGTCTCAGAAAGTGGGCTGCCACCGGCCAATTTGTACAGCTGTGCTTCGTCGATCATGGGTGTCTCTAGTTGTTGGGCTTTGCGGAATTTCGTGCCGCCGGGATTCTCCCCGGTCACCAGATAGTCGGTGTTGCCGCTGACGGAGCCGGTTACCTTGCCGCCCTGGGACTCGATCCAGGCTTTGATCTCTTTGCGTGGGCGAGGGAGCGTCCCGGTGATGACGAAGGTCTTGCTTTCCAGCGGCCCGACGGCCGGCGCGAGCTCTTTCTCCGAGGCCCGCAGTCGCACGCCGGCCTGGCGCAGCTTCTGCACCATCTCCCGGTTGCGGTCACGCCGGAACCAGGTGCAGACGCTGTCAGCGATCACGGGACCGATGCCCTCAATGGCGGCCAGCTCGTCGTCCGAGGCTTCCGCCAGTGCATCGAGGCTGCCAAAGGTCTCCGTGAGTAGCTCCGCCACCGTCCCGCCGACGCCGCGAATGCCCAGCGAGGCGAGCACGCGGCTCAGCGTCTGGTCTTTCGAGCCTTCGATGGCTGCGAGTAGGTTCTCGGCTTTTTTGTCGGCGAAGCCCTCCAGCGCCAATAGTGCCTCTTTATCCAGGTCGTACAGATCGGCGGGATCCTTTACCAGACCGGCGGCGACCAGCTGCGCCGAAGTGCGCTCGCCCAAGCCGTCGATGTCCATGACGTGCGCGAAGTAGAGCAGTCGTTGCACCCGCTGCTCGGGACAGGCCGCGTTGACGCAGAGGTACGCTACCTCACCTTCTGGGTGGACGAGGGGCTCGCCGCACGCCGGACAGCTCTCCGGCGGCGTGATGGGCCGCTCGCTGCCGTCTCGGAGATCCGTCACCGGCCCCACGACGTAGGGGATCACGTCGCCGGCGCGGTGGACGATAACCCGGTCGCCGATGCGGATATCGCGCTCCTGCACCTGGTCGAAGTTGTGGAGCGAGGCGCGGCTGATGGTGACACCCGCGATCTCCACCGGCTCGAGCACGGCCCCCGGCGTGATGACGCCCGTGCGCCCCACCGTGAACTCCACGTCGCGCAGCTTGGTCGTCGCTTCCTGCGGGGGGAACTTGTAGGCGAGGGCGCCGCGCGGGCGCCCGCCCACGGTGCCCAAGCCTTCGCGCGTCGTCCGGTCCTCGATCTTGATCACCAACCCGTCGGCCTCGTAGGGGAGCGTCTCGCGTCGCTCGGTCATTGATGCGCAGTAGTCCGCGACCGCGTCCAGCGTTTCGAAGCGCCGGTTCACGTCCTTGGCGACCGGGAAGCCCAGCGCTTCCAGATACGCAAGGGTCTCCCACTGGGTTTTCGGGATTGCGCCGTCGGTGTCCACGATCTGATAGGCGTAGAGGAAGAGCGGGCGCTGCGCCGTGATAGTGGGATCGAGCTGGCGCAAGGAACCGGCGGCAGCGTTGCGCGGATTGGCGAAGGGCTCCTCGTCTTGTTCGCGCAGCCGCTCGTTGAGCGCTTCGAAGTCGTCCAGGAGGATCAGCGCCTCGCCCCGCACGACGAGACGCGGGGGCGGTTCCGGCCCGTCCGGCGTGCGGGGGATGCGCAGTGGCAGCGCACGGATGGTGCGGAGATTGCCCGTGATCTCCTCGCCGACCTGACCGTTTCCACGCGTTGCGCCCAGTGTCAGCAGACCATCCTCGTAGTGCAGCACCACGGTCAGCCCGTCGAACTTCGGCTCCACCGTGTAGGCGAGCGGTGGAGCGTCCTCCGGCAGCAGCTTGGCGATGCGCTCGTGCCACGCGAAGAGTCCCTCCCGCGTGTTGGCTTTGTCCAGGCTGAGAATGGGGACGGGATGCTCCACCTTGACGAAACCTTCTGCCGGCTCGCTGCCCACGCGCTGGGTGGGCGAGTCTGGCGTGATCAGCTCTGGATACGCTGCCTCGATCTCGCGCAGCTCATCCATCATGGCGTCGTATTCTGCGTCACTGACGACGGGCTGGTTCAGGACGTAGTAGCGGTAATTATGGACATTCAGCTCTTCACGTAGTTGCGCTGCCCGGTCACGGGCTTTCTCCCGATTCTCCATCTTCCATCCTCCGTCTTACGGTGTTGGTTGCAGATAGTTTGCCGCGCCCCAGCCCTCGCGTGTAGGTTCTGCTTCGTCTCTCAACAGCCACCAGGTCAGGCCATCGGCTTCTGTTGGGCCGCCGGCAACGATGAGGATCTCACCCTCGCCCGCGACATCGACGCGCTGGTAGTTCAATCCCGCGCCGTTACGCAGACTGAGTCCAACGCTGTCTGTACCGGCGACGCGCACGCGGCTGCCGATGACGATACCGGTCGCCGCCGTCGGGGTGGGAGGCACCGGGGTCGGCGTCGGCGTTGGCGTGTTCGTCGCGGTTGGGGCCGGCGTCGCGGTCCAGAGCACCGCCGTCGGCCAGGGCCCGGCCGGACGCGGCGGCTCCCGCGTCATGAGCCAGCCCAGGGCGACAAACAGCGCCCCAATCGCGCCAATAAGCACGATCAACACGCCGATCTGCCATCCTCGAAGCTGCGAAGTTTGCGAATTTGTCACGTTCTTCATTATACGCTTGCTTTGTTCAGAGACAACTTCACACTGAAAGCAAGCGCTAGAAATCAGATTTTCTAGATGGGTGTCGAGCGTTGACGAGCGGGGGGCTCCCAGTGAGAATGTTACGTTTGGAACGGTTTTTGCTCAGTTGGCGCAGCGGGCCTAAAGTAGGATTCAGTGAACTGCTCACCCTGAGTTCGGCGTCTGCGTTATGTTTCTGCGATAAGTGTCTTCAGAATGTCCAATACCTGGCAGATGTTTAGCAGCTCACTTGCGAGGATGCGAGCTTCGCTGCCTATGTGAAGATAGCCATCCGTGGCTGTCGTCCGTTCTGTGATTATGACATATTGGGCCACACCGGAACTCGTGACCAACTTGAGTTTGATTCTGTCGAGATAGGCGTCGATTTCGCTCACGCCTCTTGTCCTCGCAAAATGTTCAAGCGTCTGCGCAGTCGGCTATACATCTTATACAGCGCATTCCATTCCACGAAGTCTATCTCATCGCCCAGCTCTCCCTCTTGGTAGCGGCTGAAAAATTCATCCGAGGTCATGCCATATTGTTGCTCAAATGCAGAGAGATCTTTTGACAGCACCTCCAGATCGGCTTCATCGCGGGCGAGCTGATGGGAGATGATTTTGCGCAGTGATCGGTCGATAAAACTATCCTCATAGCCCTCAATGTACAGACGCTCAAGATTTCTGACCTGTTCTATCGTTGCCTGCATACTCCTCGTCCTCCTTCGCCATCCGTTATACAAGGGCATTCTAGCTTTGCGATGGTCTCATTATATCAAAGCGGCATACGATATTCGCCAAATCTCTCATTCGCGGTATACTGATGCGTTGTAGTTCTGAAGGGAACTGAGGGTATATGATACTTGAGATTGTCGAAGAGACGCACAACAAAGTCCGTTGGGAAATTGACACGCAGCTCGTCCCGGTGCTCATCGGCATCAGCCTGGCGGTGGCGGTCAGCGTGATTCTGATGTTGCTTTTTCCTAACCTGATCTTTCTGGTCTGGATCGTCCTGCTCGGCATCGCCATTGGCGGGGTGGGGATGATCCTGATGTTGGTGTTGCTGAAACCCGTCGCAGAGCAAGGATTAGTGGAACGCACACCCACCGGCGGGGTTGTACGGCGCGAGGAGCGGTTGCTGCTGCGCGGTGAACACGTCCTCTTTGAATTCCCATTGGAAGAAGTGGACGGCTTTTGGGTGGAGCAGCACGATTTTGAGCAGAGTGGCGGGAACAAGGTGCGCCTGGCTCGCTTGTGGATTCTCTTCACCACAGAGGATGAAGGGCAGCCTCTCATTGATTGGATGGAGGTCCCCACTGTGCAGCGCGTTGCCGAGGCGATTGCCCGGGCCTCGCGACGTCCGCTTACCGCGCCCTGACGTGGCGCAGGCATGGTGAGACACCGGCTCTATCGCGTTGAAGGCATCATCCTGGGACGGCGTGATTACGGCGAGGCCGACCGTGTCGTCATCACGTTGACGCGTGAGGGGCGCCTCGATCTGCTGGCCAAGGGGATACGGAAGCCGCGTTCCCGAAAATCAGGTCATCTGGAGCTCTTCAGCCGCACGGAATTGTTGATCTCGCGGGTCAAAAACTCGTGGGACATTATCAGTCAGGCCGAGGCGGTGGTCACTCATTCGCGTATCCAAGAGGATTTCGACCGGGGCACCTACGCGCGCTACGTGGGGGAGTTGGCGCTGCGCTTTTTCGAGCAGGAGGCCAACGAGGCGCTTTACGCCCTGGTGGATGCGTCCCTGGCGCTGCTCGAAACCGCGGCCGATCCCGAGCGCGTCGCGCGCTGGTACGAACAGCAGCTTTTGACGCTGGCGGGCTTTCGCCCAGAGTGGCGCCAATGCGTGGGAGAACGCGAAGGTCAGTTGTGTGGTGTGGAGTTGCATCCGCGCCCTACGGATCGACGTCCGTATGGGATTCATCCAGAGCGGGGCGGCGCGCTCTGTCCTGATTGTTTTGAGGCGTTGAACGATGAACTTACGGCGGGGCCACTCTCGCCGAGTGCGCTTTCCTGGTTGCAGGCATTTCAGGAACGCGCTTATTCTGACGTAGCCGGCCTTACCTACCCGTCGCGCACCGCTGCTGAGCTGGATCGCGCGATGGAGCGCTACATCTCTTACCATTTGGAGCGGCGCCCGTCCATTCGTCGTTTGATGAAGAACTGGCGCAGATAGCGTGGCTGCGCTTCTGCTAAGGAGTTTTTATGTGGGCAACCACCCCAACGAGGAGCGGAAATTTAGTCAACGGATTGAACGGATTCACCGAATTTAGAATGTTTTAATCCTGCTAATCTTATCTATTTTCGAGGGGAAGGCACATGGATTTCAAAAACTTCGTTGCACCGGAAAAGCTGACAACCAAGCACTTCGTCATCTGCTGCTATCTTCCCGGTGACGGGCGGCTGCTCACTGAAGCCTTGAACGCCTCGTATGAGCATCTCAGCACGTTCATGGACTGGGCCAAGCCCGATCAGTCAGTAGAAGCGTCCGAAACCACCGTCCGCAAATTCCGGGCGAAGTATCTGTCCAATGAGGACTACGCGCTAGGTATTTTTGCACCGGACGAATCCCGGTTGCTGGGCGGTTCGGGCTTTCACCCGCGGGAATGGGCTGGACTGTCCAACCAATCCGCCGAGATTGGCATGTGGATTCGAGACGACGCGGCGGGGCAAGGTCTAGGAACTCGCGTCTTGCGCGCGCTCCTGACGTGGGGCTTCACCGAGTGGCCCTGGGAGCGGTTGGCGTGGCGCTGCGACGGACGCAACGTCGCCAGCCAGCGCGTGGCAGAGAAAGCCGGCATGCAGCGCGAAGGCATTCTGCGCGCGCACCGACGCTTCGAAGATGGCTCGCGCCAAGACACTTACTGCTACGCTATCTTGAAGGAAGATTGGTTACACCGGCAAGCAAAGAACGCCTGACTTTTGACGCGTGACTCGTGACTTATGCGTCAGCAGTCACGAGTCAGCATTTTGATCTTAGATGAGGAGGAGGAGATAAATGTCGTTAACATTCCAAGAGATTATTCTGCGGTTGCAGCGATATTGGGAAGAGCAGGGCGCTTTGATCTGGCAGCCCTGGAGCGAGAAAGTCGGCGCCGGTACCTATAATCCGGCCACGGTGCTGCGCGTGTTGGGCCCGGAGCCCTGGAACGTCGGCTACGTTGAGCCCTCGTTCCGCCCCGACGATGGGCGCTACGGCGACAATCCCAACCGCATGCAGATGCACACGCAGTTCCAGGTTATTCTCAAGCCTGATCCCGACGATCCCCAGGAGCGCTACCTGCGCAGTCTGGAAGCGCTGGGCATCCGCCGTGACGAGCACGATATCCGTTTTGTCGAGGATAACTGGGAAAGTCCCGCGCTTGGCGCCTGGGGCCTGGGCTGGGAGGTCTGGCTCGACGGCATGGAGATCACGCAGTACACGTACTTCCAGCAGGCGGGCGGCATCGATCTGCAACTGCCCGCCGTGGAGATCACCTACGGTCTGGAACGCATCGCCATGTATCTCCAGAAAGTCGATGCGGTCTGGACGTTGCAATGGGACAAGCACCATAGCTATGGCGAAATTCTCTTGGATCAGGAGGTCGATTACTGCCGCTACGAGTTTGACGAGGCCAACATTGAGCGACTTCAGGCCATGTACGATCTCTTCGAGGCGGAGGCACTGCGTTGCCTGGATGCTGGCCTGGTTGTACCCTCGCTTGACTACCTCTTGCGTTGCTCCCACACCTTCAATCTGCTGGACTCGCGGGGGGCTGTCGGCGTCACGGAGCGTGCACGCTTTTTCAAGCGCATGCGCGCGCTGACGCGACAGGTGGCACAAGCCTATCTGAATCAGCGCGAAACGGCGGACTATCCCTGGCAGGATCTTCCCGGCCTGCAGGAAACGCCTACGGTGCAGGCGACCTCGTTCCACTTGCCCATGCCGGAGATCCCGGAGGCGGCTAATCCTACGCCGCCCCTGGCGCCTGCCTCTGTTGGGCGCGCGCCGCTGCTCTTTGAGATCGGCGTCGAGGAGTTGCCGGCCTCGCACGTGAGCACAGCGCTGGAGCAGCTGCGCATCTTGGTGCCCGAGGCGCTGGACGACGCGCGCTTGGCCCACGGTCCGGTACACGTCTGGGGCACGCCGCGCCGGCTGGTCGTCGTGGTGGAGGATATGGACTTGCACCAGGCCGACGAAGAGCGCGTGGTCAAGGGGCCGCCGGCCAAGATTGCGTTTCAGGACGGTCAGCCGACACGCGCGGCGACAGGTTTCGCGCGCTCCCAGAACGTGGATGTGGACGATCTGCGCGTCGAGGTGGTTGACGGGGGCGAGTACGTCGTCGCCACCCGGCGCGAAGAGGGGCGTCCTGCCACGGAGGTACTTTCTATGTTGCTGCCCCAGTGGGTTGAGGCCCTGCACTTCCCCCGCTCTATGCGCTGGAACGAGACCGGCGTCGCCTTCAGCCGGCCCATTCGCTGGTTCGTGGCCCTGTTCGACGAAGTGGTCGTGCCCTTCACTTACGCCGGTCTGGAGAGTGGTCGGGTGACGCGCGGTCCGCGTCCGGCGGGCTCTCCTGGCGTTGCCTTGAGCGCGGCGGCTGACTACCGCGAGACGCTGAAATCCTACGGTGTTCTCGTCGATGCCGAGGTGCGCACGGAAGTCATACGTTTTCAGGCGCAAACCCTGGCCGAAAGCGTCGGCGGACGAATCCCCGACGATCCGGCACTGCTGGAAGAGGTCACGCATCTGGTGGAGGTGCCGACGGCACTGCGGGGTTCCTTCGAAGAAAAATACCTCGAGTTACCGCAGGAAGTGCTTATTGCCGTGATGAAGAAGCACCAGCGTTACTTTCCTGTGCTGGACGACGCGGGCAAGATGTTGCCGTACTTCGTCACTGTGCGCAACGGCGGCCGGGAGAACCTCGACGTCGTCCGGGCGGGCAACGAGAGTGTGATCCGCGCGCGTTACGCCGACGCGGCGTTCTTCTATGCCCAGGACACAAAGCGGTCGCTGGAGGATTTCGTGCCAGAACTTTATAAGCTCACGTTCCAGGAGGATTTGGGCTCGATGCTCGATAAGACTGAGCGCCTGGAGGCCCTGGCGTCGTGGGTGGGCGTCACGTTGGGGCTTTCGGCGCTGGAGCTGGATCTACTGCAGCGCGCCGCGCACCTCTGCAAGGCTGATCTCGCCACCAGCATGGTGGTGGAAATGACGAGCCTACAGGGCGTCATGGGCCGTGAATACGCGCTGCTTTCGGGTGAGCCCGAAGCGGTCGCGCAGGCGATCTTCGAGCACTACCTGCCGCGCTCGGCCGGCGACGCGCTGCCCACGTCGCAGCTTGGCGTGGCCTTGGGTCTGGCCGACCGGCTGGACAGCCTCGCCGGGCTTTTCGCCGTGGGCATGGAACCCACCGGCACGTCCGATCCCTACGGCTTGCGGCGGGAGGCGGCCGGCCTGGTGCAGATCCTGCTGGAGCACGGCCTCTCTTTTTCCGTGGGCGAAGGCCTGCTGGAGGCGGCGCGGCTGATGCCGGTCGAGGACGCGACGGAGGCCGTCGACGACGCGCTGGCGTTCGTGATGGGACGCTTGCACGTGATGCTGCGCGACGAGGGCTTCGAGCACGACGTCGTCGAGGCCGTGCTGGCCGAGCGCGGTGACGATCCGGCGCGTGCACGAGAGACGGCTGAGCAGCTCGCCACTTGGATCGAACGCGATGACTGGCAACACATCCTCGATAGCTACGCCCGCTGCGTGCGCATCACGCGGGATCAGCCACGGCTGGCGCTGGATCCGGCACAGTTGGAGGCGCCCGCGTCAGAGGCACTCTATGCGGCGCTCCTTGCCGTCGAGGGCAAGATCTCGCCGGAGAGCGAGGTTGACGACGTCTTCAACCTCTTCCTGCCGTTGATTCCGTCTATTGAGCAGTTCTTCGACAACGTGCTGGTCATGGCGGAAGATGAGAGCCTGCGTCAGGCCCGTCTGGCGTTACTGCAGCGCATCGCGCGGCTGGCTGATGGCATCGTCGACCTAAGCAGATTAGAGGGATTCTAGCGCAGTCGATTCATACGTAGATCTGAAATTACGGCATTAGGGTTCGTCAGGTGCAACGCACCTTCGGATGCTTGAAAATAGCCTGTTCGTGCACTCTCAGGTGGATTCTGATCCAGTATAATCAGATAAGCGCAGGTGCGTCACACCTTATACCGTAACTTCAGAAACGCTATTTATTCCAAATATTTGGTGAAATAGATGACGAGTTCCTCCTCTGTTTGACGGATCAAGCAAGCCTCAAAATAACCCCGTGATTTGGTGTAACCTATCTGACTAAACTGCTTCTCACAGATTTCGGCCAGTTTTTCATTGATAGGGCTGATTTTCATCGATGGTGCCACTCCTGGAACAGGTGCGTGGATGTTCATAACTCGCCCTTTCTCAGTCGTTCTTGCAGCCGTACCCACTCCTCCCGCGTGTTGACGTTGAAGAACGACCTCCCCTCGGGATCAATCCGGGCTACGGCGTCCTCGTCCATCTCGCGGACGCGCACCTGGGGATAGAAGGCGATGATACGCCGCCGTCCTTCTCGCAGCGCGGCCTCGGCGGCGGGGGCGCAGGCCGCGGGCCGGTAAAGCGCGTGCAGCGGCTCCAGCTCACCCTGCCAGCGCGGCACGACGACGTCGCAGGCCTCACCGGCGAGCGCCGCCATCGCGCGCAGCAAATCGCGGTTGAGGAGCGGCATATCGCCCGCCACGACGTAGGCCCAGGACGCGCGGGCCGCCGCCAGCCCCGCGTGGACGCCCGCCAGCACGCCCATCCCCAAATAGACGTCCGTCACGATCCGCGCCTCGACCGGCGGCAGCTCGCCGCGCTCACGCACGACGACCAGCACCTCGCCTACCAGCGGGCGCAACCGGGCAACAGTCCGCGCCAGCAGCGTCTGCCCGCCGATTTCGAGCCGGCGCTTGTCCCGCCCCATCCGCGTGCTCTCCCCCCCCGCCAACACCACCCCCACGTAAGCCAACATCACCGCCGCTTTCACAAACAATACGCAATACGAAATACGCAATGCCGTTATACCTTCTCCACCCTCACCGCACTCACCTTGTACTCCGGGATCTTGGCCTGTGGATCTAAGAAGGCGCCGGTGGCCCAGTTGACGTTGCCCTCCGGGAAGTGGAAGGTGCCGAAGATCAGCCCGGGCGCGACGCGATCGGTGAGCCAGGCCCGCGCTTCGAACTCGCCCCGGCGCGACGCCACGCGCACCCGGTCGCCATGCACGATCTCCAGGCGGCGCCCGTCGTCGGGGTGGAGCTCGATCCACGGCTCGGGGTAGAGCGCCATCAGGTTGGTGGAGCGGCGCGTCATCTCGCCGCCGTGCCAGTGATAGAGCGTCCGGCCCGTGGTCATGGTGAAGGGGTAGTCGGCGTCGGGCTGCTCCTCCGGCTCCAGGTGGGCGTTGGCGGTGAAGAGGCCCTTGCCCCGCGCGAACTCGCCCACGTGCAGGATGGGCGTGCCGGCGTGCTCGACGTCACGCACGGGCCACTGGAGCTGCTCGCCGGCGTCGAGGCGGTCGAAGCGGACGCCCGCGTAGATCGGCGTCAGCGCCGCCAGCTCGTCCATCACCTCGGCGGGCGAGGCGTACGCCATGGGGTAGCCCATCCGCGCAGCCAGGTCGCAGAGAATCTCCCAGTCGGGGCGCGCGACACCGGGTGGCTCGACGGCCTTGCGCACGCGCTGGATGCGCCGCTCGGTGTTGGTGTAGGTGCCCTCCTTCTCAGCGAAACAGGCGCCGGGCAGGATCACGTCGGCGAAGCGCGCCGTCTCCGTGAAGAAGATGTCCTGCACTACGAGGAAATCGACGGTCTCCAGCGCCCGCCGCACGTGGTTGAGATCCGGGTCCGAGGTCATGGGGTCCTCTGCCATGACGTAGAGCGCCCGCACGTCACCCGCCTCCGCCGCTTGCATCAGCTCGACGACGGTGAGACCGGGGCTTTCGGGCAGCCTCTGGACGCCCCAGCCGGCCTCGAATTTGGCGCGCACGGCGGTGTCCGCGACCTTCTGGTAGCCGGGGTAGACGTTGACCAGCGCGCCCAGGTCGCAGGCGCCCTGCACGTTGTTCTGTCCGCGCAGCGGGTTGACGCCGCCGCCCGGCACACCGAGGTTGCCCAACAGCATCTGCAAATTCGCCAGCGTCATGACGTTGCGCGTGCCCGTGATGTGCTGCGTGATGCCCATGGCCCAGAAGACGGCGGCGGGCTTGTGCTCGTGGAGGAGGCGCGCGGCCTCACGGATCTTCTCCGCCGGCACGCTGGAGATCTCCGCCGCGCGCTCCGGTGGATACTGCATCACCACCTCTTGGAAGGCCTCGAACCCCTCGGTGCGCGCCTCGATGTAGGTCCGATCCTCCCAGCCCTGGGTCAGGATCTCGTGCATGATGCCGTTGAAGAGCGCCACGTCGGTGCCGGGGCGCTGCTGCAGGTGCAGGCAGCCGGGCAGTTGCGTCAGGTCGATGCGGCGCGGATCGGCGACGATGAGCGGGACGCCCTCCTCGCGCACGCGCCGCCGCATCTTGATGCCGATGACGGGATGCTGCTCGGTGGTGTTGGAGCCGGTGACCAGGTAGAGCGCCGCGTCACCGGTGGCGTCGGCGATGGAGTTGGTCATGGCACCGCTGCCCAGCGTGGTCGCCAGTCCCGCCACCGTCGAGGCGTGGCAGAGGCGGGCGCAGTGGTCGACGTTGTTGGTCTTGCCGACGGCGCGGGCCAGCTTCTGCATCAGGTAATTCTCCTCGTTGGTGCACTTCGCTGAGGAGAGATAACCGACGCTGTCGGGGCCGTGCGTGTCGCGGTGGTGCGTCAGCCGTTGGGCGACGAGGGAGAGGGCTTCGTCCCAGGTCGCTTCGCGAAAGTGCGTGTTGCGTGTTGCGTGTTGCGTGATGTCTGGTTCGCGCATCGAGCTTGCAGCATCGAGCTTCCAGTATCCAGCATCCAGCATCCAGCCTTTGCGGATCAGGGGCGTGGTCAGGCGCTCCTCGCTGTGGACGAAATCGTAGCCGTAGCGACCTTTGACGCAGAGCGCCAGACCGTTGACCGGCGCGTCCTCCGACGCGGTCACGCGCGTGATCTTGCCGGTGTGCGTGTTTATGTTGAGGTCGAGCTGGCAGCCGACGCCGCAGTAGGTGCACGTGGTCCGCACCTGACGCTGTTCCGTGAGGCGTCCCCAGCCGACCGAGGGCCGGTCGAAGAGCGCGCCGACGGGACAGTAGGCGACGCAGATGCCGCAGGACTCACAGCCCGCCTCAATCATCGTCTGATTGGCGCCGGCGACCAGGTGGGTCTCGTAGCCGCGCTCGGCGAAGCCCCAGACGTCGCAACCCTGGATCTCCTCGCAGGCACGCACGCACCGGCTGCAGAGGATGCACTTGTTGAGGTCTACCAGTACCACGGGATTGGGGTCCGCATCTTCGGGATAGCGAGGTTCCTCGAAGGCTGGCTCGGGCGCGCGCACGTCGTACGTATAGGCGAGACACTGCAACTCGCAGTCGCCGTTGCCCTCGCAGGTCATGCAGTCGTTAGGGTGGTGCTTGAGCAGCATGGTGAGCATCGACCGCCGCAGCTCCACCAGATCCTCGGACTCCGTGCGGATCACCTGGCCCTCGGCGACGGGCAGAGTGCAAGCCGTGGTGGGTTCGTCCATCCCCTCGACCTGGACCACACAGAGCCGGCAGGCGCCGGTCGGCGTCAAGTCGGGGTGGTGGCAGAGCGTGGGAATCTTAATGCCGACCTGCTGCGCGGCCTCCAGCACCGTGGCACCGGCGGGCGCCTCGACAGCCACGCTGTTAATCGTCAACTTGATCATGTGCTCCATCTTCACATCCTCGCGTTCACACGTTCAAACGTTCGCACGTTCAACACCCACCGCATCCACCGGACAGACCTCCTCACAAATGCCGCAGCGAATGCAGATTCCATTGTCAATAACGTGGCGCGCTTTCGGCTCGCCGTCAATCGCCTCGACCGGGCAGTTGCGGGCGCAGATCCCGCAGCCGATACACGCCTCCGTGATCTCGTAGGCGATGAGCGCGCGGCAGACGTTCGCCGGACAGCGCTGCTCCTCAATATGAGCGACGTATTCGTCCCGGAAGTAACGCAGCGTGCTCAGCACCGGGTTGGGCACACCCTTGCCCAGTCCGCAGAGCGAGCCCTCTTTCATTGTCTGCCCCAGGGACTCCAGCCGCGCCAGATCCTCCATCTCGCCTTCGCCCTCGGTGATGCGCGTCAGGATCTCCAGCATCTCCTGGGTGCCCAGGCGACAGGGCGTGCACTGTCCGCACGACTCGTCCGTGGCGTACTCCACGAAGAAGCGCGCGATATCGACCATGCAAATCTCCTCGTCCATAACGACGAAGCCGCCCGAACCCATGATCGAGCCAGCAGCAGCCAACGACTCATAATCCACCGGCAGGTCTAAGTACTGCGCCGGGATGCAGCCGCCCAGCGGGCCGCCCGTCTGCACTGCCTTGAAGGCTTTGCTGCCCTCAATGCCGCCGCCCACGTCGTAGACGATCTCACGGATGGTGATGCCCAGCGGCACCTCAATGAGGCCCGTGCGGGCCACCTTGCCGGCGATGGTGAAGGTCTTCGTCCCCTTGCTCGTCTCCGTACCCATGGACGCGAACCACTCCCCGCCCTTGAGAATGATCTGCGAGACGTTCGCCAGCGTCTCGACGTTGTTGATGACCGTCGGCTTGTCCCAGAGTCCCTGGGTGGCGGGATAGGGTGGGCGCGGGTGCGGGATGCCCCGGTGGCCCTCGATGGAGCGCATCAGCGCGGTCTCCTCGCCGCAGACGAAGGCCCCGGCGCCCATGCGGATCTCGATATCGAAATCGAAGCCGCTGCCAAAGATGTCCTCGCCCAGCAGGCCATACTCGCGCGCCTGGGTGATGGCGACGCGGAGCGCGCGCACGGCGCGAGGATACTCGGCCCGCACGTAGATGTAGCCCTGCTGCGCGCCGATGACGTAGCCCGCGATGAGCATGCCCTCCAGCACGGCGTGGGGATCGCCCTCCAAGACGCGGCGGTTCATAAAGGCGCCGGGATCGCCCTCGTCGCCGTTGCAGATGACGAACTTCTCGTCGCCGGGGGCGTTGCGGGCGAACAGCCACTTGCGCGCCGTGGGAAAGCCCGCGCCACCGCGTCCGCGCAGGCCCGAGGCGTCGATCTCGTCGAGCACCTGCTCCGGCGTCATCGCCGTGAGCACCTGTCCCAGCGCCGCGTAGCCGTCGGTCGCAACGTAGTCCTCGATATTGTCGGGATGGATGCGCCCGACGTTGCGCAACACCACCCGCACCTCTTTGGGGCTAGGTGGGGACAGCGGCGCCACCCGCAGGCCGGAAATGCGCCACGCATCCACGAGCCGACCCTTGTACAGATGCTCTTCCACGATAACGCGGGCGCCCTCCGGCGTGAGGTCGCCGTAGCGGACGCCCTCGGGCATCACCATGACCTCGACGCCCTGGGAGCGGAAGCCCAGCGTGGGCACGTCGACGACGCGCACCTCGTTGCGTAGATTGTGGGCCGCGAGGCTCTCCAGCAGCGCGGATCTCACGGCATCGGCGCCTGCGACGACGTGACTGACCAAAACATGGGCGCGATAACGGCTCATACGTTCTCCTCACTTCGGCTGGTTGCATGGGAGAGAGTAGCTATTGCGTGTAGACTATCCTCTATAATACCCTCGAAGGCGGATTTCTTCAAAACGCCGTGATCTGTTACGTAAATTCTTATGAAATAGGGGATTTCGAAGCGAGTCTGCTGGCAAAAACGCTCTCCGCACCGTAGAATCTGCGTAAACGAATGGGCAACAGGCATGAGGATTGTAGAGAGTGAACAAATGTACTATAATTAGGATGATGACCTCTTTCTGAGATGCTAAATTAAGGGGGCTGCAGGTGATAGTTCGAGATTTAGAGAGAATCTTACTTGAAGAGCTTCACTATTCGGAGAGTCCTGGCCTGCAACAAGGGACCGAGATTCAATGGTCGAGTGGTCGCCCTATACCTCAGGTCACCGCTGCCCTTTTTGTCGAAAATCTTCCTGTCGCTTATTTTAGCAGATTGAGTGAGTTAGATCCTGATAAGATCATGAAACTCCACAAGGCCGTGTGGAGCCAAAGCAAAGCCCCATTGCTTTTTGTTATCCTCCCCCATGAGATCCGTGTCTACAATGCTTATGAGCGTCCTCCAAAAAACCAAGACGAGGATTTCAACACTTCGTCTCGACTTATGCAATCGTTGGAGGGGTTGAATAGCAACCTGATAGCACGGAAGCGTATCCGCGAGAAGCTCGTCGACAACCACTACGAACGTATTTATCTTGAGACAGGATCCTTCTGGGATACGAGTGAGGGACGAAAAGTCTCCCACGAAACTCGAGCAGATCAGCAGCTGGTCAAAGATATGGGAAAGATGCGAAATCTGCTTGTTGGAAAGGGGCTTTCCAATCACATAGCATATACTCTGCTGGGCCGTTCGATCTTTCTGCGATACTTCGAAGACCGAGGCGTTCTGACGCCCAGTTGGATTGAGGAGATGACAGAAGGGCAGGCACAGTCTTACCTGGATGCTCTCAAGAATCGTCAAGTCACGTATCTTCTTTTTAACAAGATCCTCTCTCTTTTTGATGGTGATCTCTTTCCCTTAGAGCCGACCGAAGCGCAGGTCAACCAATCCCATTTGGGACTAGTGCGGAGTTTTCTAAAGGGCACGGACCTGGAAACAGGACAGCTGCGCCTATGGCCTTATAACTTTGAGTATATCCCTATTGAACTCATCAGTAATATCTATGATATTTTTATCGACGAGCGGCGGACTTCTGGAGCTTACTATACTCCGTTGCTATTGGCTGATTTCATTCTTGAAGAGACCATGGGAATGGAAAACATTCGCCCAGATATGACTGTTCTCGATCCTGCGTGTGGATCGGGTGTCTTCCTGGTGGGTGCCTATCGCCGTCTGATTCGGGCGTGGCAACAGGTTCATGGGAATCCTAAGCCCAAGGATCTGAGCGAAATCTTGCAGAAAAGCATCTTTGGTATTGATAAAAATCCTGAAGCGGTTCGTATCGCTGCTTTTAGCCTCTATCTGGAAATCCTCAATCATTTGAGCAACGAGCAGATCCGTCATAACCACTTCCAATTCCCTCGCCTATGGAGAAATCTGTATACGTGCGATTTCTTCGATGAACAAGTGGATGAACGCTTTAAAGAGAGTCGCTTCGATAGAATCATCGGAAATATACCGTGGGGTAAGAGCACGCTCACTGAACAAGGGGAAGAGTGGCTGGTAGAAGAGAATCTTACCGTTGGAGGAAAGCAAGCCGCGCCGGCATTTATGCTGCGTGCTCCACAATTCTGTAGAGATGAGGGCGAAGTTGCGTTGCTGGCCCCTGCTAAAAGCACTATTTTGGTTAGTAGCGAAACGCACCAGAAATTCCGTAAGCAGTTTCTTGAAACTTATGCTGTACGAGCGGTCGTTAATTTCTCTGCCCTGCGCCAAGAACTCTTCCATGCTGCCGTAGGACCTGCCGTGGCAATGTTCTACGCGCCAAGAACACCAATCACCGATAGCAAACTGGTATACGGTGTGCCCAAGCCTTCTCCCATTTCACATCGTCTCCGGGCGATTGTATTGGATACAACGGACGTGAAGTTTCTTGACCGGGAGAAGATACTTGACGAGCCTTATTTATGGAAGGTGGCGCTCTGGGGCACGCCGCGCGATGCGGCATTGATTGGACGACTGAAATCGATGCCGACATTAGGCGAACAGGCTGTTGATCTTGGTTGGCAGGTAGGTCAAGGGATTCAAATCGGAGGTCCAGGCAAAAAGAAACCAGCTCCTTGGTTAGACGGATTGAGTTTACTGCCAACAAGAAAGATGCGTCCTTATAGTATTGATAGTTCTTTGTTCGAACCAATCACAGTTACCAAGTTTTATCGTCGAGGTTCACCTGATCTTTTCCGGGCTCCTTTAGCTTTAGTACGACAGAGCAAATGTGAAGCTGCCTTTTGCAGGCAAGGCATTGCATATCTTCATTCAATTACAGGAATTGTAGGAAATAAAGGCCAGGAGTGGCTACTCAAGTGGCTTGTCGCCTATATCAACTCACCATTGGCTAGATACTATCATTTCTTAACTTCAACCCGTTGGGCGGTTGAACGTGACAATATTCTTCAAAAAGAATATGAAGAGATGCCGTTTTTGATCCCCGCTCGGGATGATGCTCGACTTCAAGAGGTGCTGCACCACTTTGACGAAATAGAGTCCTTATTAGACAAGGATAACGCGCTTTTTGATTCGGAACACAAGTCTAATCTCGACATTCATAAGCGCGCGATCAACGATCTCGTTTTCGACATCTATGGACTTCATCCTGTTGAACGACAGTTGGTCGAGGATACCTTGACCTACGGGATTGGATTTTTCAATTGGGCAAAACGAAAAACGCGCAAACCCAGGGGCGCCACTCCTGTGAAACGTCCCGACATCCCGATGCTCAAGGCTTATGCCAAGATATTCGTCCAGGTGGCGACGTCTCTTTTGCAGGTCAAGAGACAGACGCTTCAGGCCACCGTCTATAAGAATGGCGCGCCTCTTACGGCGCTGAGTTTTGACCTCGTCAACCTGGACGCTGCACGACCGGTTCAGGTGATGACCCAAACTGGTGCGATGCGAGAGAAACTTCGTGAGCTAAACGACTTGGCCTTACGGGAAAATACGCCTTCGTTCTACACTCGTCGTCACGTGCGCATCTACGACGGCAAGCAAGTGTCCATTATCCGACCGAGTGAACGTCGCTTCTGGTCACGGTCTCAAGCAAGAGTAGATGCAGATGCATTCTTGGTGGAACTGTTGGCATAAACCAAACGGAGTACCCACTGACTAAATTAGCAGCAATGTCTTTTTCCAGCGCCGGTGACGCTAACAGATTTGGGAAACTTACCTGGGGCGATTTTGTCCAGTGTGTTCTGGAATTGACGGTAGAAGCGTACCAAACTATGTGTCGAGAAAATATAGCGCAGCGTGATTGGGAAGAGAACGTGTTTACGCTTCAATTAGGAGAGGATTACTTACGGCCCATTGCTTTTGACCATGAATTCCCCCTCATCGTTGATGTCAGGAAAAAGGTACATACCCCGAGAATGAAGGCCGGACAGCAAGCCACCATTGAGGCCCAAGAGATTGATATGTCGCTGTTTGGGACCTGGGAGAGAGACTATCACGAGAAGTATTTCGTTTGGGAAGCCAAGAAGATTGGCGATAAACGTGTGAACCCAGAGTACAGTCGGTTGAACTCTGAATATGTGAATGAAGGTATCTATCGATTTATTCGAGGAGAGTACGCCGGTAACCTGAACGACGCCGGCATGTTGGGTTACGTTTTAGCTGGACGTGTGCCCAACATCGTTAGGGATATAAATGCTTGCATGGGCAATATTCGTAAGAATCCGCCCTTGCCTCAGTCTGATCATCTGCAAGAAGCATCTTCCGTTGGCGACTTTGAGGATATTTACCGCTCTAATCATACGAGAATAGACCATACCGCTATTCGGCTTCACCATTTGTTCCTCACGTTTGGATTCGATTGAGTCTGGGTATTCAACACGCCCCCCTTGTCCTTCCCACGCACTTGCCGCGAAACCAGGATGGAACGAGCCCTGCTGGTGCGACAGCGGCAAAAAGCAAACATTGCTATCCGCAAGAAGAAAATCGGCTACCAAAGTTGCTCTCAATGTCCCAGAGAGTGCTTAGACACAAGCGAGGTAAGCAAAGCCGAGGCTGATGATTTTTGCTTAGTCAACTGTCCACCAAATCAGGGGAAGCTAGATGTGCTGTGTTCTACCCTTCAAAAACAGACATCACGGCACAACAAGGCGCCCGATGCAAAAACGGCCCACACAAGGTTGCATGGGCCGTTCTCCGTGAGTCCACACTACTCTACAACAGTCAACCACCCGTACACATCCTCCACCTCCCCCGCCAGGATGCCGAAGAACACGTCCTGCAGCGCCTTGGTCACGGGACCGCGATGCCCCGGGCCGATGAGGATGCCGTCGACGCTGCGGATGGGCGTGATCTCGGCGGCGGTGCCGGTGAAGAAGAGCTCGTCGGCCATGTAGAGCAGCTCGCGCGGGATCTGTGCCTCCACGACGGTGTAGCCCCGGTCCTTCGCCAGGGTGATGACGCAGCGCCGGGTGACGCCCTCCAGAATCGACGACGCCAGCGGCGGCGTGTAGAGGACGCCGTCGCGCACGACGAAGAGGTTCTCGCCGCTGCCCTCGCTGACGTAGCCGCTGGCGTCCAGGGCCAGCCCCTCGCTGTAACCGTGGCGGTGCGCCTCCATGGCGACCAACTGCGAGTTGACGTACTGCCCGCCAACCTTGGCCGCCGCCGGGAAGGTGTTGGGCGCCATACGGCCCCAGGAGCTGACGCCGACGTCGACGCCCTGCTCCAGCGCCTCAGGGCCCAGATACTGGCCCATGTACAGCGTGAAGATCACCGTCTCGACGGGATTCTCGCGCGCGTCCACGGCGATGGTGCCCGTGCCCCGGAAGACCAGCGGGCGGATGTAGCAGGCGGTGAGGCCGCTGGCTTTCACCGTCTCCACGATGGCCTGGTTGATCTCGTCCGGCGTGTAGGGGATCTCCATGTATAAGACCTTGCTCGAATTGAACAACCGCTTCGTGTGCGCCTCCAGGCAGAAAATCGCCGGACTCCCGTCCATATCGTAGGCGCGGACGCCCTCGAAGACGCTGGAACCGTAGTGCAGCGCGTGCGCCGAGACGTGGACCGTCGCCGCGTCCCACGGAACCATCTCACCGTTGTACCAAACGTAAGCACCGTGCTTTGCCATAAATTCTCTTCCTTGCTATAGTGTATGGTTTGAGTGACTGATCTGAAAAGCAGTCCGTATTTCGTGTTGCGTATCGCGTAGAGCACGCAATACGCAACACGAAATACCAAGAACTACTCCAAAATAGCGCCCTCGCTCGCCGAACTGACGTGCGCCGCGTAGCGCGCCAGATACCCCGAGGTGACCCGGGGCGCCGGAGGCTGCCACGCCGCTTTTCGGCGGGCGAATTCTTCATCGGGGATCTCCAGTGTCAGCGTGCGCCCGGGGATGTCTACGGTGATGGTGTCGCCTTCCTGGATCAGGGCGATGGGGCCGCCGCCCGCCGCCTCCGGCGAGACGTGGCCGATGGCCGCGCCGTGCGTCGCGCCGGAGAAACGTCCGTCGGTCAACAGGGCGACCTCGGCCGCGAGCCCCATCCCTGCCAGCGCCGAGGTGGGCATGAGCATCTCGCGCATCCCGGGACCGCCGCGCGGCCCCTCCCGGCGGATGACGATGACATCGCCGGGCCGGATCTCGCCGCCTAAAATGGCCGCCTGGGCCGCTTCCTCGCCCTCGAAGACGCGCGCCGGCCCGCTGTGCTGCAGCATCTCCGGGCGGACGGCGCCCGCTTTGACGACGGCGCCGTCGGGCGCCAGGTTGCCCCGCATAATGACGATACCACCTTCCGGCGCGTGCGGATCGTCGAGGGGACGAACGGTATCGGTGGCGCATTCCGCGTTGACCACGGATTCCGCCAGCGTCGTGCCGCTGACCGTGGGCAGCTCGCCGTGGAGCAGGCCACCTTCTAGCAGCGTCTGCATGACCGCCGGGACGCCGCCCGCCGCGTCGAGATCCTCGATATGGTGCGGCCCCGATGGGCTGAGCTTGATCAGGTACGGCGTCCGCTGGCTGATGGTGTCGAAGGCCGAGAGGGGCAGGGTGAGACCGGCGTCGTGGGCGATGGCGGGCAGGTGGAGCACGGTGTTGGTCGAGCCGCCCAGGGCCATATCGACGGCGATGGCGTTCTCGAAGGCCTCCGCTGTCATCACGTCGCGGGCGCGGAGACCGGTTTCCACCAGCGCAAGAACCTGCATGCCGGCGCGTTTCGCCAGGCGGATGCGCGCGGCGCTCACCGCCGGGATGGTCCCGTTGCCGGGCAAGCCCATGCCCAGCGCTTCAGTAAGGCAATTCATGGAGTTGGCCGTGAAGAGGCCCGCGCAGGAGCCGCAGCCGGGACAGGCGGCCAGCTCCAGCGCGGCGAGAGCGGCCTCGTCGAGCCGCCCGGCCTTGTATTCGCCCACGGCCTCAAACATGGTCTTGACGTCGAGGGCCCGGCCTTTGAGGTGACCGGCCAACATCGGCCCACCACTGACGAAGATAGACGGCAAATTGAGCCGTGCAGCCGCCATCAGCATCCCCGGCACGATCTTGTCGCAGTTGGGGATGAAGACGAGGCCGTCGAAGGGGTGCGCCTGCGCCATCACCTCGACGGAGTCCGCGATAAGCTCGCGGCTGGGCAGCGAGAAGCGCATGCCGGGATGCCCCATGGCGATGCCGTCGCAGACGCCGATGACGTTAAACTCCAGCGGCGTGCCGCCCGCCATCCGTACCCCCGCTTTGACCGCCGAAGCGATCCGGTCGAGGTGAACGTGGCCCGGCACGATCTCATTGAACGCGTTGACGACGCCGATAAGCGGGCGCTCCAGTTCCGCCGGGGAGAGCCCGGTGGCGTAGAAGAGGCTACGATGGGGCGCACGCTCGAATCCTTTGGTTGCTCGGTCACTTCTCATAAGGTGTCCTTTGCTTTGTGATAGTGTTTTGTCCATTGCTCTTAGCAGATTTTATTTCAGTTGGGGGTTATTTCGTATTACGTATTGCGTATCCCGTATCTTTACGCAATACGAAATACGAAATACGCAACATTTCACCCAGCCAACGCTCGCACCACCGCATCCCCCATTTCCACAGTGGTGACCGCAGACGCGCCGTCCCACGCGATGTCTGCGGTGCGGATGCCCTGCGCCAGCACGGTCTCCACGGCGGCTTCAACGGCCTGCGCTTCGTCCTCCAGATTGAGGGAGTGACGCAGCAGCATGGCGACGCTGAGGATGGTCGCCAGGGGATTGGCGATACCGTGGCCCGCGATGTCGGGCGCGCTGCCGTGGATGGGTTCGTAGACGCCGAAGCTGCCCTCCGCCAGCGAGGCCGAGGGAAGCATGCCCATGGAGCCGGGCAGCATTGAGGCCTCGTCGGTGATGATGTCGCCGAACATGTTGGCGGTGACGATGACGTCGAAATCGGCAGGACGGCGGAGCAGGTGCATGGCCGCCGCGTCGACCAGGTGGTGCTCCAGCCGCACGTCGGGATAGTCGGCCGCGACCTCGGTGACGACGCGGCGCCAGAGCCGCGAGCTCGCCAGCACGTTGGCTTTGTCCACCGAAGCGACCATTTTGCGGCGGCCCCGCGCCAGGCGGAAGGCGACGTGCGCGATGCGGCGCACCTCGTCGGCAGTGTAGAGCATGGTGTCATAGGCCATATCCCCGGCGCCGGCCTCCTGCCTCGGGCCGAAGTAGATGCCGCCGGTCAACTCGCGGACGACGACGAGATCCACGCCGTCGAGGCGCTCGGGGCGCAGTGGCGAGGCGTCCTGCAGCTCCGGGATGATGCTGACAGGACGCAGGTTGGCGAAGAGGCCCAGCTCCTTGCGCAGGCCCAGCAGCCCCTGCTCCGGGCGGACCGACGCGGCGGGATCGGACCACTTGGGACCGCCGACGGCGCCCAGCAGCACCGCATCGGCGGCGCGGCAGGCGTCGAGCGTGGCCGCGGGCAGCGGCTCCCCGGTGGCGTCGATGGCGCATCCGCCGATGAGGTGCTCTTCGAAGGTGAAATGGTGATCGTACACGTCGGCGACGGCCTCCAGGACGTTGACGCCTTCAGCGACAACTTCCTGTCCGATGCCGTCACCGGGTAAAGTAACGATGTTCGCTTGCATAAACCCTCCTCTCTTCTCTCAGCTGTGGCCGGTGTCC
>DAOTUH010000459.1:0-4033 GCA_034437255.1 Anaerolineae bacterium
CCGCGTTCGCCAAGTCGCCGGGCGCCGACGCCGCCGGCTCGCGGGTGGTCACGACGAGCTCGACGCCGAAGCTTCCGAGCACGCGTTCGAGGCGGTCCATCTTGGTGGGGTGGTCGAGGTCGAGGAGGCGGCGGGCTTCGGTGTCGGGGACTGCTCCCCGCTCATTCTATCTACACCTGGAGGTGGAAAAGTGACGGATGAAACTATGGCGCCCGACACCCGGCCCGCGCCGCCGGTGATGAGCCTGCGCCTCGCTCACGCGCTGTACCGCGAAGCATCTCACGAGGCCACCCTGCTGGGGTCCCAATTGGCCCGCGAGTTGCAGTTGCTGGCCCTCCACCTGGAGCGGGGCACCGTCCAGGCCCATCATCTGTATCGCATGATCTGGCATCTGCTGACGTACCTTTTCGAGATTGTCGAAAGGAGACGCACATGATCGCAAAGCGGAGACATTTCATACTGGCCGGCGGGCTGACGGTGGCCGGCCTGATCTTGATATTGGCAGTGGGCAGCACGCCGGCGCAAAGCATGCTGGACACCGGCAGTGACACGTGGCTCTATCTGCCATTGGTGGGTCGCTCTTCTATGACAACCACACACCATATCTTGTTACGACCAGATAACGTCTTTCTCACCCGCTCTGGTGTCACGTATACGGAGGCGCTCACAGGTCCGGTAAGCGTTCAACAACAGCCTCTCACCACAGGCGCATGGAACTCACCCCCGGGACTGTATGCTGATCGGTATACGCTGACGCGAGGATATTCAACCTATGATCTGGGTGATTTATCTGGGCGGACAGTAGTATCGGCAGCTATGGAGTTGCATTTGTGTTCCACAGCCACCCCGCCTATGGAAAGCACGACAATGACTCTCTATGCCGGAGAGTGGACAGGATCTGTTACGTCTGACGTCTGGGATCAAGTTGGACACAAACTGGGTACCGTTGTTATTCTCCCTACACATGATATCGCTGCCGGTGACGAATGGCTAACCCTTTTGTTGGATGGAAGTTTGCCCGAAAAGTTGCGATTTATTTGGAAAGCCGATGAGTCGCAGGCCTATCCGTACAATACTTCGGTCGGGGCTGCTTTCGATTTGGCCGATTGCTATGGGATGGGGAACCCGAGCTTGACAGCCCTACACCTATGGATGAGAGATGAATAGAAAGCGTTGGCCTATTGTCGCTGCGTTGGTCCTGATAGCCTGCATTGCGTTGCCCTCCGGCACGTCAAAAGCCCGACCCGTAGCACAAAGCGGCTGGCAAGAGGTCATCCGCGCTCAAGCAGGCGGAAATCATGCCTGGAAGCATGTGAACTATAACGCCTACAATGGTGCCTGTGGACATCCATTCTGCCGTTATGAACCTTCGTCTGGCCCAAATGCTGGCTGGTATACAGAAGGCTATAGTCCACAAGGCACTTGGGGAACCGCTACGTCCGGATGGTACAGCGGTTGGCCGGGCGTTGGATACGACCCGGTACCAGGTTTCGGAAATACGGCATTTGGAGCCGATTGTGCTGGGGGGTGGTGTTCAAACCATATCGCCAGTTTGATGCGTGTGTCGTTCACCATTCCAGAAGGATATGACGTTACTGATGTGCGTCTGCGTGTCTTTGGAGATAATCACAACGTTTGGTACCTCAACGGCACGCATGTATCGGGTGGTGGGCACTGGGCGGAAATTCATCCAGATACCGATCTTATCCATCTGGATGAACAACAAAACATTCTCGCTGCAGCCAACTTCAACGATGGCGCCTGTCAAGGCTGTAACCCCTTTGGGATGCATTACATCCTGGAAGTCTATCTCGAAAGACTTTCTGTGACCGTTAACGTCACCAATCCCGAAGGGGATCCTGTGGCTCGTCCTATGGGCGGTGCGACGTGGGATTCATGGATGGGCTGGGTGTTCAATATAACCCGCGACCTCTGGGGCACGTTTTCCTCGCATACCGAAATCCCCCCAGACATTGGCAGCAAAGACTACCAGGGTGCTTACGTTGCTCTGAACGCTAACGATGTGGTGATGAGCATTCTGGGCAGCAATAACGGGAGTATGGGCACTGAGTTCATTGATAACGGAGAGGCGTACTTCGGTTGGTATGGAGGAGTGGCTGCAAATGAGACAGGAGATTTGGTGATCGCTACCCGAATACCCACGCCCACGCCCACGAATACCCCGACCCCCACGTCTACGCCCACGCCGACCGCGACGCCCACGCCTACTCGCACGCCGACGCCCACCCCCACACCACACCCCGGCACACTGACCGTCGATTATCCCTGGGTGGTCTGGTACGCGCCAGACGTGGGACGCGAAACACAGGTCGTGCGCGGTTCGGACTTCATGGCGCATGAATCCGTAGAAGTTCGCGTCATCGCTCCACCTGACACAGACGGGGATGTCGGGATCTGTGGTCAGCAGACTGCGTATACGGTGCAGGCCGATGCTGCGGGAGCATTCGTGCTCAACGCGGTCGAAGCCGGAGATCCCTACTTCGGCACGCAGTGCAGGGGCGCGTGGGAAGTCGCGGCAACGGGACAGGATACGGGCCTGGACACCAACAGCGTGCCCTGGAGCGTGGCCTGGTTTCCAGCAAGGCGGGATCGATGATGCTGGGAATGGATTTACCCCTCTGGTTGCGAGGCATTCATGGGCTGCTGTTGGCCGTGGTGATCTACACCGACCTGACCCGCCACAAGGTCTACCTGCCGTGGTCTGTCCTCTCCGTGCTGGTGGGGCTCGCGACGGCGCTTGTCTCGCCCTGGCCGACGGTCAACCTGGTCTTCGGCGCATTTGGCTTTCTCTGGGGGCTGTATGGTCTCTCCCGCGCGCACTGGGCCGGAGGCGACGTCTGGATGCTTACCTACCTCTGCCTGACCTTTGGCTTGCACACCGTGGCGGTGCTCTTCTTGGCGACGGTGGCGTTGGTGGTAGGCCTCATCAGTCGACAACTCCGGTGGGGCCAAACTATCCCCCTGGCCGGGTTTTGGGGGCTGGCCGCTATTGTAGTGGTGGCCGTGTCTTTGCTGCTGCCGCCGGTAGCGACGCCACCGGCACACTCGATCCCGATGTCACCTGCGCCGGGTTCTGCATCTGTTCCGCTCCCCACCCCCACGCCCAACCTGCTCTTGAGGGAGCACGCCCAGCAAGCGGCCGACGCGGTCGCCCTGATCGGCCTCGTAGATGTGGATCAGCGTCCGACCCAGGCCCGACGGGCAGCCCAGACGCTGCGCTCCCTGGCGCAGACCACGCCGGTGACCCAACACGCCTGGCTGTTGACCTGGTGGGCCGAGGCTGTGGAGCACTACGCCGCCGGTCAACCGGGCGCGTTAACGTTCATCAAGCAGTTTAGTCACCTTAATCACGCATATCGTAAAGGAGAGCACCCTGATGCGCACCAATAAGACCTTACTCATCGTGGGCCTTGTCTTGGCCCTCGTCGCCGTGGGCGGCTTACTCTTCGCGGGGCGGTTGCTCAATCCCCCGCCCACCCAAGTGCCGGTCGCCGTCGAGGACCTACCGGCCGGGATGGCTGTACGCCAGGAGATGTTTCGGCTGGAAGCCTGGCACGGCCTCGAACCGCAGACCCAACAGCGGATCTACCTGCCCGGTAACTTTCCGGCGGGGCGCAAGTTGCTGGTCGACGTCCCGGCCGGTAGCCCGCTGTACAAGGCCTACGTGGATACTGAAGAGGCCGGTGAATATGTAACGCGTATGACGCACCTGATCACGGGCACCGACCAGGTGCTGATGGCGATTCCAGTCTCGCCCGATGCGGGCGGCAATATCCCGGTCGCCGGTGACGAAGTGGACCTGGTCGTCTCCATCGGCGTCATCCGGGCGGAGACGGTGCAGAGCCATCCGACGCCCACGCCTAAAATCGATTGGGCCGGGCGGCCCATGACGGAGACGCTTGCGGATACCGAACCGGCGACGGTGACGCTGCCGCTGCCGCTCTCGGCGTTGGTGCTGGAGAACATCCCGGTCGAGAAAGTGGAGCGGGAAGAGGTGACCACCACGGCCAGC
>DAOTUH010000460.1:0-43808 GCA_034437255.1 Anaerolineae bacterium
AAAGTTCCCGTCGTAATCTTTGATTTCTGTGCCATGATCACCTCCAAATCAACACGTTATTACTTTGACAATGTTAACTTCCGCTGCACGGCGGTTACCATGGTCAGTAGACCATAGGTCTACGAAAACTACGTGCTACGGCTGCAAAGTCGCCCTTCGGCGACTGAAAGGTAATCCGCGTAGGCGGATTTCGCAACTGTAGCCGCGAATTCATTCGCCGGGATTTGAAGTTAACATTGTCAAGTTACGATATGTTATTTCATATTATACGCCAAGCCTCACAGAAACCCATCTGGGATTCCCTGGGCAGAGGAAGCGAATTCACTTATTTTTACGTATCAGGCAGAAAGCAGAAAAGGCTCCCGGGAGAGAGACGTCAACGTCTCCACACCCGCCTCGGTCACCAGCACGTCGTCCTCGACGCGAAAGCCCGCTTCGCCTTCGAGATAAATGCCCGGCTCGACCGTGAAGGTCATGCCCGGCGATAGGACCTGCTCGCCCTCCGGGACAATATAGGGCGGTTCGTGCGCTTCGAGCCCGAGCCCATGACCGGTGCGATGCACGAATTCCGGGCCGTACCCCGCTGCGTCGATGAGTGTACGTGCGGCTGCATCCACCGCACCTACCGTAACGCCGGGCTTCACAGCCTCTCGTCCAGCAGCGTTGGCCCGGCGTACCGTCTCGTGCACCTCGGTCAGCGCCACCGACGACGTCCCGAACACGACCATGCGGGTGATGTCGGACCGATACCCATCGACAGTGGCACCCCAGTCGACCACCACCCAATCACCGGGCGCGAACACGCGCGCGCCGGGGACTGCGTGCGGCAACGCGCCGTGGGGACCACCCGCGACGATAGGATCAAAGGCGAGATCGTCGGCGCCGTGGGTCAGCAGCGCGGCGACCAGACGTGCGGCCGCTTCTTTCTCCGTCATGCCAACCTGTAACGCAGGCAACCACGCCAGGAAAGCCCGCTGCGCGACCTCGACAGCCTCGCGCATCGCGGCCAGCTCGCTCGCGCTCTTGAGCATCCGCAGACGCGCGATGAGATTGTCCGCTGGCACCAACACCGCGCCCGACGCATGCCGCGCGAGGATGCGTGATTCCAGCAGTCGCATACGCAACGTCTCAACGCCAATACGTACGCCAGAAAGTCCGAGAGCCGTGCATGCATCATGAAAGGCGGTCTCGTATCCGTCCGCATCCGTGTAAGGAAAGGCTTGAACGTTCTTGGCCTTCCCCGCTTCCAACGCCGGCAGCACAAAGGCCGGTTCCCCAGCAACCGGGAAAATTCCCATCACCGGGCGCTCGCTCAAGTGAAAGGACTGACCGGTCAAATAGAATAGATTGGGACCGGGGACAAGCACAATCACATCAAGCCCTTCAGCGTCCGCAAAATTCAACAGGGGGTCAATACGATCTTCGATCATAAACTCACCTCAAAGATGATACTCAGAATGGATAGTAAAATGTGGTAAAATGCCCGTGAAACCGGCCCGACAAGGAAGAAGGAAGGAGGCATTCGTGATTATCGGATTCCCCATCGGCATGGTAGGCTCCAACACATACCTGTTATACGATGACAAGCAAAAGGACGGCGCCATCATCGATCCAGGCGGCGAGACTGAGCCCCTGCTGCAAGAGATCAAGAAACGGGAGATCATCATCCGCTATCTGCTCAACACCCACGGCCACTTTGACCACATTGCAGCCAACGCCCATCTGCAATCGACCTTTGATGTACCGCTGGGCATTCATCCCGCCGACCGCGATCTGCTACTCGAGGGAGGTGGCGCGTCCTGGTTCAATCTGGCCTACGTGCCGTCGCCACGCCCTGACATCGATCTGACGGAAGAGACCGTCCTAGAGCTGGGCCGGCTGCGCATCGCGGTGCTTCACACGCCGGGCCATACGCCGGGCAGCGTCTGTCTGTACGTCCCCGAGGAAAATGCTCTCTTCACCGGCGATACGCTCTTCGCCGACAGCGTGGGTCGCACCGACTTGCCTGGGGGTGATGCCCGCCAGCTCACCGAGAGCCTACACAAGTTGCTATCGCTTCCCACCGAGACGACGATCTATCCCGGACACGGCTCCACGACCACGCTGGGCCGTGAGCGACGGCACAATCCTTGGATAAAGCGGCTCGAAAACGACACGGCATCCGGCAAAACGTCCTAGAACACCATCTGCCCCCTCAAAATGAGGGGGCAGCGCCGAGCTAACAGAACTCGTCTATCACGGACGGTCGTACGAGAAACTCAGCCGGAAAGCGAGCGCAGAACCCCGAGTACACCGAGGCTCAATTTCAGCGCATCGCCCGCACTGGGAGCCGGGATATGCTCCTGGCCCTCCTCATCCACTTCCACCGGGGCAGAATTGTAGTACAACCACCCGGCCAGCGCACCGACGGCCGCCCCGATCAGCCCACCTAATAACAAAGCCCGTGTTTTTACATTCATGTTGTCCTCCTTGGTAGCAATCCTCTGATAATCACACGTACGTTTCGTACCTTGCTGTACACCCAAATGAGAGGTTGCGCCACTGCCTCCGAAAATCGCTCCACCGCTTCGCGCACCTGCTCCGCGTAGGAAAAGGCTAATCGCAGATACTTTCTCACCAGGGGAATCAAGCGATAGATACCATACGCTAACGCAGAGAGCAACGCCAGTGGAATCAGAGCGATGATGAGCGCTTCCAAACTCAAGAAAACAAGGGCAATATCACGTGCAGTTCCCATGTGTTCACTCCTTGCCAGCCATCGAATACATCCGTCAGTATACTAAGAGCCCGTGAAAGGACAAGTCGGCATCGTTTCAACCCGTACAGATGTTCGCTTTACAATTTCGGAGCAAAGTGCGACTTGAGTTCGACTCAAGTAGTCTTTTTGAGCCTATAAGAACCACTTTTTGATGTTTTCGCGTTCTGTATTGAGATAATTTCGTCAGAAAGTGTAAACCGATCTTTTCCCAAAATGGCTACTTTTGAAACGATGCCGACAAGTCCGTTTACAGGCCCAAATACACATCCAGGCCCAGTTTGGCTACCAGAGGCGGCCCCAGTAACAGCAGCCCCACCACCACGGCGATCAGTGCGGAGAGAAGCACAGCGCCGGCGGCCAGATCCTTCACTAATTTGGCCAAAGGATGATAATCGGGACTGGCGAGATCAACCAGAGTCTCGGCGGCTGTGTTGAACATTTCCACGATCAATACCCGCCCTATGGTCATGAGCAAGATGGACCACGCGCCAGATGGCAGGCCCAACCAGAGCCCCAGAATGACCACGCCCAACGCGATCCCAAGGTGAATGCGAAAATTTCGCTGGGTACGAATGACGTAGAGCACACCTATGCTTGCAAAGTGAAAGCTCTCAAATAGCGTGGGTTGCTTGTCGCGATCCATAGTAGGTCATTCAGGGGGCGACGCTTGGATACCCAGCAGGTCCAATAACTGGGATTGAACCTCCCACATGCGCGCTTTCTCGGCCGGCGTTCCATGATCGTAGTTCAGCAGATGTAACGTACCGTGGACAACGAGCAACTGCAATTCCTCCTGCAGAGAGCAACCCGCCTCCTGCGACTGCCGCTCGGCCGTGGGAAGGGAAATCACCACGTCGCCAAGATACTGCGGTTGGCCGGTCATCCCGCCGGCAAAGGGCCCACGCGTCTCGTTCACAAAAGCAAGCACGTCCGTGGGCCGGTCGATGCCTCGAAAGCGGCGGTTGAGCGCCTGTAACGAATCATCGTCGGTGATGACGACGGTCAGTTCTACCGGCGCCTCAATCTGTTGGTGCTTGAGCGTCGCCAACGCAGCCACACGCAGGAAGAATTTCAGCTCGATTGTGTCTGGAAGAGGAACCTCATTGTGCATTTCGATAATATGTTGAATCGTCACGATGTAGCCTCTAATCCTTCTTGATCTGAGCATATCCTCTCAATATCTGGGGAATCCCAAGAGATGCCCTTCCCCAAACAGGGAAAGAAAAATAATTGGGGTGCTTCCCCCAACTTATTGAGAAGATACATCTGAGCTTGGATATTTGATTCTCGGATGATACGCCGCCCGCAGCAATTCGATATAGGTCTCTTTGACAATATCGAGTTCACGGAGCGTGATGGGGCACTCGTCCAGCTGACCGTCCTCAATGCGAGTTTGAAAGATGCCCTCCACGATGCGACTCAGTTCCTCTGGCGACGATGGACGGACAGCACGAGTGGCTGCTTCGCAGCCATCTGCCAGCATCACCAGCGCCGTCTCACGCCGTTGAGGTCGCGGGCCGGGATAACGGAATTGCGACTCGTCCACCAGGCCCTCCTCACCACCCGCGGCTTCCACCGCCTTGTGATAGAAGTAGTACACCAACATGGTCCCCTGATGCTCAGGGATAAAGGCGCGCACCTGTGACGGCAGCCGATACCGGCGGGCGATCTCCAATCCATCCCGCACGTGCCCTATCACAATATCAGCACTGGTGATGGAGTCAAGCCGGTCATGGGGGTTGCTGATACCCTCTTGATTCTCAACGAAGAAGTAAGGACGCGCCAGCTTACCGACGTCATGGTAATACGTGCCCGCTCGGGTCAACAAGACGTTAGCGCCAATGCGCTCGGCGGCTTGCTCTGCCAAACTGGCGACCATCATCACGTGGTGGAAGGTCGCCGGCGCTTCGCGCAGCAACCGCTGCAACAACGGATGGTTGGGACGGGTCAGCTCAACGAGCCGAAAGGTGGTGCTCAAATCGAAGAGAGGGGCCAATAAAAAGAGTAGACCTAACGTCAAGCCACTGGCGACGACGCCGCCCACCAGACTTGTCGCCGCATCTAAGGCAAAGTTCAGTGCATCAAACTGGTTTTCTGCGGTGAAGAAAGCCAGGCGAATTACCGTACCTGCCAGCCCGCCCAACAGACCTGATCTGAAAATCGATCCCGTTTGCTCGTAAGCGGGCAAAGTAAGCGTCGCCGTCACCCCGTTGAAGGCTAGCAGTGCCATGGCTGTCAGCGAAGGCCCCGCAATCCAGCCGCCGACGATGCTAACAAAAAGTACACAGCCTACAGCGGCCGTATGCCCAATCGTCGTGGTCAACAACATCCCCAGCGCCCCTATAGGAAAGATGAAAAGCAACAGCGGTCCCGAGGGCAAGAGCAAACGCTCCAGCAAGAGAAACACCGCCATCAGCAACAGCATCATGCCTTCCAATTGAGCATGCATCAAGACGCCGGACCGGGATTTGAAAAGGTATCCGCCCAACAGCAGCGTGCCGCTCACAGAGAACAACGCAAGAAACGCCGTCTCGCGCCAACTCCAGTCATGTCCGGTCAAACCCAACTGCTCCAAGGCTTCCATGGAGAGCTCGGTGACCACGCTCCCTTCCCGAACGATGATCTCCCCGCTGCGAATGGTGCGGCGCACGGGTTTGGTCTCTTCGGCGGCCCGCAGACGAGCACGCTCCGTCGCCTCCGCGTCGTAGAAGCTATTGGGCACAATAAAGCTCTGCACAAGCGCAGCGACAACATTGGCCTCATCCTGAGGTAGATCCAAGGGCACCAGGACAGGGATGCGCTGACGTACGTTTTCCAAATCCCTGGCGCGAATCTCTTCCCGGCGCATGACCTGATCGAGCAAGCCACGGGCCTCCAATTGCACCCGGTTCCACTCCGCGTCAGAGAGCGCAAACAGGGTGTTGAGGTTGTTGGCAGAGAGGGACTCCAGTTCATCCACCGCCAGCACCCACGCGCGTTTCTGGGCTTCTGTCGCATAGGTATCTGCGCGCACAGCGCTGAGGAACTCGAGAACTTGACGCAAACGCTGCAACTGACGGCGCACAATATCAGGCGCGGGGCGAGTGTAGACAGATGCGACTTCTCGCATGGTCTCTTCTTGCGCCTGGTGGCTCAAAATCTCACTTTCGTACGTAACGTCACGTGGGGAACGGATGTCGCGGGACGCTACCTTGCCCACCTCCACGTCATACTGATCCGTGAAGCGAAAAACCAGTGCAAAGACGGTAACCAAGGCGAGCACCAGCCCAACGAGAATCTGGCGCACAATCCAGCGGCGTGAGGGTGAACTTAATTCAAAGGACTTCATGTACATGCATTATAGCATAAAAGAGGAAACCTTCGGGTTTCCTCTTTTATGCTATAAGGGCAACCTCATCTAAATTTCATCAACACCTGTAAGCGTCAGAAATCGGATTCTTTGGAAAAATCCAATTTCTTAGGTACCGTGTGCGACGGTGTGTTTGACCTCCACAACGAGTATATTGTCTTTTGGATGCTGATCGTTGACTCCACTAAAAAAGGTTGTGCCTCACGCCAAGACGCCACCGACCAAAGATCGGACAGCCGCCAAGATTTTTAAGTTGCTTATTAATTTTCTGAACAGCAAAGCCAACCTGGACCAATAGAATTTACCATCTTATGAATTTTCTTAGCGTTCTTGGCGCCTTTGCGTGAGATTGATGGCTATTTCAGTGGAGCCATCTTTGTAAGATAGGATTGAAATGGCCTACCTCACTTGAATTTCGGATTTTAGATACAATCATGAGATACAGCCTCGGCCATTGCAACCTAATCGCGCTGGAGCCGCTCTCTGACCAGATGACTCACCCGTGAGCCATCCGCTTTGCCGCGCACCTGGGGCATAATCGCCTGCATGACCTGGCCCATATCGGCCATGGAGGACGCGTCCAGTTCCTCAATCACCGACTCAACCAGCGCGACCAGCTCTCCCTCGCTCAATGGCTCGGGAAGATAGGCTCGCAGTATCTCCAACTCCTTTTCCTCCGCCGCGACGATATCCTCACGTCCGGCCTCACGCGCCATCTCCAGCGCTTCTTCGCGCTGCTTCACTTCCTTTTCCAGCAGACGGAGCACCTGGTCGTCCTCAAGCGCTCCCTTCTCTCCTTCAACCGTCTGAATGTTCCCAATCAACACACGGAGCGCCGACTTGCGACGCGTGTCTCGCGCACGTATAGCATCGCGCAGATCCTGTTGAAGTTGTTCTCGCAAACTCATATATCCATCCCTCACCCAACTATGAAGACAAACCTATCACTCGGACCCATCAGATCGACATCACCTACACCAGACAACAGCCGAGGGATCAGCAGATCACCCTGATCCCTCGTATCTTTAGCCACATCGGCGAACGTGTCAGTATTGTTGCTGATTTTTCTGTGTCGTCCGCCGACTTTTGCGGAGCTTAGCTGCGCGTTTTCGCTTTCTCATCACACTGGGTTGTTCGTAGTACCGTCGCTTACGTATCTCAGAAAGTACGCCATCGCGCTGTACGGTCTTGTGAAACCGCCGGAGAAGAGAGTCGAAGGACTCATTGTCCTCGGCAACCACGTAGGTCATTGGGTTCTCACCCCCTTTTTGCTTCCGACGCTCTGCCAGAGCATCGGCTAGGCTGGGCCCAGCATGAGATGATAAGTTCTGTCCTGCCAAGCCCGGTCGCCAACTTTATTATACTGCTGGAAGATGAATTGTCAAGCAGAGAAAGTACGCAATTTGAGATACATAACCCGGAGCAACACACCACGGTACGTCCCCGCCGCTCGAGCGGGGACACTTTCTAACCATCCCATATCGAATACAAACCTGACGTATCGGGACTCTGCTGCACGTATTGAAAAGCCTCAAAGAATCTTTCTGTGATCAGATGGAAGAAGTATCCCAGAAGGAACGAAAATCTTTTTGAGGCAGGGCCCCACGGATACCCCGGGACAAAATGACGCCGGTAGAACGCAAGATCGGCACATTGGCGAGTGGCAGAATTCCCAACCTGGATGTGCGAGATTTCAGGCGGCGGATCGAAGGTTTCCCAATTCTCGTCTGGAATCCCAGAATCGGGGATGACGTTCCCGATAGCAAAGCCCTCCATCTTAAATCGCCGATGCGTTGCGCCTTACCGTAATTGGAGTGACTGAACTCGATTGCTCAATTCAGAATTGACGAGCCAGGCGTCTCGCGCTTTGCCCTATTCGACGGGAACCCCAACTTACGCGGCCCCCTCTGGTTCCCCGTCAATTACCTGATGATCGAGTCGCTGCGCAAGTACACGAATACTGCGGCGACGACTTCGAGGTGAAATTGCCCTCAATAGCCTTTGCATCCCTAAGCGCGTCGCACCTCTCTTACGTTACTAAATGGATACTCCAGGAGAATCTCCTCTGGCGGGATCATCTCCTCGTCTATGAATACTTCCACGACGAGACCGGGAAGGGGCTCGGCGCCAGCCACCAGACCGGCTGGACGGCCCTGGTCACCAAGCTGATCCAAGAATGTTTTGATGTACATCCCCGTGAATGAATATAGATTCGTAGTAAGCTGCGCAGCGAAGTATGGTAGCCTACCAATCTGTTTGCGCGTGCTCATGGAGGCGGATCACGTCGTTTCATGCGTAAATTCGGCGAACTCGCCGCCAAATCGTCTTGACAGCACGACAAAAAGCGTTATAATAAGAGAAATTGAACACTTGTTCTATGACACGATGATCAAGACTAAAGGAACCCTCACGATTCTGCTGGGCAAACGCCAAATCACCACCGGCGAACGCTGGTCGCTGCGTCACCTGGCCCGCGTCGCCGGCGTGCCCAAGGACCTGGTTTACCGCCTCGACGCGGGCACCGCGCGCTACGTCGATCTGGAGGCGCTGGATCGGCTGTGTGCCACGCTGCAGTGCAGCCCCGAAGCCATCCTCGTCTGGGAGAACGGTTCCGAGGGGGAGCAGCCATGACCGAGAACGCTTATCGCAATCCCTTCGACGTGTTGCCGGCTGCGCTCTTCAACCCCCTGGGTTCTGGCGGGCACCAGCGCCACTACATGGCGGTGCTGCTCCGTATCTACAAGATGGCGGAGTTCAACCGCTTCGGTCTGACCCGCGAGGTGGTCGTCGCCGAGATCGTGGACTACGTGACCCACGAGGGCGCCGACGCGCTCATCACCGAGGACGAGACCTTCGACGGCGATCCCGAGTCCCCGAACACCAGCGACGCCCGGCAGTACGCCAGCTGGATGCTGCGCCGCCTCGTCGAGGCGGGCTGGTTGGAGCGCGAGCAGAGCGCCGATTACACTGAGTACATCACCCTGCCCGATTACGCCTTCACCCTGCTGGAGGCCCTGCGCACCATCCAGGAGCAGAAGCCGCGCGAGTACACGGGCCAACTCTACGCCGCCCACCAACTCCTCACCAGCGAGAATGAGGACTTCTCCCCGGCTCTGGCGCTGACCCAGGCCTACGAGAACGTCCGCCAGCTGGTGCGCGGCCTCAACGAGCTCAACCAGAACATCCGTCGCTACACCGAACGCGTGACCCGCGACCGGCCCGTGGCAGATTTGCTGCGCCTGCAATACGACGACTACGCGCAGGTGCTCGGCCCGGCCTACCACGCGCTCAAGACCTCGGACCACGTCTCGCGCTACCGGCGTGACATCGTGACGCGCCTCCAGACGTGGGAGTTGGACGAGGAATGGCTCCACCGGGCTGCCGACGAGCTGGCGACGCAGGGCCGGCTCACCCCCGCCCAGGCCACCGACGAGCTCCACCACTTCCTGCGCTTCATCATCGTGCAGCTGGAGAGCCTTGACCCGCTCCTGGCGGAGATCGACCGGCGCCACGCGCAGTATCTGCGCACCTCACTGCGACAGATCCGCTACCAGCTGGTGGGCGCCGACGGCAGCTTCAAGGACCGGCTGATCCTGCTGGCGAAGGGCCTCGCCGCCCTGCTCAACGACGACGTGGCGGCCCTTCCCGCCGAAGCGCCCGCCTTCCACGCCATGCCCGTGCGGGAGCCCGATAGTCGCAGCCTCTACACCCCACCACGCCGGCGCGCCCCCTTCGAGCCGGCGCCCGTCGCCCCGGCGGTGCTCGATCCGGAGGCCGTGCGCGCCATCCGCGCCGAGACGCTGAACGCGCTAGGCCAGACCATCACGCCGGCCAAGATCCAGCACTTCGTGGCGCAGTTCTTCAACGGGCACCGCACCCTGCACGTCAGCGAGCTGCCGCCCGACGCCTTCGCCACGCCCGAAGACCTGCCATGGCTCATCTACACCATCGCCTACGGCAACCATCCCGAGGTGCGCTACGACGTCGAGCCGCTGCCCGGCGAGCCGGTGGAGTTGGGGTTGGTCACGGTCAAGCCGTTTCAGCTTGTGAAACGGGATGCGTGAGAATGCGCACTGCGTATTTTGGACTAGACTTCGCAAGATACCTTTGCAACCGTGAGACCTGACATGACAAGACCAATACGAAATACGCAATACGAGATAGGAACCTATGCCATTCACGCTTGAAACATTACTCGAAACAACCGACCTACCTGAAAAAACGACGCGCGAAATTCCCCGCGTGATGAATCGCCTGCTAGGGCAAGCCTTTCTCTACCAGGATCAGGATAGTGACAAGGAGGACTACTACCTGATCTATCGCCATCGCGAGGTCTTCGAGGCGCTCTTCGCGGCAGCGGGCTTCACGCTGATCCACGACGACTACCATCGCATCTTCCAGATCACGTCCGAGTACGGTTATTGTCGCCGCCGCTACAAGCTCGACGAGTCGTTAATGATCGTCGTGCTGCGCAAACTCTACGAGGAACAGGCCGAGCATCTCAGCCTGGCGAAGGATCCAGTGGTGACCGTGGGCGAGGTCCGCGAGGAATTCCGCACCATCACGGGCAAGGAGCGCGACCTGGGCATCGGACAATACGACCGCATCATGCGCCGGCTGCGGCGCCTGGGCCTGGTGGATGCGGTGGACGGGCGCGCCATCGACGTGCACGAAAGCGAGGCCCGCATCCGCCTGCGCGGCTCCGTCAAGATGATCCTCCCCGTCCAGACGGCGGAGGAGATGGAGGCGTGGGTAAGACGGTATCGAGTGGACGATGGTTCAGCAAGCGAGGAGCCGGATGATGACGATGAGGATTTCGATGAAGAATAAGGGATTATTGCGTATCGCGTATTGCGTATTTTTGGTCTCACGCAGCGCAGGCACCTTCGCAAGCGTATCACCTGAATCAACGAGACAGATACGGAATACGTAACTGCTGTAACTTTTGCAGCTTGATAAGAAGCCATTGCGTATCTTTAGTCTCACCTTGCAAGGCTTTTTCGGCAAGCATTAGATTTCAGCTGAGAAGAGAATACGGAATACGCAACACGAAATAGGGAGTTCCATGAACTACGAAACCTGGCTCACCACCGTCCCCGAAGCCATCACCGACGACCCACTCTGGAGCATGAAGGTCTATCGGCTGGCGCTCTTTCTAGGGGATATCGCCTGGCGGGATGTGACAAAGCTCGCCGGTGACCGGCGCACGCGGGGCCTGAGCAACCAGCTCTACGAAGCCGTCGGCTCGGTTGGCGCGAACGTCGCCGAGGGGTACGGGCGTGGGACAGGTAAGGATCGTGCGCGCTTCTACGAATACGCCCTCGGCTCCGCCCGTGAAAGCCGCCACTGGTATCACGAAGGCCGTCACGTCCTGGGCGATCCCGTGACCCAACATCGTATCGACTTGCTCGCCGAAATCATCCGCTTGCTGCTCGCCATCATCCCCGCCCAACGCGGCCGGAAAATCCGTGAGTCATCCGCAACGTATGATACCATCCCATCGGACTTGCTGACAGATGTCCCCTTCACGGAGTATATGATTGCGTATCGCGTATTGTGTATTTTTGGTCTCGCTTCACAAGGCTTTCTCGACAAGCATCAGGCTCCTGATGAGAAGAAAATACGAAATACGCAGTACGGAATACGAGAACGCCGGACATCGCGCCACAGTGGATTATTGCGTATTGCGTATTTTTGGTCTCACGCAGCGCAGGCACCTTCGCAACCGTATCACCTAAATCAACAGGACAAATACGAAATATGAAAACCTTAACCCGCATCCGCCTCATCCACTGGCACCTCTTCGAGGACACAACGATCTCCTGCCGGGGAACGACGTACTTTATCGGCATCAACGGCGTGGGCAAGTCCACCATCCTCGACGCGCTCCAGTTCGCCCTGGTGGGCGGGCAGCGCGACGTGCGCTTCAACCGCGCGGCGATGGACAAGAGCAAACGCACGCTCGCCAGCTACGTCCGCGGCGAGCTGGGCACCGAGGGCCAACGCTATCTGCGCGACGACACCACCAGCGTCGTTGCGTTGGAGTTCTGCAATCCCGACGGCTCCTACTTCGTCCATGGCGCCGTCATCGACGCGTATCAGGACAACCGCTCGCCCGACGTGGCCTACTTCATCGTCAACAACGCGCAGCTCAACGACGCCTGGTTTTTCGAGACGCCGGGCCAGCTCTACGACAGCCGCGCCTTCCGCCGCCACCTGGAACACTTCCCCCTGCCCGGCGGGCGCGCCCAGCTCTTCACCCGGCTGGAGGATTATCGTTTCCATTTGCTCAACCGCCTGGGCCAGCTTAAGGAGACCTTCCCACAGAAGATCGTCAAGGGACTGGCCTTCAGCCCGCTCACCGACATCCGCGACTTCGTCCACAGCTATCTCCTCGACGAGAACCTGGTGGACGTGAAGACGCTGCGGGATCAGCTGGAGACCATGCGCCACTTCGAGACGTTGGCCGCAGGGGTGCGCCGGCGCATTGCGGATCTGAACGTCATCGAGGCCCTGGATCAGGAGCGGGCCAACCACCGCCGGCTGCGGCTTGTCAACGGCTACATCCGCCGCCACGCCGAGAGCGACACGCACCTGGCTGAGTTGAAACGCTATCGCGTGGAGCTTGACGAGACGCAGGTGGCGCTCAGCCGCCATACGCTGGAACGCGACGAGCTGGCCGACCGGCTCAAAGCCGCGCGGCAAGCCCAACTCGATGCCGAAGTCGCCCTTCGCACCGACACCACCGCGCAGCGCGAACAATCCTTGCGCGCGGATCTCGCCCAGGCAGAAGCCGACCTGGTCGAGATCCGCCAACGTGCCACCGCACTGGAGCAGGACCTCGCACAGGAACACGCCGACGCCCGCCGCCTCATCACCCTCCTCGAAGAGGACCACCTCGACGTTCCCGATCCTCTCCACGAATTTGCCGCAAGCCACGGAATGCACGATCCTTCGGCTGCGCTCAGGACAAATACGGAATACGCAATACGAAATACGCAATCCGCCTTGGACACCCTCGGCCAGGACTTTGCCACCCACCTCGCGCTGGTCACCGAGCAGGCCCGCAAGTTGCGCAACGAAGCCGCCCACCTCCAGCGGGAGATCGCGCAGCTGCGCACCGGCGACCGTAATGTGAGCTACGAGGCCGCCGCCCCCCGGGCCGCCGCCCTGCGTCGCCTCCTCCGCGCTGAGCTGGGCCTGGGCGCCGACGAGGTCGTCTACCTCTGCACCGCGCTCGAGGTGCCCGACGAAAGCTGGCAGGACGCCGTCGAGGGCATCCTGGGCCGCAGCCGCTTCGACCTGCTGGTGCCGCCGGAGCACTACGACGCCGCCATGCGCCTCTACCAGCGTCGCCGCCTCAAGGACGAGCTCCACGGGGTCGGCCTGCCCGATACCGAGCGCATCCTGCAACACGCCCGCGCCGCCTGTCCTGAGCGTGGTCGAAGGACCCGCCCCGGCACGCTGGCAGAAGAGGTCCGCACGGGACACCCGGCGGCCCGCGCCCTGGTCGATCTGCTCCTGGGCGGCTACGCCAAATGCGACACGCTCGAAGCGCTGCGCGACCACCGCACCGCCGTGACCCGCGACTGCTTCGTCCGCCGCAACTTCACCAGCCGCCACCTCAACCCGCGTTATTATCGGCGCTGGTTCATCGGTGACCGTGCTGTGCCGCGCCAGATCGAACAGCGCGAGGAGCGTCTGGACGTCATCGCACAAGAGCTGGCGACTTTGCAGGCAGAAGACGGCGCCCTCCGCGAGCGCCTGGCCCTCACCCGCGACAAGGTCCGCCGCTACGTGGAGCTGGAGCACGCCCTGCCCGTCCTCGAACGGTTGCCGGCCCTGGAGGAGCAGCTGGCGCAGCTGCGTGAGTCGCTGGCGGTGCTCGACACGCAGTCGGTGGAGACGCTGCGCGCCGAGGTCGCCACGCACGCGGCCCGCGTCCGTGAGCTGGAGCGCGTGTCCGAGACGCTCGCCGAGACCGTCGGCAGCCTCCGTGCTCGCATTGAGGCGCTGCAGACGGAGACGCTGCCCAGCCTGGAAGCGCAGGCCGACGCCACGCTTCAGGAAGCGTACGCCTTCCTCGAAGCAGAGAGCGGCACAGAATTCCTCGAAGACGCGCGGCAAGAGTACGAGCGCCGCCGGGGACGCCAGCCGCTGGAGACCGTGCTTGCCAACGCCATACGCTACGAGGGCGACTACAAAACCGCCGAGCGCCGCAGCCACGACGAACTCTTTGAGGCCAAGCACGCCTACAGCTTCGACTACCAGTTCGGCTACGACAACGACGAGAACGCGGATCGCTACGTGCGTGAGCGCGACCGCTACGTCGAGTCGGAGCTGCCCGAGTACGAGGCGCGCATCGCGGAGCAGCGTGCCATGGCCGAGCAGGAGCTGGTCGAGAACTTCATCCACCGCCTGCGGGAGCAGATTGAGGACGCGCGCCAGCAGCTGGCCTACCTCAACACCACGCTGGCGGGCCTGCGCTTCGGCGGCGAGCGCTTCGAGTTCGTCACCCGGCCGGAGCCGACCCTGCGCCAGGTCTACGACATGATCATGGACAGCCAGCGGATCCTCGGCGCGTCCCTCTTCGACTCCGACTTCCGCCAGCGCCACCAGGCGGGCTGGGACCTGCTCTTCGAGCGGCTCACCGCCGGGCCGGGCGAGGAGCTCGTCCCCGAGCTGCGGGAGCTCCAGGACTACCGCAACTACCTCTACTACGACATCCGCATCCACTATCCCAACGGCGACCGGGCCCTGCTCAGCCGCATCAAGGCCAAGAAATCGGGCGGCGAGACCACCACCCCCTTCTACGTGGCGATGGCGGCCTCCTTCGCCCAGGCCTACCGCCTCAACCAGCCGCGTCCCTCCGACACCATCCGCCTGGCCCTCTTCGACGAGGCCTTCGGCAAGATGGACACAGCCCGCACCGCCAGCGCGCTGCAATTCATGGTCGAAAGCCAGCTCCAGGTCATCCTGGCGACCCCGCCCGACAAGGCCGCCGGTCTGCTCCCCTACGTCGACGCCGTGCGCACCGTCGTGCGGAAGAACAACCACGCCTTCGTGATCGAGATTGATAAGGAGGCAATGATGGAGGAGTTGACGGGGTGAGTATTGCGTATTCCGTATTTACTCCTTCTCGACCAAGCGCCTTTGCACCCGTACCGAGTCGCTAGACAAAAGAATACGCAATACGCGATACGTAATAGGACATCCCCAAATGACAACGAAACCTTTCAATCCCACCCCTGACACCGCTGCCCTCATCGATCTACTGCTAGACATCTATGAGCAGCGGGGCGGGCGGCCAAAGAACGCCGTGCGCGTGAAGCTGCGCGATGCGGAAGCCTGTCTCCCCGGCTACTACAGCCAGACCGATCCTGCGCCGCGCGTCACGGCCAACGAGCAGTTGACGGCGCTGGCGGAACTGGGCTGGGTGACGTTGGCGTGGGAGCCGGCGCAGGAGGGTCATCTCCTGGCGGCGGTGACGCTGGTCGTCGAGGCCGTGGACGCGCTCTACGCGCTTATTGAGCGGGAGCCGCAGGCCGCGCAGCGCCGTCGCCTCCGCGACCGGCTGCTGGCGGACCGGTTCCGGGTGAACGATTGGCGGCGGCTGGCGCTGGACCGCACGCTCAGGCAGCTCGAGGCACGCAAATCGCCCACGCCCTTCAAGCTGGGCGACGACGATTGGAATCGCGATCTCCTCGCGGCGCTGCTGGCCCTGCCGGAGAACGTCACCGAGGAGCTGCCCTACCGCGTCTTCAGCGTGCGCGTCTTCAACGACAGCAAACGTTTCGACGCGCTCAAGTCCGCCGTGGCACGGATTGCGCGCCGCCATCACGGCGAGTGGCACGGGTTCTCCTACCGCGAAGTGCTCCGCGAGCTGGGCCTGGTCCCCAATCCCACGCTGCTGCACCTGGCGGGCGCCTGGCACCTCACCGACGTCGAGGGAGAAACCGTCGCGCTGGGCAGCTTTCATCCGGCGGTGGGCATCCCGGCAGCGCTGGCAGCCCGTGTCCGGCGCGCGTGGGTGCAGGCGGAGCGCGTCATCTGCGTGGAGAACCTCACGCCCTTTTACACCCTGCTCCAGCATGTAGGCGCCGAGACAGCGGCGCTCTGCCTCTGGGGGAATCCTTCGCCGGCCTGTCGCCACCTGCTGCGCTGCCTGTCCAAGACCGACGTGCCGCTCCACGTCTGGGCCGACGTCGATTACGGCGGCCTGAACATCCTGGCGCAGCTGCGCAAGCAGGTCGCCCCACGCTTCCAGCCCTACCGCATGGACCTGGCGACGCTCGACGTCTTCGCGCGCTGGGGCCAGCCCCTCACCCGCCGCGATAGGCGCAACCTTGAACGCCTGCGCGACCATCCCACCTTGACGGACATGATTCCACTCATCGATGAGCTCCTGCTGCGGGAGGTGAAACTGGAGCAGGAGGCCATCGTGCTCGATTAGAACGGAGGAGCTGAAAGCGTGAGTATTTCGTATTGTGTATTCCGCATTTGTTCCTTCTCAATCAAGCGCCTGTGCAACCGTACAGATACGCGATACGCAATAAGGTGTTACAATGGCTAAAAACCTATCTATCTACCGCATAATGAAGGCCAGCTCTACAAAACCGTCCCCCACACGTTGACGGCTTTGGCGGCGGCGGCGGCGCGGGTGTGCACGTCCAATTTCATGAAGATGGCCTTGAGGTGGCGTTTGACCGTGTTCGTCGTGATGACCAGCTCCGCCGCGATCTCCTTGTTGGTCATTCCCTGCGTCAGCAGCTCCAGCACTTCGCGCTCCCGGTCCGTCAGTTTGACCAGATCGGTGACGCCACCGGTGGCACGGGCAGCTTCTACGGTCTCGAGGAAAGCGCGGCGAGTGAAGGCCTGCTTTTCTAAGTACGTGAAGATACCGTGCTCGGCGTAGGCCTGCTCAATGGCGGCGGGCACAGCTAACCCGCTGACGACCACGGTGGGGATGTTGCGCGCGCGTGTGCTGGCGAGCAGGCGATAGCCCTCGAAGGTGTCGTCGAGGGGCAGAGCACTGCGCGGCCGGAGATCACTTGGGCCTATCTCACCGGGAGCCGCGGTCAGCGAGAGATCGATGACCGCCAGCGCGTACTTCTCGCGCCGCAGACAGCCCAGCGCCTCCCCGTAACTCGCGCAGAGCCGCACCTCATAGCCGGCGTCGATGAGCAGCTCCGCCAAGATACTGCGCCAGCCGGCATCGTCCTCGACGACCAGCGCAAGGCCCGGCGGAGCCGACGCACGCTCGTCACCGGTGGGAGGGACCGGCGTGAGCGTAACGTCTTTCTCATCCGGGAAAGTGGTTGTCTCCAGCGGCGGCGCAGTGGCGAGGATTTCGTTCACCAGGGCGCGAAACTCGCGGCGGTTGAACGTCTCCTTGCGGAGACAGGTATACGCGCCGTGTTCGGTGACGACGCTGACCGCCAGCTCCACCGTGGCGAAGCCCGTGAGCAGTATCGCCACACAGCCGGGATCGAGCTGTTGGACGGCGTCGAGCACGCGCATGCCGTCCTGATTATAGTGATCCTTGCCGCCCAGCGACAGATCCACGACCGCCACCCGGTGCGGAGCCGCTTTCAGCAGGGCGATAGCTTCATCCAGCGTCGCGGCGACGTCCACCGCCAGACTGGCGTCGGTCAACAGCTCACTGACAATCTGCTGCCAGGAGCGTTCGTCTTCGACGACTAATGCGCGAATTTTTGACATGTGTGCTCGGTACGATAGTCCTTTCTTAAGCTGATTGCGTATTGCATATTGCGTGACGTGCAAAGATACGCAATACGCAATACGCCGTCATCACCCTTCAACGGGCAACGTCAGATGAAAAGTCGCCCCGTTACGCCCACCACTGCTGATACTTACGGAACCGCCCAGACGGAACATCAGCGTCTTCACCCACCACAGGCCGAAGCCGAGTCTATCCCGCGCAGCATCTTGCCCCTCGGAGCGGGCCGAGACGTTGAATTCAAAGATGCGATCGTGCAGCTCGGGCGGAATGCCCGGACCGTCGTCGGTGACATCGAGCGTCACCCGGCCCGCCTCGAACGCGCCGCGAATGGCGATGTTACCCTCTCCCGCCAACGCAGCGACGGCGTTTTCGAGCAGGTTGGTGAAGACGAGGGTGAGGCTCTGCTGTCCGGCGCTCACCGGCGGCAGTGTCTTCAGATTCTCGCAGCGACACATGATGCCCTCGGGGATCTGGACGCTGGCGATGGCAGCGTCGACGCAGGCAGCGACGTCAACAGGCGCCAGGTGGATGGGGTGCAGATGTGCCAGGTTCTCACGCACGGACTCCATGGCTGCGCACGCGCTCCGCTCGATCTCCGCCAGGTTGGTCGCCAGATACGCGTCGGCCCGCAACGCCGGTTGGCACTTATCCTGGATGCCCTGCACGCGCACGGGAATGGTCCCGACCTTGTTGTTGAGATTGTGGAGCAGGTTGGCCGCGATGTCCCCCACGGCAGCGAAGGTCTCGGCGATGGCGTACTGCTCCTGAGCCGTCCGCAGCGCCTCCTGCCGGTCGGCGTTCTGCACCGCCAGCACGGCGTAATGGGCCAGGCAGGTGAGCACCTTTTCGTCCCACTCGGATTCAGCAAAGCCGGCCGAGCCAGCCTGAGCGCTGTAGATGCTAAACGCGCCCAGCGCCTCTTGATCTTGCCCGGTCAGTAGCGGCACGATGAGGGCCCGGTGCCAGCCCTGCGCCACGGCCAGATCGGGCCGTTTGAAGCGCCCATCGGTGCGCACATCCACGCTAGCGACCGGTGCACGATTGAGGACGGCCGCACCCGCCAAACTGGCGTCGAGCGGCAGGCGTTCACCATGTTCGTAGCCCGCGTGGGCCGTTTTCAACACCAGATTCTCGCCGTCAAGCATCCAGATGGCGCTTGCTTCGGCGTTCAGCAGCTCGCCGGCCAATTCCACCAGGCGATCCAGCACCTGTTGGCACGAGTGGGTCAGCAGCAGCCGGGCCACCTCCTGCAAAGCATCCAGCAGGCGCACCTCCTGGATAGCGATGACGGCCTGCGTGGCCAGCGACTGGAGCAGATGGCGGTCCTGCTTCGTGAAGGCGCCCACCTCCGGGCTCTCCAGGTTGAGCACGCCCTCCAGCCGTCCCCCCGCACCGACCAGGGGAACGGCAAGCTCGGCCCGCATCTCCAGTTCGCTGTCCAGCGGATAGTATAGGTCCGACCAGGGCGCTTCGCTCAAATCGTAGATGCAAACAACCTCGCGATGGACCGCCACCCAGCCCATGATACTCAATGCGTCGATGGGCAGCGCTTCGACGTGGGCGCGCCCCTCCTGCGATCCCGCCACCGCCCCGGCAAGCAGGCCCTGCCCGTCCTTTCCCACCAGCCGGACGATGCCGTAGTGGGCATTGGTCACGTCCAGAGCCATCTGCAGAATCGCTTCCAGCGTCTCCTCCAGGCCCAGGCGCGAGGAGATAAGCAGGCCCGCCCGGCGCAAGCGGTTCAGTTCATCTTCCTTGCGGGCCAGATCACGCTGGATGCGGGCCAGCCGGTTGGCGTGAAAGCTCGCCATCGCGGCCTGATTGACGAAGTTCTCCAGCATCAGCAGTTCGAAGGGGTTGAAACGCCGTTTCTGGTGAAGATAAACATAAAGCACGCCGCGCGGCTGGTCGGCGACGATGAGGGGGAAGCAAGCCATGGTCTTGGCCCCGGCACTGACCTTGGCCGGATGAATCTCCAGGTCGGGCTCCTCGTAGGAGAGCACGCGGCGCCGCTGCTTGATGGCGCGCGCGCCAATCCCGCCGGGACGCGGGGCATCGTCGGGCAGATCCCCGGCCGGTTCCCCCGCCGAGACGCGCGAGGCAAGATCGAAAGCATGCCGCCGAGCGTCGTAGATGTAAATCACCGCCGACGCGCCTGGCAGCACCTTGATGGCGCTCTCAACGATCAGCCGCAGCGTGGTCGCCACACTGGCGCCATCGCTGGGGCTGATGCGATTGATGGCTACGCCGACCTGGTTGAGACTCGCCAGCGCCTCCAGCAACCGAGGATCGGTCTGGGCTAGTTCGTCATCCGTCAGAACTGGCATGGGTAGTGTGGGATTCATTGTTGCGTACTGCTCCCTTCCCTGAAAAGAAACCGCACGACGTAAAGAAGGTCTCTTGGGCCGCGCGTTAGGTAGCGTCAAAAGCCGTTTGGGAGCAATTGTAGCATAAGCTGGAATGTCGGTAAAGAAAACCTCCCGGAGACGTGCGCCTCCGGGAGGCCGATGAATCTAGATATCGTAGTACAGTGTGAATTCGAAGGGGTGCGGGCGCATGCGCATGGGATCGACTTCCATCTCGCGTTTGTACGCAATATAGCCCTCGATCAAGTCCGGCGTGAAGACGTCCCCCTTGAGCAAGAACTCGTAATCATCCTCCAGCGCTTCGAGCACGACTTCCAACGAGCCTGGCACCTGCTCGATCAGCTTGGCCTCTTCCGGCGGCAGATCGTAGAGGTCTTTGTCCATGGGATCACCGGGATCGATCTGGTTCTGGACACCGTCCAGGCCCGCCATCAGCAGCGCGGCGAAGCAGAGGTAGGGGTTACAGGAGGGGTCGGGCGCGCGGAACTCGACACGCTTGGCCTTGGCGCTCTTCGAGTAGACGGGGATGCGGCAGACGGCGGAGCGGTTGCGCTGCGAGTAAGCCAGGTTCACGGGCGCCTCGAAGCCGGGCACCAGGCGACGATAGGAGTTGGTCGTCGGCGCGCAGATCGCCAGCAGCGCCGGGGCATGCTTCAGCAGACCACCGATGTAGTACTTGGCCGTGTCCGAGAGCTGCGCGTAGCCCGCCTCGTCGAAGAAGACGTTGGTCTCGCCGTTCCATAGGCTCTGGTGGACGTGCATCCCACTGCCGTTATCCTTGAACAGAGGTTTGGGCATAAACGTCGCGGTGAGACCGTTCTGCCGCGCGATGTTCTTGGCGACGTACTTGTAGATCATGATGCTGTCGGCCATGCGCGTCAGCGTGTCGAAGCGCAGGTCGATCTCGGTCTGGCCGGCGGTCGCCACCTCGTGGTGGTGAACCTCGACGGGCACGCCCACCTCCTCCAGCGCCAGCACGATTCTGCTGCGCACATCCTGCTTGGTATCCGTCGGTGGGACGGGGAAATAGCCGCGCTTGGGCGGGATCTGGCCACCCTTGCCGCCCTCCTCACCGCTGCGCCACCAACCTTCGGCGCTGTCGACGTGGTAGAAGGCTTCGTTGGTGCTGCCCCCGTAGCGAACGCTGTCAAAGAGGAAAAACTCGGCCTCCGGCCCCCAGTAGCTGATGTCCGCGACGCCCGTCTGCTTCAGATAGGTCTCGGCCTTCTTCGCTACATAACGGCTGTCCCGGCTATAGGGCTGGCGCGTCAGTGGATCGTAGATATCGCAGATGATAACCATGGTGGGCACTTCAAAAATCTGGTCGATAAAGGCGGAGCTCGCGTCGGGGATCAGAATCATGTCGGATTCGTGGATCTCCTGGAAAGCGCGGATGGACGAACCGTCAAACCCGATGCCCTCTTCGAACAACTCCTCGGTGAGCTCGCGCGCGGGCAAACTGAAGTGATGCCAGAGCCCCAGCAGGTCGGTGAATCGCAGATCGATCATCTTGACCTGTTCGCGCATTTCGATAACGTCTGCTATTGTCTTTACCATGATGAATCCTCCTTAAAATAAGCGTGAACTTTTGAACAGACTGCTTCTGTATGACCCATTCGTGTAACCACGCATGTCATTATATACGGTAACACTGGCCCTGTTTAGTACCCAAATGGGTCATATTTTGGCCTGATGAGAGATTTTCGCGTTGACAAGGCACGCTCATGTCTCTATAATGCTAAACGAAGACGGATTGGACGGAGAGAACTGTACGTAGTCTGGGCTGCATATTTCGTATTGCGTATTCCGTATCTCTACGCATCACGCAATACGAAATACGCAACACGCAATAACATCTATTTGTCCACAGGACTTTGATCAATGTTAACCGACCTTGAACTCTACCGCGCCCTGGCATGCGTCCATTTCACCGATCCCGACGCCGCACAGCGCTGCCTCCTGCGCCTCAGTGACGAGCCGGAGGCCCGCGCGGCCCTGGAGGCGTTCCTGCCGCATCTCTCGGCGGCACTGACCGACGCGGCGGAACCCGATCGCGTGCTGGTCAACTTCGAGCGCTTTCTCTCCAACGTGCCCGACCGGGTTGGACAGTTGCGCTATTTCGCACGCCGTCCTCGCGCCGTCGAAATCCTGGTCTCGCTCTTCGCGGGCAGCCAGTTCCTCACCGAGATTCTCTTAAGCCACCCCGCCTACTTCGAGCGGCTGATGGAACAGCTGCGCCTGGTCGAGGTACACGACACGGAGACGTTGACTGCAGAGATTCAGAGCGCGCTCTTGGACGTGGAAACCTTCACGGCGCAGCTCGATGCACTCCGCCGCGTGCAGCGGTGGGAGCTGCTGCGCATCGGCGTCTGCGATCTGTTGGATCTGCTCGATCTTCCCACGGTGACGCTCGCGCTTTCCCATCTGGCCGACAGCCTGGTGGGCGCCGCGCTGGAGTTAGCCTTTGCCCAAGCTGGCGTCTCGCCTGGCGGCTTCGTGGTGCTGGCGATGGGCAAGCTGGGCGGGAAAGAGCTGAACTACAGCTCCGACATCGACCTGCTCTTCTTAGCCAAGCGCGACGCGACCGCCTATCTGCGGCCCGCCGAGCGCCTGATCCGGGCATTGACCCAGGCCACGACCGAGGGCTTCCTATACCGGGTGGACATGCGGCTCCGCCCGTGGGGCCAGGTCGGCATGCTGGTCACGTCGCTGGATGGCTACATGCGCTATCTGGCCGAGTACGCGCGTCTGTGGGAGAAGCAGGCGCTGCTCAAGGCGCGGGTGATCGCCGGGGACACAGCGCTGGGCGCGGAGTTCCTGCACCGCGTCACCCCGCTGATCTACGACGTGCAGGCCGAGTTTGTTCGGGCCGACGTCTACGCCATGCGGCAGCGCACCGAGGACGGGCTCCAGCAGCAGGGACGCGGCTGGGGCGAGGTGAAACTGGGCGCCGGCTCCATTCGCGACGTCGAGTTCGTGGCGCAGTACCTGCAGCTGGCCCACGGCGGGACGCATCCCGAGCTTCGCAGTCGCATGACGCTGGACGCGCTGGACCGGCTTGCGGCCGGCGGCTGGCTCACGCCGGAGGAGCAGCGGGTGCTCGGCGACGGCTATACGTTCCTGCGCACCGTCGAGCACTACCTGCAGCTGCGACACTACCAGCAGACGCACACGCTGCCGGCCGAACCGGCGGCGTTGGCGCGGCTGGCCCGCCGCCTGGGCTTTCAGGGCGAGGACGCGGGCGCGCAGTTCCTGGCGCGCTACGAGCAGCACCGCGCCGCGATCCGCAGGATTTATCTACGGCATTTAGGGGGGGAAGGTATGAAACAGAAAATCGGTTCTACAAAATCGTCACAGACCCCGGACGTCAACCGGCACCTGGAGCGGATGGATCCCTCGTACGCCAACGCCTTTAGCCCCAAGGAGATCGAGCGGCACGCCGTGCTCGCCGCCCGGCTCGATGACGCGCACCTGGCCGAGGTAGAGGCCGAGCCGCTGGAGGAAGAACACTGGCGCGTCACCATCGTGGCCCACGACTACCCCGGCGAGCTCTCGCTGATCTGCGGCCTGCTCTTCGTCCACGGCTTCAGCATCGACGCGGGCAACGTCTTCACCTACGAGCCTGACGCAGCGGCGACGGCGCACGATTGGCGGCGCAAGATTGTGGACGTCTTCACGGTCCACGCCGTGCGCGAGCCCGCCACAGCGGAGACCTGGGCGCGTTACGCAGACGACCTGACCGATTTACTCCAGCTGATGCATGCCCGCGAGCGCCGCGACGCGCGCGGCGAGCTGGCGAAGCGTGTCGCCGCCACCCTGCAGGACGTCGCACCCGCGCCGGAGACGCTCTATCCCGTCGATATTGAGATCGACAACGCGGCCTCGGAGCGGTACACCGTGCTGCGCATCGACGCGCCCGATACGCCCGGTTTCCTCTACGAGTTCACCAATGCCCTGGCCTACAACCGCATCTACATCGCCCAGGTGACAGTGGATTCGGTGGGCAACCGGGTGCAGGACGTGCTCTACGTCACCGACAAGGACGGGCGCAAGATCACGTCGCCGGAACGACAGCGCGAGCTGCGCGTCGCCACCGTGCTCATCAAGCACTTCACCCACCTGCTGCCCCACACGCCCAACCCCGAGACGGCGCTGCTCCACTTCCGTGAGTTCATCGGGCAGCTCTTCCAGCGCGACGACTGGCCCGCCGAGCTCGCCTCGCTCCGGCGCCCCAAGGTCTTGCAGGCGCTGGCGCGGCTGCTCGGCGTGAGCGATTTCCTCTGGGACGATTTCCTGCGCATGCAGCACGCCAACCTCTTCCCGGTGGTGCGGGATCTCGACGCGCTGGACACGATGAAGACGCGGCCCCAGCTCCAGGCGGAGCTGGAGGCAGAACTGCTCCCCGTGCACGATGGGCCATGTCCGCCCTCGCAGGACGCGCCGTGGCAGAAGACGCTCAACGCCTTCAAGGACCGGGAGATGTTCCGCATCGACATGCGCCACATCCTGGGGCACACCGAGGAGTTCTGGGACTTCTCGGAGGAGCTCACCGACCTGGCCGAGGTCGCGGTGAACTCGGCCTACCACCTCTGCCACGAGGACCTGCGCACGGTCCACGGGACGCCGCAACTGGAAAACGGTGGCCTGTGCGAGATGACGGTCTGCGCGCTGGGTAAGTGCGGAGGCCGCGAGCTAGGCTTCGCCTCGGACATTGAGCTGATGTTTATCTACAGTGGCACTGGGCAGACCACCGGCCCGGACGTGATCTCCACGGTCGCCTTCTACGAGAAGGTCGTCCAGTACGTCCTGAACGTGATCGAGGCCAAGCGCGAGGGCATTTTCGAGATCGATCTGCAGCTGCGGCCTTACGGCAAGGCCGGGAGCCTGGCCGTGTCGGTCGAGGCGTTTCGCCGGTACTTCGTGCCCAACGGTCCGGCCTGGGCCTACGAGCGGCAGGCGCTGGTGAAGCTGCGGCCCATCGCCGGCAACGCGATCCTGGGCGCGGAGGTCGCCGCGCTCGCCGAGGCCTTCGTCTATGAGGGCAACGGCTTCGACGTGACCGCCATGCGCGCCATGCGCGAGCGCCAGGTGCGCCACCTCGTCGCCGGGGGCACCTTCAACGCCAAGTACAGTCCCGGCGGCCTGGTGGACCTGGAATACCTGGTGCAGGGGCTGCAAATCACCCACGGCGCCGAGAACCCGGCGCTGCGCCAGACCAACATCCGCGCCGCGCTGGCGGCCCTGGCCGAGGCCGGGATGCTATCGGAGGAGGATTACACCCGCCTGCGCAAGGCGCATACCTTCCTACGCTGGCTCATCGACGCGCTGCGCGTGGTGCGCGGCAACGCCAAGGACCTCACTGTGCCCCCGGCCGACAGCGAAGCCTTCGCGTTCCTGGCCCGCCGCCTGCGCTACGGCAGCGACGTCGCCCGCTTGCGGGTTGACCTGGAGCACTATACGACCTCCGTGCAGGAGCTCAGCGCGCGACTGCTCTGAAATTCAACGGATTAACCGGATGGAACAGATTTTCCTATAGGTTTATGGCAGCAACCGGAAGAGATTTCTCGACTCGCTGACGCTCGCTCGAAATGACGCGGGCGGTGAAATCTCGTTGTAGTCATACATCCCAAGAATCCGTTTTAATCCGTTTAATCCGCTGACACCCCACTCTCCGGCCCAAAATCTCGGGCCGGAGACGTTTTTTGCCCTAAAAACTCCCCATTTGGGTACTGGAAATGCGCCCGATCTCTCTATACAATCGATGTGAAGATCCAGACGCGATCTTCATGGGCCGTTTTTGTTCGAGAAAGAGATAGGGAGGGGAAACATGCACCTGAGCAGCGCCGGTGACACAACCGGTTAATCCGTGTCCACCTTTTTATCGCAGGCATCACAGACATCATGCATTCAAACAAGGAGGAGAGCAATGTCTGAACCAACAGCTGAATCCATTCTACGCACCGTTCGGGACCAGATGGTAAAATTCGTCCATCTGCAGTTCACGGACGTCGTCGGGGTCGTCAAGGGGGTGACGATTCCCAGTCACGAGCTGGAGACCGCGCTCGCTGAGGGCGTCTGGTTCGACGGTTCGTCCATTCAGGGCTTCGCCCGCATCGCCGAGAGCGATATGTACCTCAAACCCGATCCCGCCACCTTCCGCGTCATCCCCTGGGAAGCCAAGGAGGGCGCGGGCACGGCCCGCATCATCTGCGACGTCTACACGCCGGCCGGCGAACCCTTTCCGGGCGACCCGCGCCAGGTGCTGAAGTCAGCCGTCGCCGAAGCCGAGGAGATGGGCTTCACCTACAACACCGGGCCGGAGCTCGAGTTCTTCCTGCTCCAGTACGACGACGCGGGCCTGCCTAGCCTGATTCCACAAGATGGGGGCGGTTACTTCGACTACTCCACCGATCAGGCCGTGGGCGTCCGCAAGGACATCGTCGCGGCGCTGGAGGCGGTGGGCATCATGCCGGAAGCGAGCCACCACGAGGTCGCCGCCGGGCAGCACGAGATCGACTTCCGCTACGCCGATGCCGTCAGCACCGCCGACAACGCCATCACCTTCCGGTACGTGCTCAAGGCTGTCGCCAAATTCCATAAACTCTACGCCACCTTCATGCCCAAGCCGATTGCGGGCATCAACGGATCGGGCATGCACACGCACCAGAGCCTGGTCTACAGCGACAGCGGCAAGAACGCCTTCGCCGATCCCGACGACGAGTTCGGGCTGTCCACCGTCGCGCGGCAGTACATCGCCGGCCAGCTGGCCCACGCGCGGGGTCTGTGCGCCGTGGTCGCCCCGCTGGTGAACTCGTATAAGCGCCTGGTGCCCGGGTACGAAGCCCCGGTCTACGTCAGCTGGGCGCGCATCAACCGTTCGTCCCTGATCCGGGTGCCACGGGTCAGCAACATCGAGGCCACCCGCCTGGAGCTGCGCTGCCCCGATCCCAGTTGTAACCCGTACCTGGCCTTCGCCGTGATGCTGGCGGCGGGCCTGGACGGCATCCGCAACGAGATGACGCCGCCGGACGCCCTGGAGGAGAACCTCTACGACCTGGACGACATGCGCCGGGCCGAGCAGCAGGTGGCAACCTTGCCTGGCTCGCTCAAAGAGGCGCTGGCCTGCCTGGCCGAGGACGAGGTCATCCGCGACGCGCTGGGGCCGCACGTCTTCGAGCACTTCATCGACGCCAAGCTCCAGGAGTGGGACGACTACCGCATCCAGGTAACACCCTGGGAAGTGGATCGCTATCTGGCGACGTACTGACGTTGTCGCATGCAGCTACACGGGCACGATCAAGTCAGCACATCACGCGATCGGCCTGTATCCAAGCATATAGGAGGAGAACATCATGAACGCAGCACAACGCATCGAGTGGATTGACATTGGAGTCGAAGGATTGGACGAATTCATCCCTGGGCTGCCCCGGGGGGACGCCATCCTGGTCCGTGGCGAGCCGGGGACGGGCAAGACCATTCTCTGTCTACAGTTCCTGCACAAGGGCGCCGAGAAGGGCGAGAAGGGCATCTACATCACCACGGAGGAGACGCCGGAGACCATCATGCGCACCGGCACCGTGCTCTGGCCCGATTTCCCGGAGATGCTCGAGAGCGGGCAGATCCAGGTGGTGAACCTGTCCATCACGGCATCGTATGCCAGCGAGTACTCTCTGGTCGGCAAATCCGAGGTCGTGGACATCGTATTGAAGGGGCTGGACGCCCAACCGGAGGCGACGCGCGTGGTCATCGACTCGCTCTCGTCGCTGGGCCGGCGCCTGGCAGACGAACAGGAGTTCCGCGAGGTCTTCATGCGCCTGCTCCTGGAGACCAAGAATCGCGGCGTCACCACACTACTCTCGGCTGAGGGCATCCCCACCAACCCCGACATCACCGAGTACCTGGCCGACCACCTGATCTACCTCGACTACCACAAGCATGACGTGATCTGGACGCGGATCTTCATCCTGCGGAAATCCCGCAGCGTACCCCTCAAGCCGCAGATTCTAAAACTGAACATCGAGCGGGACGGCCTCTCGGTCGAGGAGATCCCCATCGCGCTCAAGCCGGTCTGGTTTGCCAGCAAGATCTAGCACGCATAAACCAAGGAGATTATCATGGATAACGAACTTGATCTATTTGCAGGGTTTCAACAAGCATTCCTGGTGGGCTGGGCGCCCGTGGCCATCTTCATCATGGCGACCGCAGGTTTCGCGTTGCTCTACGCGGGCATGGTGCGCAAGAAGAACGTCAGCCACACCATCATCATGATCAACCTGGGCTGGACGCTGGCCTTCGTCGTCTACTACCTCATCGGCTTCCCGCTGGCCTATTACACGGACGCCCCCATCATCGGGCTGCCGGCGCGGATACCGACCATCGCCAACCCGCTGCCGCCGGCGCTGGCAGAGACCGGTGCCTACGGCATCGCCGCCAGCCCCTCCGGCTTCGGCGACCTGGCGCTCTGGTTCAAAATGGCCATGTTCGCCATCACCACCGTCGCCATCGTGCCCGGCGGCATCGCGGAGCGCGACAATCTCTGGGGCTGGGTCATCGCGGCCTGCGTGATCTCCGGCTTCATCTATCCCGTGGTCGAACACTGGGTGTGGGGCGGCGGCTGGCTGGGCGACCTGGGCTACATCGACTACGCCGGCTCGACCGTGGTCCATCTGGTCGGCGGGATGCTGGCGCTCATGGGCGCCATCGTCATCGAACCCCGGATCGGGAAGTTCGTTGGCAAGAAGAACCAGGCCCGCGCTTTCTTCGGCCACAGCATCCCCCTCTCCGTGATCGGCGCGTGGCTCCTGGTCTTCGGCTGGTTTGGCTTCAACATCGGCTCCAGCACCGCCACGGATCTGCAGACCATCAACGTCGAGCTCGCCTGGGTCTCGGTGACCACCGCCATGGCCATGGCGGGCGGCCTCTTCGGCGCGGCCATCACCTCACGCGGTCACGTGTTGACCAGCATGATCGGCCTGCTGGCCGGCGCGGTCTCCATCTGCTCGGGCGCCGCCGTGATGCACCCCATCTTCGCCTTCATCACGGGTCTGGTCGGGGGACTGCTCACCACCTTCACCGTGGGCCTCTTCGAGAACATCCTCAAGATCGACGACGCCCTGGCCTGCTTCCCCGTCCACGGCGCCTGCGGTATCTGGGGCATCCTGGCGACGGGACTGTTCGGCGCCAAAGCGCTGGGCGGACATCCCATCTACGGCCTGGAGATGGCGGACTGGCTGCCGCAACTGGGCGTGCAAGCCATCGGCGCGTTGGCCATCGCGGCCTTCACCGCTGCCACCGGCTACACCCTCTTCTGGGCGCTGAACAAGGTCAAGATGCTCCGGGTGGTGAAGGACGCCGAGCTCTACGGCATCGACATCGCGCTGCACAAGGCCTACGCTTATCCTGAGGATATGGTCGAAAATCGTTTTGGCTAGGCCGTGTTCCGCCATCATAGTCAGAAGCAAAACAGAGCCGGGGCGTCACTGCCCCGGCTCTGCTGAGTTCGTGTTAGGGCATGATCAACTTCATAAAAAGGTCAAACCTCTCGTGAAGTTCAGAATTTGCCATGACAATCTACCATTCTCAACGATTATAAGCCAGGCAAGCGGAAAGTCCGATTTTGCCAGAGTACAGTCAACATCTTCCGCAGACCGCTTCGCTATTAAAGAAAGAAGGAGGTAATTCATCTGCAACGAGTGTCCGCTTGCGTGGGCAAACGAAGCAGTTCCAAGGGGAATGGACGCATTAGGTGGTCTCCAGTTACGTTTGCCAACCCGTATCAACAACCCCGTCTTCGTTTGCCTTGATCACGTCTAAGCACGTTCTGGGGTAGCGAGGGCGGTTTCGGTAGCCGATCTGCTTCGAAATCCTTGCGTTATTCGCAGAGTTGGCGTAGAATGGCAGAAGACAAACGAGGAGCGACGTAGAGATGATCAGATCACCAGCAGCTGTGACCGATCCAAGTCCAAGAACCACACGAACTCTGGAACACGATGCAGCAACGCACCGCACAAGTGCGCGTCGCCGGTCGTGGCGCATGGGATTCTGGGGCTTCTTCTTTTGGAGCTTTACGCCGTCAAGACAGAGGGTCACCGCGCCGCGCCTCGGACGTCCAACGTGACGCCAGCGTAAACGCAACCGTTCACCAGCGTGGGGCCCACCGGCTCCACGCTTTTTCATTGCCAAGGGAGTTTCTATGTAACGAACCACACTAGCGATGACAAAATCTCATATCAACGGATTAAGCGAATTTAACATATTTTTGGCCAATTGTTTCATCTGTTACATCTTTTGGATCCACTGGAGACGTTTGACGTTTGACATTCGACCTTAGGCTTATGATCAGAGGGGGGACACTATGATTCGCGTCGCATTTCAGGGAGAACTGGGCGCTTATTCAGAAGAGGCGCTTCGAAAGCACTTTGGTCGGCAGGTAGAACCGCTACCGTGCCGCTACTTCACCGACGTCTTCGACACAGTCATCCAGGGGACGGCGGACTTTGCCGTGCAGCCGGTCGAGAACTCGACAGCCGGCAGTATCAACGCGGCCTACGACCTGCTCCTGGAGCGCGACGTCTATCTGAGCGGCGAGATCTACTTGCGCATCCAACACGCGCTGCTGGCTCTGCCCGGCACGACGAAAGCCAACGTGCAGCGCGTGCGGTCGCATCCCCAGGCGTTGGCCCAGTGCGCCCGCTATCTGCAGGCGCAAAATTGGCAGCCCGAACCAGCCTACGATACCGCCGGCAGCGCGAAGGCGTTAGCCAGGTCTCCGGAGTCCGATGTCGCCGTCATCGCCAGCCGTCTGGCCGGTGAGCGATACAGGCTCAACGTGCTGGATTATCCCATCGAGGATCAAACGCACAATTACACCCGCTTCCTCATTTTAAGCCACCGGCCACCCTGCCGCCAAACGAACATACCAGACAAAACATCTATCATCTTCTCTACCCCTGATATTCCCGGCGCCATCTATAAATGTCTGGGTATCTTCGCGGAACGTCAGATCAACCTGACCAAGTTCGAGTCACGGCCCCAACCCGACCGGCCCTGGCACTATCTCTTCTACCTGGATTTCGAAGGACACCGCGATGCGCCGCACTGCCGGGCCGCGTTGGTAGAGCTCAAGGACAAGGCGCCTTTCGTCAAGGTGTTGGGATCATATCCCGTCGCAACGTCTCGCGAATAGCTCCACAGTCCCAATACAGAAACCATTTTTGTGCCAGATTCGGCACAGGGCTTTATAATTCTCACTACACGTCTATTTTTGCTTGCAGTGGATTGTGGTTTGAGCCGCTAACGGGGATCTGGCGATCCCTTCGGGGCAAGAATGATAAGATTCTATATTCGGCAAATCGTCCTTGACAAAATCAGGAAAGTTTTGTATATTGAGACGTGACAAAGACATACGACCAAAGGCCATGAACCGGAGGAGTAGCCGTCGAGCGCGTGCCAGAGACGTGGGCCCTTGATCACAAGGTGCTGGAAGCCCACCCACAAGCGGCGATGGTGAATGGACCGGGGAGCCTTCTGCCCAAGCGGCGATAAGTCGCCGGGAGGGCTGAACGGAGACGCCACCGTTATCCAGGCGAGGGTATCGCCCCCAGCGGGCCGTACCTGAAAACGAGTGAGGCTGGCTCACGTAACCTTATCCGCGCGTTCTCATGAACGCGCTTTTTTGTTACCTCGGCGAGCCTAACCAGGGTGGCACCACGGGAACAGTAGCGCTTCTCGTCCCTTAAGAACCTTTGAGGGGTGGGAAGCGCTTACTCTGTTTCTGAGGGAGGTCACACGATGCACACGTTGTCACGGGAACACTTTCACGAGCTGGCCGCCGACGCCGCGTCGGTGCCCGTCTACCAGACGTTGCCGGTCGATCTGGAGACGCCGGTCTCGATCTACTTGAAGTTGCGAAAAGCCGGACCCAGCTTCCTGCTGGAAAGCGTAGAAAACGGCGAACAAATCGGGCGCTACTCCTTTATGGGATTCAGGCCCCGGCACCAGCTGATCGTGCGCGGGCACGAGGTCACGCGCATCGACGAGCAGAAGAAAACCACCCGCACCCTCGATACCGGCGAGGATCCCCTGGACGCCCTGGCCGCGCTTCTGGAACCCTATCAGCCCACGGCGTCCCTCGCCGAGATTGCCCCGGATCTCCCCTACTTTCACGGTGGCGCGGTCGGCTACATCGGATACGACTTCGTGCGCTTCGTCGAGCGCCTCCCCGCGACCGCCCACGACGACCGGGACCTGCCCGACGTGCACCTGCTGGTGACGGAGACGCTGGTCGCCTTCGACCACGTGCGACACCGCCTGGTGCTGATCACCAACGTCCCCACCCCGCCGGAGACGGACCTGGACCAGGCCTACGACAAGGCACTGGCGCGCCTCGCCGCGCTGAAGACGCGGATCCGCGCTCCCCTGGACCACACCCCGACCCCGCCGGGACGCAATGGACAGGTCACCACCTGCAACCTCTCGCAGTCCGCCTACGAGACCGCCGTCCGCCGCGCCAAAGAGCACATCACCGCCGGCGACATCTTCCAGGTCGTCCTCTCCCGCCGCCTCCGGCGACAGACCCCGACAGCACCCTTCACCATCTACCGCGCTCTGCGGCGTCTCAATCCCTCGCCCTACATGTTCTACCTCGACCTCGGCGGCGAGCCCGCCACCCGGCTGATCGGCTCCTCGCCGGAGATGCTGGTCCGCCTGCAGGGCCGCGAAGCCGAGGTGCGCCCCATCGCCGGGACGCGCCCGCGCGGTCGAGACGTTGCCGAAGACCAGGCTCTCACCGAGGAGCTGCTCGCCGATCCCAAGGAGCGCGCCGAGCACGTCATGCTCGTCGATCTGGGGCGCAACGACCTGGGCCGCGTCTGCGACTTCGGCACAGTCACTGTGCCGGATCTCATCACCGTCGAGCGCTACTCCCACGTCATCCACCTGGTCAGCCGCGTGACGGGCCGGCTGCGCGACGACGTGGACGGCTACGACCTGCTCCGCGCCACCTTCCCCGCTGGCACCGTCAGCGGCGCACCCAAGGTCCGGGCTATGGAGATCATCGAGGAGCTGGAGGGCACCCGTCGTGGCCCCTACGCCGGCGCCGTCGGCTACGTCGGCTTCAACGGCAACCTCGACACCTGCATCGTCATCCGCACCATCGTCATGCAAGGCGACACCGCGTATCTGCAAGCGGGCGCGGGCATCGTCGCCGACAGCGACCCGACCCGCGAATGGGAGGAGACAGGCCACAAGGCCCACGCATTGAGCATCGCCATTGAGATGGCAGAGGAGGGACGATGATTTTAGTGATCGATAATTACGATTCCTTTACGTACAATCTGGTGCAATATCTGGGCGAGTTGGGAGCTGCGCTCACCGTCTACCGCAACGACGCCGTGACCGTGGACGATATCCGCGCGCTGGCCCCCAGTCACATCGTCATCTCGCCGGGGCCGGGCACGCCCTACGACGGCGGCGTCTCCCTGGACGCCATCCGCGCCTTCTCCGGCAAGATCCCCATCCTCGGCGTCTGCCTGGGCCACCAGTGCATCGCCACGGCCTTCGGCGGACGGGTACATCGCGCCCCGCGCCTGATGCACGGCAAGACCAGCACCATCCGCCACCGACAGGTCGGCATCTTGGTGAACGTGCCCACCCCGTTCACGGCCATGCGCTACCACAGCCTCATCGTCGACGAGCACCTGCCCGACTGCCTTGAATCCCTTGCCACCACCGAGGCAAACGAGCTGATGGCTCTGCGACACCGGGACGCGCCCACCTACGGGCTGCAGTTTCATCCTGAGAGTATTTTGACGGAGCACGGGAAGACGATGTTGGGGGATTTTTTGAGGATTGGGAGTAGGGAGTAAGGGAGCAAGGGAGTAAGGAGGAGAGAGTAAGGGAGTAAGGGAGTAGGGAGTAGGGAGTAAGGAGGAGATTATGGCGAAGATTAACAGTTTTCAGCAACTTGAAGTATGGCAGGAGGCGCATCAACTGGTACTGGAGGTTTACCGGGCTTCGAAAGATTTTCCACGGGAGGAGCGATACGGACTGACGTCTCAGATACGGCGCGCGGCTGTATCCGTGCCGGCCAACGTCGCCGAGGGCTTCAAGCGCAACGGTATCCGCGACAAACTGCGCTTCTACAATATCTCCGAGAGCTCACTGGAGGAGGTCAAATACTTTCTGATTCTGGCCCAAGACTTAGAGTACATTGCTGACAACACCGACCTCTTCCAACAAGCCGAAACCGTCGGCCGGCTGCTCAACGGCCTATCCCGCAGCACCCGCCGTCGACTCTAGCCCCCCTACTTCCTACTCCCTACTCCCGCATAAACAAAAAAGAACCAAGCACAAACCAAGGAGGCATGACATGATCCGCGAGACAATGAACGACTTATTGACAGGCAACTCCCTGACAATTGAGCAGGCTGAGCAGGTGATGGACGAAATCATGAATGGCAAGGCGACCCCGGCACAGATCGCGGGGTTCTTGATCGCGCTGCGCCTCAAAGGTGAGACGCCGGACGAGATCGCCGGCTGCGCGCGCGCCATGCGCAACGCCGCCGTCACGGTACAGCCCGAGCGTACGGACATCATCGACACGTGCGGGACCGGCGGCGACCGCGCGGGCACCTTCAACATCTCCACGACGACGGCCTTCGTCGTCGCGGGCGCAGGGTTGGGCGTCGCCAAGCACGGCAACCGCAGCGTCAGCAGCCGCTCCGGCAGCGCCGACGTGCTGGAAGCCCTCGACGTCAACCTCAACCTGACGCCCGAGCAGGTCGCCCAGGCCATCGACGAGATCGGCATCGGCTTTATCTTCGCCCCGCACTTCCACCCGGCCATGAAACACGCCATCGGGCCGCGCCGCGAGCTGGGCGTGCGCACCGTCTTCAACATCCTGGGACCGCTCACCAATCCGGCGGGCGCCAACGCCCAGCTGCTCGGCGTCTACGATGGCGCGTTGACCGAGACGCTGGCCCGCGTCCTGCAGCAGCTGGGCAGCCGGGCGGCCTACGTCGTGCACGGTCACGGCGGCCTCGACGAGCTCTCCACCACCGGCCCCAACCGCGTCAGCTGCTTCGGCGTCGCGCCGGGGAACGGCCAGCTGGTCACCGAGACGCTGGACCCGCAAGCGCTCGGCTTCACCGTCGCGCCCCCCGAGGCGCTGGACGGCGGCACGCCCGAGGAGAACGCCCGCATCACGCGCGCTATCCTGGCGGGCGAGGATCGAAGTCCGCGCCGGGACGTGGTGGTGCTGAACGCTGCTGCCGCGTTGACCGTCGGCGGTAAGGCCGCCGATCTCACCGAGGGCGTCGAGCGGGCCACCGAGAGCATCGACAGCGGTGCGGCCCTCCAGGCATTGGAACAGCTGGCCTCCTACAGCCAGCGCGTCGCCGCCTGAGCAGAACATTCGACATTCGACCTTTGACACGCTTGCCAAGGAGAAAACAGATCGTATGTCCATCCAAACCGGCACGATTCTAGACACCATCACTCAGCGCACGCGCGAGGATCTGGCCCGGCGCACGGCCAAACGACCGCTGGCCCAGGTCGAGGCCGAGGCCCGGCGCGCTCCGGCGCCCCGCGACTTTCTCGGCGCTCTGCGGGCGCCGGGCGTCTCCCTTATCGCCGAGGTGAAGCGCGCATCGCCCAGCAAGGGCCTGCTGCGCCCGAACTTCGATCCCGCCGAACTGGCTCGCACCTACGCGATGCACGGTGCCACCGCACTCAGCGTCCTCACCAACGCCCCCTTCTTCCAGGGTCACCTTGATCATCTGCGCGCCGCCCGCGAGGCCGGCAGGCTCCCCACCCTGCGCAAGGACTTCATCATCGATCCCTGCCAGATTTTCGAGGCGCGAGCCGCCGGCGCCGACGCCGTGCTGCTCATCGTCGCCGTTCTGGAAGACGCGCAGCTCCGGGAGTTTGTGGCGCTGGCCCAAACGCTGGGCATGACCGCGCTGGTCGAGGTCCACAACGCCGTCGAACTGGAGCGCGCCTTGCGCGCGGAGCCTCCTCTCCTCGGCATCAACAACCGCGACCTGCACACCTTCAACGTCGATCTGGCGACGACAGCCACGCTGCGCCCTCGCGTGCCCGATGACGTCGTGCTCGTCGCCGAGAGCGGCATCCACACCCTGGAGGACGTGGCCCGCCTGCACGAGGTCGGCGTCGACGCGATGCTCGTGGGCGAAGCGCTGGTCACCGCCGACGACGTCGGTGCGAAAACGCGGCAGCTCAGCGCGGCCGGCGCCGTCCAGCCGCAGAGGCGCGCCACATGACCCGGATCAAGATCTGTGGCCTCACCCACCTGGCGGACGCCCAACGGGCCGCCGAGCTCGGCGTCGACTTCCTGGGCTTCGTCTTCTACCCGCCCAGCGTGCGCTCCATCACGGCGGCGCAGGCCCGGGCCATCACGGACGCGCTGCGCACGTCCTGCGGCGTGCGGCGCCCGCGCTTCGTGGGCGTCTTCGTCAACGCGCCGGCCGACGACGTCGCCGCCATCATGGAGGAAGCCGGGCTGAATCTGGCCCAGCTCCACGGCGATGAGGCGCCAGAGCAAGTTCGCCGACTTGCGCCTCGCGCCTACAAGGCTATCCGCCCCCAGACGGAGGGAAAGGCAGCAGCGGCCCTGGAGACCTACGGCGACCTCGTCGACGTCGAGACGCAACCACAACTGCTGATCGACGCCTACGATCCCGAGCGCTACGGCGGCACCGGTCACCGGACGGACATCGCCATGGCCCGGGCGCTGGCGCGCCGCTGCCGGCTGATGCTGGCGGGCGGCCTGACGCCGGAGAACGTCGGCGACGCCATCCGGCAGATCGCGCCCTGGGGCGTCGACGTCTCCAGCGGCGTCGAAATCGAAAAAGGGATCAAAGACCTAGCGCGGATGCGCGCCTTCGTCCAAGCCGTCCGCACCACAACATCACTCAGGAGTTGACGATGCCCCTTGCCCCTTGCCCCATGCCCCATGACTTTCGACTCATTAACAAGGAGATCTCATTATGCAAAAAATCCAATTAGCAAATATCGACATCCAGCATTCTGACGGCCCGCGCTACGGGCCTTACGGCGGCGCCTACGTGCCGGAGACCCTGGTGCCGGCGCTGCGCGAGCTCGAAGCGGCCTACGAAGCAGCCCACCGCGATCCGATCTTCCAGGAAACGCTGGCGCAGCTCCTGACAGAGTACGCCGGACGCCCCACCCCGCTGACCTTCGCACCGCGCCTGACCAAGGCCCTGGGCGGCGCGCGCATCTACCTCAAGCGTGAGGATCTGGCGCATACCGGCGCTCACAAGATCAACAACACCCTGGGGCAAGCGCTGCTCGCTCAACGCATGGGTAAGCAGCGTATCATCGCCGAGACCGGCGCCGGGCAGCACGGCGTGGCGACCGCCACCGTCTGCGCGCTGCTGGGGCTGGACTGCGTCGTCTACATGGGCACCAAGGACATGGCCCGCCAGCGCCTCAACGTCTTCCGCATGCGCCTGCTGGGCGCCGAGGTACGCGGCGTGGAGAGCGGCAGTTGCACGCTCAAGGACGCCATCAACGAGGCCATCCGCGATTGGGTGACCCACGTCGGGGAGACCTACTACCTGCTCGGCTCGGCACTGGGACCGCATCCCTACCCACGCATGGTGCGCGACTTCCAGCGTGTCATCGGCGAGGAGGCCCGCACGCAGATCCTAGAGGCCGAGGGGCGACTACCCGACCTGCTCATTGCCTGCGTCGGGGGCGGCTCCAACGCCATTGGGCTCTTCCACCCCTTTGTGGACGATGAAAACGTAGCCCTGCTCGGCGTGGAGGCCGGCGGCGAGGGCATTGAGAGCGGCAAGCACGCGGCCCGCTTCGGCGACGCCGGCATGGGACGATTGGGCGTGCTGCACGGGACGCAAACCTACGTGCTGCAGGACCCGCACGGGCAGATCGCGGAGACACACAGCATCTCGGCCGGGCTGGACTACGCCGCCGTCGGGCCGGAGCACGCCTGGCTCCGCGACCTGGAGCGCGCCACGTACACGTACGCCACCGACGCCGAGGCCCTCGACGCGCTGCAACGCCTGAGCAAGCTCGAGGGCATTATCCCCGCGCTGGAGAGTGCCCACGCCGTCGCCGGGGCCATCAAACGCGCGCCGGAGATGTCGCCCGACGCGGTCATCATCGTCAACGTCAGCGGGCGTGGCGACAAGGACATGCCCACTGTCGCCGACGTGTTAGAGTTCGCCTAGCCATCATCACCGCAGTGAGAAAGTGAGGTCGCATCATGAGCAGAATTACTGCAACCTTTCAACGCTTACGAGGAAAAGAACGGACCGCCCTGATGCCCTACCTGACGCTGGGCTACCCAGAGGTGGAGAGCGCCTACGACCTGATCCCGGCCCTGGTGGAGGGCGGCGCTGACCTGATCGAACTGGGCGTGCCCTTCAGCGATCCGTTAGCCGACGGCGCGACCATCCAGGCCGCCGGTCAGCGCGCGCTGGAGAACGGCATGACGCCTACGCGCTGCCTGGAACAGGCCCAGCAGCTGCGCGACGACGGCGTCACCGTGCCCTTCGTCCTGATGGGGTACTACAACCCGGTCTTCCAGATGGGGGCTGTGACGTTCGCCGAGCGCGCCGCGCAGGCCGGTATTGACGGCGTCATCATCCCCGATCTACCACCGGAGGAATCTGACGCCTTGCGCGCGGCGCTGGCAGCGCGAGAGATCGACCTCGTCTTCCTGCTCCCGCCCACGCTGGACCCGGCGCGCATGCGCCGGGTCGCCGACCGGACGGCGGGCTTCCTCTACCTCGTCTCGCTCACCGGCGTGACGGGGGCGCGGGAGCACCTACCACCTGATCTCGCCGCGTTCGTACGCCGCGTCCGCACCGTCACCGACCGGCCGTTAGCCGTCGGCTTCGGGATCGGCACGCCCGAACAGGCAGCACAGGTCGGGCGCGTGGCCGACGGCGTTATCGTGGGCAGCGCGCTGATCCGGGCCATCAGGCGCGGCAGCGACCCGGTCACGGCGGCGCGGGCCTTCGTCCGGGCACTGCGCACTGGCCTGGATAAAAACAACGGACGGCAGTAGGATACGCCAACGAGGACACAAAATGCTGATCGAGATGCGTCTATGCAGGACACACACCACGTCTTTTAGGAGGTTCACGTGATCTATTGCTAGTCTCTCACACATCGGGGCAGTGGAGAAGGTACAGGCAAAAACGCCAGGGCTTTATCATTTTCACTATACTTCTATGCTTGCTTGAAGTGGATTTCCAAATCCACGTTTGCAAAGTATTTGTTGGTCGCTACCGGGGATCTGACGATCCCCACGGAGCGAAAATGATAAGACCCTAAGAAAGCGCATCCAGGACTTGACAAATCCCTCCAACTGTATATCATAGAAAAAGTTAACGCGCATTATCACAAGGAAAGGGATACGATTTAGTCCATGACGCGCCAAATGCCGACCAACCACGAGGTTTACTACTATTTTACCTTTCCAATGTCCCTGGTGGACGGTTGGCTTCCCGCTGCGTCTGAAAGGTCTATCCCCTAGATAAACCTTATCCAAGAAAGAGAAAGGCCGTGGAGCAAACCGCTCCACGGCCTTTTTTCGTGGGAGGAAAGCAATGGATTGTCGTGGCATTCGTGGAGCTGTCAGCGTGGAGTCCAACACCCGTGCCGCCATCGACGCCGCCGTTCGCCGGCTACTCACGCAGATTGTGGTCGCCAACGGGGTGAGCGTGGACGACATCGCCAGCGTCATCTTTACCGCCACCCCGGACCTGGACGCCGCCTATCCCGCCCGCACCGCGCGGGCACTGGGCTGGACCCACGTCCCGCTGCTCTGCATGCAAGAAATGGCCGTCGCCGAGAGCCTACCGAGGTGTATCCGCGTGCTGGTGCACTGGAACACCGAACGCCCGCAAGACGCGATTTATCACGTCTATCTGGGCGAGGCCCGGCAGTTGAGACCCGATTTAGTCAAGGAGGAGATAAGATGATCGTCGTGATGAAACCTAACGCTACGGAAAGAGAGATCACCGAAGTCGCTGCCCATATCCGAAACGAAGGGTGTCAGACACACCTCTCGGAGGGCAAGGAGCACACCATCATTGGCGTGATCGGCAACGGACGCCCCATCAACCGCGACCGGCTGGAGCGCATGTCCGGCGTCGAACGCACGGTGCTGATCCAGCGGCCTTTCAAGCTGGCCGGACGCGCCTTCCATCCCAAGGACACCGTCTTCCCCATCAACGGCATCAGCATCGGCGGCGAGCGGCTTATCGTCATGGCGGGCCCCTGCGCCGTAGAGAGCCGGGAGCAGCTGCTGACGACGGCGAAGGCTGTCAAAAAGGCGGGGGCGCACGTGTTGCGGGGAGGCGCCTTCAAGCCCCGCACCTCGCCCTACAGCTTCCAGGGGCTCGGCGAGGAGGGGCTGCAGCTTCTGCAGCTTGCCCGCCAGGAGACCGGCCTGGCTGTCGTCACCGAGGTCATGGCGCCGGAGCTCGTGCCGCTCGTCGCGCAATACGCCGACATCCTACAGGTTGGCGCGCGCAACATGCAGAACTACGCCCTGCTTCACGCCGTGGGCGAGTCCCAACATCCGGTACTGCTCAAGCGCGGGATGATGGCCACCGTCGAGGAACTGCTGATGGCCGCCGAGTACATCCTGAGCCATGGCAACGGGCGCGTCATTCTTTGCGAACGCGGCATCCGCACCTTCGAGACCTACACCCGCAACACCGTCGATATCAACGCCGTGCCGCTGCTCAAAGAGCTCTCGCACCTGCCCGTCATCGTCGATCCCAGCCACGGCACCGGCAAGTGGGAACTGGTCTCGCCCGTCGCGCGCGCCGCCGTCGCCGCCGGAGCCGACGGCCTGATGGTCGAGGTGCACCCCCATCCCGCCGAGGCGCTCTCCGACGGCGTCCAATCGCTCAAGCCCGAGCGGTTCACGGCCTTGATGGAAAGCATCGAGGCCATCGCTACCGCCGTGGGAAGGACGCTGTGAACGCCTTAGCCAGGACCAACGTCGCGGTCGTGGGCCTTGGGCTGATGGGCGGCTCCCTGGCGGGCGCGCTGCGCGGACAGTGCCTGCGCGTCACCGGCGTGGACGTGGACGCGGAGACCGTCGTAACGGCCAATCGGCGCGGTTTCGTCGACGATGCTACTACCGATCTCGCCACGGGCGTGCACAACGCCGATCTCGTCGTCCTGGCAACGCCCGTCCGCACCATCTTGCGGCTCCTGGACGAAATCGGTCCACTGCTGGCGCCGGGCACCATGCTCATGGACCTGGGCAGCACCAAGGCCGACATCGCCGCCAAAATGGCCACGCTGCCCGACCACGTCGTGCCGCTGGGGGCTCACCCCATGTGCGGCAAGGAACAATCGGGCATCGCAGTCGCCGATCCGACCCTCTACCGGGGCGCTACCTTTATCCTCACGCCGCTGGCGCGCACCACCGACACTGCCCAATCCCTGGGTTACGCCCTCGCCGTCGCTGTGGGCGCCCGCCCCCTGCTGCTGGAGCCCAACCGCCAGGATATGCTCACCGCCACCATCAGCCACCTGCCCTATCTGCTGGCCTGCGCCCTGGTCGCCACCGCCGACACCACCACCTCGCCCGATCCCGCCGCCTGGGATATCGTCGCCGGGGGCTTTCGCGACACGTCCCGCGTCGCCGGCAGCGACGCCACCATGATGTTGGATATTCTGTTGACCAACCGCGATCACGTCCTGGACGCCCTTGCCACGTGCCTCAACCAGCTACAGCGCCTCTCCGCCCTCGTGGAGGATGGGGATGAAGACGCATTGCGCAATACGTTAGAGAGGATTCGTGCAACACGAAAGGAGATGTTTCCATGAGCCAGACCACTGTTCAACCGGCCTCGGCCCTGCATGGACGGATGCGCGTGCCGGGCGACAAATCGCTCTCCCACCGGGCCGTGCTGCTGGGGGCCTTGGCCTGCGGCGCGAGCCAGGTCAACGGCTACCTGCCCGCGAACGACTGCCGGGCGACCATCGCCTGCATGCGCGCGCTGGGCGTCGAGATCACGGAGCACAACGCCACCACGCTGACCATCCACGGGCACGGCCGGCGAGGCCTGCGCGCGCCCGACACACCGCTGAACTGCGTCCGCTCGGGCACGACGATGCGCCTGCTGACGGGCATCCTGGCCGGTCAGCGCTTCGACAGCGTCCTGACGGGCGAGCCACAGCTGCGACGGCGGCCCATGCGCCGGATCACGGCGCCGCTGCGCGCCATGGGCGCCGACGTGCGCGACACCGACGGGCATGCGCCCCTCACCATCCACGGCACCGACCTGCACGGCACGGAGCACCATTTGCCCGTCGCCAGCGCCCAGGTCAAGAGCGCCCTGCTGCTGGCGGGCCTCACCGCCGAGGGCGCGACCACGGTCCACCAGCCGGGACCGGCTCGCGATCACACCGAGCGCCTGCTGCAGGCCATGGGCGCCGACCTGACCATCAAGGGGCTTAGCGTGACGCTGCAGCCCTCGCATCTCCAGCCGCTGACGTTCAACATCCCCGGCGACCTCTCGTCGGCGGCCTTTCTTATGGTGGCGGCGTCCCTGCTCCCCGGCTCCGAGGTCACGTTGCTGGACGTGGGGCTCAATCCCACGCGTACCGGGCTGCTCGACGTGCTGCAGGCCATGGGCGCCGGCCTGACCGTCACACCGTCACGAGAGGAGGCGGGCGAGCCCATCGGTGACATCACGGTGCGCGCCGCCCCGCTACAGGGGACCACCGTCGCGGGCGAAACCGTCGTGCGCATGATCGACGAGTTCCCTGTGTTGGCCGTCGCAGCGACGCAGGCCCAGGGCACCACGATCGTGCGGGACGCCGCCGAGCTGCGTGTCAAGGAGACGGACCGCATCGGGCGCGTGGTGGACGCGCTGCGTGCGCTCGGCGCGGAGATCGAGGGTCAGCCCGACGGCTTCGTCGTCGAAGGCCCCACCCCGCTGCACGGCGGCACCGTCGAGAGCGGCGGCGATCACCGGCTGGCTATGGCGCTGACCGTCGCCGGGCTGGTAGCGGACGCACCGGTGATCGTGCGCGACACGGCCTGCGCGGCGGACTCGTTTCCCGGCTTCGCGGAGATGTTGAGGAGGTTGGGGGCTTCGATAAGATCAACGGATTTAACGGATTGAAACGGATTTTTGGTGATGATGGGAGTAGGGAATGGAGGAGTAAGGGAGTAGGGAGTAGAGAAGTAAGGGATTAGGGAGTAGGGAGTAGGTGTCAATTATCAGTCGATCGTTAACAGCCAGAATTATCAGTCGAACGTTAACAGTCTAGGCGACATCTATTATCAGTCGATCGTTTACACTTTGGGGTCAACGTTCTATCTGAAGGGTATGCCTCATCTCAAGTGTATGCTGGGTTCGTCGCGGCCGAGCTTCTCCCTCAGGGCCTCGAACGCCACGTTGTACACCTTCGCGCAGGGCAGCCCGCCCAGCCGGTCGGCCATGGCTTCGAGCTGCGCCCAGTCCCGCGGTGTCACCTTCACCCGCCGCGTCCGACACCCTAGTGCTATGCACTCCAATCATCTGTCCTCGCAGGTTGGACGCCCAACCACCA
>DAOTUH010000461.1:0-5528 GCA_034437255.1 Anaerolineae bacterium
CCGAGGAGGTCTACGAAACGGTAATCCACGATGCTCCGGGAGAGAAGCATGACCCGTCTTGGTGAAAAAGAACGGACGTGTTATCTCTGTGGAGCCACGCACGTTTATCCGGGTGTGATCTCCACGAGCGAATGCGGCGCGCCCGACCTGGACACCCGCCCCGCTGAGATGCTGCGCTCCACCTTGCCCTACTGGATCCAGCGGTGTCCGGCGTGTGGCTATTGTGCGCCCGATGTAGCGAGAGGAACACCCGCTTTCAGAGAGATCGTAGCCGACCGAGCTTACCAGCGGCGGATCAGGGATGCCTCCTACACGGAGCTGGCGAATAACTTTCGGGGTTGGGCGACCTTACAAGAGGCCATCGGAGACGTTGTAGAAGCCGGTTGAGCCTATCTCCACGCCGCCTGGGCGTGCGATGACGCGGAGCGGTTCGATGCAGCCCTGCTGTGTCGTCTCCAGACTCTTCAAACGTTCAAACGCGCCCAAGCCCAGGGACTCACGTTTGCCGAAGAGCGCAGCTCGGAGGTGATCATGTTGGCAGACCTGTGGAGACGCAGCGGGCATTTCGAGGAGCCTATCGAGACCAGCCGGTCCGGCCTGCAGGAGATAACCGACGTCGCCACAAGGCAAGTACTACAGTATGAAATCTCCCTCGCCCGACAAAGGGAAACCCGCCGTGCCCGGAGCTCCGAGCTCTTCGACTAGAACACAAGAAAAACAGCACCCGCTGTCACTGTACAAAGCGCCCCTAGGGGACGTTTCAAGCATCTACCCAGCATCCTCTCCCGTTCTTTGAACCGTTTACCCTCTCACGCCAGCCGCGCGACCCTCTCAAGACTTGACATTTCGATGACTTCACAGAAACCTGCTAGAAAGATCAGAGGTATCTCTGATGTGTTCTGGCATCTACTCCATTATACTGGGACGTGTATCCACAGTACCTTCAGGGTGTTGATGTTGTCGTGGGGTTCCCCCAAGAAGCTGAGGCAACGCCACCAACTGCGTTCAAGAGACGTCAACCCACCAAACTCGAAGGGTCCTATCTAAAGGAGAAGACAATGAACGAGCAACGCACCATAGACCCTGATGCACTCCTGGGTCAAGCCAAGGATTTGCTACAGGCCGGGGAGCGACAAAAAGCGGCCTTAATGGCCAGACGGGTGATTGAAGAACATGATTTCCGTGATGAGCGCGCCTGGCGTCTTCTGCACAACCTGATGAGCAATGGGCAATCGTTTGAGGGATTCCAACAGAAGATTGCGCGTGAGTATTACCCTGATCGTGCCTATCTTCTGGCGGCGGACATAACCGAATCATCCGTATTCACCGAGCCTGAAACTAAATTACACCCCCCCGAAGTACCCTCCGGCGCCAAGACGTTAGGTAGCCTCTCTGTCATCTGCGGCATTATCGGCTTGATAGCCTTTGGTATCCCATTGGGTATCATTGCAGTACTCACGGGGATTCCGGCCTTGGCGATGAACGCCAGCAGCGGGAAAGCCGGAATCATCCTGGGCGTGGTGGATATTGTCCTGGCTCTCTTAATCCTCTCGCTGTAGAGGCAATGAAACTGCAAACATATCTCGGTGACCTGATATAGATATGAGTAGCCTTCAGGCATAATATACCTGTATCCATAGCCTCAAGGAGGGCTCATAGAAACCTACCAGAATAATTGGGGATACTTGTGTTGTCATGCGGGGTGTATCCCCCTCTATACTGAACATAAGACAAACCTACAGCTCAAAAGGAGGCTACGTGCCCATGAAGACGAAACATCGTTGGTTGTTGTTAAGCATCATAGTGACCTTGGTCTTGGTGACGCTGGCCTGCGGCGGATCGACGACGCCCACGGCGACGACGTCACCGCCGACAGACAAGGACCCATCCACCGCGGCGTCTGAGGCTACGGCGACGACTGGAGCCCAGGATACGCCGACGGATACGCCCACGGACACACCGACAGAACCACCCACGGCAACGCCGGAGCCGCCGACGCCCACCCCCACCCCCCGTCCCATCGGGCTGACCCGGCAGAACCCGTACACGCCTACGGCGGTCGTGCAAGCGCCCAACTGGGAGATCCAGGTACTGGAGATGCTGCGCGGCGCCGACGCCTGGTCGCAGATCGAGGCCGCCAACATGTTTAACGAGCCGGCGCCGGAGGGCCAGGAGTATCTGCTGCTCAAACTCCACGTGCGCTCTCTCCACGACGATGACGAGACCCACTGGATCAGCGAGTCGGACTTCGGCGTGACCGGCGAACGCCTGATCCAATATCGGCCCACCGAGGCCGTCCCGCCGGAGCCCGTGTTGGATGCCGAGCTCTACGGCGGCGGCAAGACCGAGGGCTGGGCCGTCTACCTGGTGGGCGCCAAAGAAGAGAACCTGATGGTGGTGATCGATGAGGTCTTCAACTTTGATGCGGACCGGCGCCGCTACGTCGCGCTGCAGCCCGGCACCAGCGTGGGCATCTCCGAGGCGCTCTATGACCTGGAGGCCAATGACCGGGGCACGGCGCGCGATACTCCAGCGCCCCTGGGCGAGACCATGCGCACCCCCAACTGGGAGGTCGCGGTACAGGAGACGGTGGCAGGAGACGCGGCGTGGCGTCAGGTCCAGGCCGCCAACCAGTTCAACGATCCGCCGGAAGAGGGCCGACAGTACGTGCTGGTCAAGGTGCATGCCCGTTACATCGGGATCGCAGAGCGTCCGATGAATATCGACGAGTATGCCTTCCAATCCACCGGCAGCGCCGGCACCCTGTACGACTTGCCCTCCGTCGTCACACCGCGTCCGGTCTTGGACCAATGGCTCTATCCCGGTGGAGAAACCACCGGCTGGGTCACGTTGCAATCCGCCATTGACGAAACGGACCTCAAGGCCGTTTTTGAGCCCGCGTGGGGGCTGACTGGGGAGACGCGTTTCCTGGCGTTGGAGCCGTAGCACTTAATCTCCCCCATGGGGTAGCCAACCTCATGGGGGAATGCTTCTTCAAGCGGGAGGTATATTGACGTGAGCGCCATCTACGTTACGGAACAGGGCGCCCGCCTGGGACTCGATCACCAGCGGATGGAGATTCGCAAAGACGATGAGGTGATCGCCGAGGTGCCGTTGGGCCACGTCGAGCGCGTCGTTATCGTGGGCAACGTCGGTCTCACGACGCCGGCGCTCAAGCGGCTGATGCGGAAAGGGATTGATCTGGTCTTCGTCAGTATGACTGGGCAATACTACGGCCGGGTAATCGGAGAACTGACGCCGCACATCGCCCACCGCCGGGCGCAGTATCGACTCCAGGCCGACGAGGAATTCCGCCAGGCGCTGGCCCGCCGTCTGGTCGCCGGCAAGCTACGCAGTCAATTGCGGTTACTCCAGGCGCAAGACCGACGGGAGGGCGCCTGGAGCGCGCTGTTGCACGATATGGAGCACTATCTCGCTCGCGCCGCGCGCGCGGAGACCGGCAACGCATTACGGGGCGTCGAAGGCAGCGGCGCCGCGCGCTACTTTGGGGGGCTCCGGTCGCTGCTGGCGCCCGCCTGGTCCTTCAAGCGCCGCAACCGCCGCCCGCCCCGCGACCCTATCAACGTCCTGCTTTCCCTGGGATACACACTGATCACCCGGGCGGTCGAGAGCGCGGTTTACACTGTGGGACTCGATCCCTACGTCGGTTTTCTTCACGCTGACGCCTACAATCGTCCTTCCCTGGCCTTGGACCTGGTGGAGGAGTTCCGCGTTTGGGTCGACGCCCTGATCCTCGACGTCTGCCGAGAAGGGAAGATCACCTCAAACGATTTCCGACCCGGTGACGCGGACGAGCCGCCCGTCGTAATGACGCGCCCCGCCGTAAAACGCTACATTGGCGCCTATGAGAAACGCCTGCAAGAAAAGCAGCGTCATCCGCGGACCGGTCAGCAGCTGGCGCGCTGGCGCTTCCTCGAGCTTCAGGCCCGGGAGATGGCGCGGTGTCTCAAGCACGCCACCCCTGACTACCGCGCGTGGCACGAAACGTAAGCGTCGCCCGTGTGCACTTTCTATCTCGTCAGCTACGATATATCCAATGATCGGCGACGTCTCAAGGTCGCACATTTACTGGAGGGTTATGGCGAACGCGTGCAGTACAGCGTCTTCGAGGTATGGATAACCGGAGAGGAGATGGAAAAGCTCCAGGAGCAGCTGGCGACCCACGTGGAAGAGGAAGGCAGCGTGCGCATCTACGTGCTCTGCGCCGCGTGCCGGGATCAGCGCGTCGTGCTGGGAGAGGGGGAGCCGACCTCGGCACCGGAGTTGCGCATTATCTGAGTTGGACTATACTGGGAATGAAGCAACTGGCGTATGACATTTGTCACCCCATCGGGGTAATGAATGATAGTCAGAAAACACAAAATGCCCCGAGGGGCATTAAGACAATTCTTTAAATCCTTTTTTAATGGCTTCTACAGGATTTGTCAGAAAACACAAAATGCCCCGAGGGGCATTAAGACGCCCGAAGGTGGAAGCAAAGTCAACCCCACTTTTTAGGAGTCAGAAAACACAAAATGCCCCGAGGGGCATTAAGACGCTTTCCCGCTGAAGTATGCCTCTGCTCGTTCCTTACGTCAGAAAACACAAAATGCCCCGAGGGGCATTAAGACGCGACCATGTATGCTGTGCAGCCATGCGTGCCGCTCTTTGGTCAGAAAACACAAAATGCCCCGAGGGGCATTAAGACCAACCGTGTGTGCCGTCCTTGGGCGCCCAGCCCACCAGCGTCAGAAAACACAAAATGCCCCGAGGGGCATTAAGACCCCCTGGCGCCAGCAGCATGCACATAACGTCCCAGTTTTGTCAGAAAACACAAAATGCCCTGAGGGGCATTAAGACCGATAGTCGGCGGGACGGAAAACGTCATCAGAGGTAGGGTCAGAAAACACAAAATGCCCCGAGGGGCATTAAGACTCTAATGTCCATTGCTCCATGTTATTCCTCCTTGTGATTCTGGTCAGAAAACACAAAATGCCCCGAGGGGCATTAAGACCTCATTTCCAATACGACCGCATCATATTGCGTCCGGGAATTGGTCAGAAAACACAAAATGCCCCGAGGGGCAATAAACTCGCAAAATCCTAAAAATTCCTATCCCCGCTGCAAGCAGACGGGGTATTACGTAGTTTTTCCCCTTCGGGTCGGTTTTTGCTAGAGCATGGAACCCCATAGCAAGCTACGGGGAATTCTGCTTCGCAATTAAAGTACTGTTACGTGTCAACCTTACAAAACTCATACCCCTTGCACCTTACAAATCATATACCCCTTGCGAGCTGATAAGCCGAGTCACAAGGATTCCCCCCTATAATGAGGAGGAAAGTGATCTAATGAATATGTAACAGGCAAAGATTGTCGATAACTATCATTCTATCAATTTACAATTACGAAAACGCACGCTTGCAGCCATTGCCGAAGTAAACGGTTGGTTTTTCAGGTGCGTTCGGTCTTGGTGACGCCGTTACCACAATGTTACCCGCTTTGGCGTCAAGATCTCCAATGAGAATGGG
>DAOTUH010000462.1:0-6370 GCA_034437255.1 Anaerolineae bacterium
GCCCTGCCCCCGCTCCCACACCCACTTCTCTCCCTCAGGCTCATGGGGTGTGAGAATGCGGTAGATGATCTCGAAGTGCCGCTGCTCGCGCAGCGCCGCGCGCACATCCTCCCGCACCATAGCTTTATCGTCTGGATGAATCAACTGGCCGTAGGTCAGCTCGTGGCTGCCCACCAACTCTTCGGGCGGATAGCCCGTCAGTTCCAGGCTGCCTTGGCTCACAAATAACATCGTCCATTCCGCGTCGTCGCGGCAGCGATAGGCCATGCCGGGAAGGTTGCTGATCAGGGTCGAGAGGATGCGCTGGCTCTCCCTCAGCGCCTCGTCCGCCCGCTTGCGCTCCAATGCATTGATGAAGATCGCGCCCAGCGTTCTGAGCAGCCGGATATCGCCCGCGGTCCACTCCTTCTCCGCGCGCACCGCGTCGAAGCCCAACAGGCCGATGGTCTCGCCCTGGTAGACCATCGGCGTGGCGAGCAGAGATTGAATGCCCTGGCTCTCGAACTCCTCCCGTTCGGCTTCTGCTGCGGGCGGCAGCTCGGCCACGCGCGGGATGTGCAACACCTCACCCTGGAAAAGAATCGCGTTCGACCACCCCAAAGCATCGACGGGGATATTCTGCAAGAGATCCTGATGGGGCGCCACTCCCGGCGCGCACCATTCGTGGGTGCAGGTCATCCGGCGCTTGTCATTGGAATAGAGAAAAACGTAGCTGCGATCCACGTTGGTGAACTCGCCGACCTCCTGAAGCGCCTGCTGGATGCCCTCATCCACATCCTCCAGCGCGATGTTGATGAACTGCGTCGAGGTCGCGGTAAGCAGGTTCTGGAAGGCGTTCATGTGCTGGAGATTCTGCTGCAAATCCTTGAGGGGCGTGATGTCCGTGTGAGAGCCAACGGCGCGACACGGTTCGCCTTCTACGTCGCGGATCAAGACGCCGCGCGCCAGAATCCAGCGGTAGGAGCAGTCCTTGTGCCGGAGTCGATACTCCAGCTCGAAGTGCTTGGTCTCCCCTGCCAGATAGGCGTCCAGCTCGGCCCGCGCGCGCGCCACATCCTCGGGATGGATCAGGCTTTGCCACGTACTAAAGTGGTTGAGCAACTCCTCATCCTCGTAGCCCAGCATCTGCTTCCAACGCGGCGAATAGTAGACCGTATCCGTCTTGACATTCCAATCCCAGATGCCGTCGTTGGTCGCTCGCATCACCAGCGAGAGGCGATCCACCGGCGCACGGGGCGCAGCCTGCTCCTCCGCCGGCGTTGGCTCACACGGACGGGCCGGCTGGACATCGCACAGCACCGCGACGAGACCGACGGTCTCATCGTCCTCGGTGAGCGGACGCCACATTACATCCCAGGTAGCGCCGGCCCGCTCGCCGCCGACGACAAAATCGCGCTGGCGGATCGTGCGCCCGGCCAGCACCCGCCCCAGAAGATCCTCTAGCTCAGAGGCGGGCGTCGGGACCAACGCGAAGAGGCTCATGCCTGGCGTCACGTCGCTTTCGGGGAACGCGGGCACATCGCGCGCGACGGCCTCCCTCCACGCCGGATTGCAGCGCCGGAGCTTGTATTGCCGGTCGAAGATCGCCACACCGACGGGCAATTGGTCGATCAGCGCGGACTGAGGGATCATATCACTGAGAGGCACGTCATCCATAAGGCTCCTGACTTAGAAATAGGGACATTGTCACTGGGGATTATTATAACAAATTCCATCTGGAGGGGAAACTTTACCACACTAAGTTAAAGTGCTATACTAATCTTAACAATAATTAGATAGTTATAAGTAGGAGTGTGCTTTGTTATGTCTTCCAAACAAGTAGGTGTAGAAAGCATCGATCCCGACGAAGTAGTCCAAGTGAGATTGAGTAGTCAAATAGACATCACTATCCCATCTGAATTTGCGCTCGAAAACTCAGCAACCTTATACCATGGCAATTGCCTAGATTTTTTAAGAACAATTCCCGATGAAAGTGTTCAGCTTGTAGTAACCTCTCCTCCCTACAATATCGGTAAAGAGTATGAAGAAGTTCTGGATATTGAAGTATACAAGGCTCAGCAAAGACAAATTATTGAAGAGTGTATACGGGTTCTAAAACCGGAAGGTAGCATCTGTTGGGAAGTGGGAAACTACGTAGAAAATGGGGAAATCATTCCATTAGACATTCTATTATATGACTGTTTCAAAGATAATGGACTAAAATTAAGAAACCGAATTGTTTGGCATTTTGGCCATGGGTTACATTGCAAAAATCGATTTTCAGGAAGATACGAAACTATAAACTGGTTTACTAAATCAGATGATTATGTGTTCAATTTAGATCCAGTTCGAGTACCTCAAAAATATCCAGGCAAGCGTCATTACAAGGGTCCAAATAGAGGAAAGCTATCAGGAAACCCCAAAGGTAAAAACCCATCAGATGTTTGGAATATACCAAATGTCAAATCTAACCACGTTGAAAAAACCGATCATCCTTGCCAATTTCCAGTCGCTCTAGTGCAGCGGATTGTGCTTTCGATGACAAATCAAGGAGATCTTGTATTTGATCCTTTCATGGGGGTTGGTACAACAGCAGTTGCAGCAATCATTAACGGAAGGCGTGCTGCAGGAGCAGAAATCGTAAGAGGTTACTATGATATTGCAGTGGAAAGGATCAGCCAGGCCAAGACTGGAGAATTGAAAATCCGGCCTGATAAGCCAGTTTACAAACCACCCGCAAGTCAAAGCTAACGACTAATCTTTTTGGAGAGAGCAAATGAAAATCGCTAAAAAACACTCACATCTCAATGGGGAAGAATGGCTTCTGGTGCATGAGAAGGAGGCTTATCAAGAGATCCTTAATGTTATCGAAAGTATTGACGCAGAAGGATGCAGAACGAAGATTAGTCGCGAGAGAGACAGAAAAGGATAGGCTCTTTATAGCCCAGTCGACATCAATTCAGAGTTCGATGAAAGTTTCTCCAAACGAGGATGGGAATCTACACGTTATTCTTACTACATTGCTCATAATGTCGATCAATTAGAAATTATGTCACGAATGCCTTTGGAAGAGCAAAAACAGTATCTACTGGATCAAGGAGCAGAGGTTATATACTCCTACAACCAAACAGACCATGTGAAGAACCGTATCGCTATAGAGGTACAATTTGGGAAATACGCCTTTGTAGCTTATGACTTATTCGTCAAACACCTAGCCTTCTATGCAGGTCGCATTATTAATGTCGGTGTTGAGATCTTGCCCACCAAGGCAATGCAGAAAGATATGTCCAGCGGCATCGCCTATTATGAGGGAGAACTACACAATATCCTCAGACACGGGCGGAACAATCCTCCAGTGCCGCTTGTTATCATCGGACTCGAACCCTGAATCCTTTTATCCCTCATTTTTTCTCCCCGTGAAAACACAAAAGGCCCGGCATCAGCATCCACGCCGGGGCCTTTTAATTCCTTCCAACTTCGTTCGCTCTGATCCCGTGCCGGGGCCAGACAACAGCGCGCAGGGAACAGGGTGCTATTTGAAGGAACCCCTGGCGACACGAAACCCGATGACGCCGATGCACTTCTTGATCTGCGGCAAGTCGCGGGAACGGGCCATTCCCAACATTCGGGCCATAGCGCTTGGTCAACGCTGAGACGTCAATGACGAAGGATTCAAACATCGGGTTGGTTTTTCTCCTCTTGATCGGAAAGATGGGATAGCGTAAAGTCGCGCTTCAAAGCGCTCACCACGTGAGCAATCGCCAGGCCGACGGCGAAGCCGAGGGCCATATTCGTGGCTACCGAGAGCAGCGCTGTGACCAAGGCGATCCCCAACTTCCAGCGGCGCAACGCGAGCAGCGGCCTGGCCAGCTCGATGCTGACCAGGAGCATCATCCCGGCCATCAGCGGCATCGGGAAGGCGGCCATCACATCGGCGATGGACTGGCTCAGGAAAAGCCCGATGGCGACTTCAATCACCCCTTCGATGATGGGCGTGCCGCCGGTGCGCGCGCCGAAGTAGTACTGGCCCGCCAGCCCACCCGCGCCGTGGCACATCGGCATCCCGCCGAAGAACGAGGCGGCGACGTTCATCACCCCCATATTGAGCAGCAGCTTGCGCTCGCTGACCGCCTTGTCGGGGAAGTAGTCGCGGATCAGCGCCGCCGGAGCGATCACGGCATTGGTGATGGAGAGAGGAATCTGCGCGAATCCCGCCAGCACCATCGCCTGCCAGACGTCGTCGAGGCGAGGCAGCGTCAGCGGCGGCAGGGTCAGAGACAGGTCCCAGGTCTCCGGCAACTCGCCGCGCCAGGCGACGATCGCCACGCCCAGGATCATCAGCACGACCGAGGCCGGCGCGTACCGGTTCTCGCGCAGAAGCAGGACAACGGCAACCGCGGCCAGCGCCAGGAGCGGCGCCGGCCGCATCCACCGGAACGCCTGCCACGCCAGGGTCGCCGCCAGAGCCAGTTGGATGCCCCGCACGACGAAGACCGGGGTGATGTCGAGCAACTTGCGCAGCACGCCCGTGAGGACGAGGCCCAACCAGAGCACGCCCAGCCCCAACCCGGAAGCGTGGATCAAAGTGGGCGGCCACGCCTGCGCGATGGCCGTCGCGGCGATGACCTTCTTGGGCTGCAACGGCATCGGCAGGCGATAGATCAACCCTAGGGCAATGTTGGTCAGGCCGAGCATAATGAACAGTCCGGCCGGATTCAGGCCGTTGACGGCGATGTAGCCCACGGCCAGGGGAAAGAGCGTGCCGAAATCGCCCATCGAGCCAGCCAGCTCGCGCAGGTTGAACTCGAAGTCGCGATACTGTTCCTTCGAGTCGTCTTCCGCAGCCTTTTCGCTGGACCTCTTCATTCGCTCGGATTCTCAGCCCACTGGCGCCGGTAGAGGCGCTGGTACGTGGGGTTGCTCGCGATCAAGTCCTCGTGACGGCCCTGGCCCACGATCCGCCCGTCGTCGACCACGACGATCCGGTCGGCCTTGCGCAGCGTGGAGAAGCGATGGGCGATGATCACCGTTGTCCGGTCGCGGCGGATCTCGTCCATCGCCCCCTGGATCAGCGCCTCGGTGTAGGCGTCGACGTTGGCCGTCGCTTCGTCCAGCACCAAGATGCGCGGGTCGGCCATCAGCGCCCGGGCGAAAGCGACCAACTGCCGCTGCCCGCCGGAGAGCGTCGCCCCACGCTCGCCCACCGGGGTCTTGTATCCTTGCGGGAGTTTGGCGACGAAGTCGTGGGCCTGCGCGCGCCGCGCAGCGGCCTCGACCGCCTCGTCGCTCGCCTGCGGGTCGCCGTAGCGGATGTTCTCGCGCACCGTGGCGGCGAAGAGGAAGACGTCCTGCGGCACGATGGTCACCGATTGTCGCAGGTCCTTTGAGGCAATCTGGCGCACGTCTATCCCGTCGATCTTCACCGCGCCCGCGTCGGCGTCGTAGAGCCGCGCCAGCAGCTTGGCGAGGGTGCTCTTCCCGGCGCCCGTCGGCCCGACCAGGGCGACGGTCTCCCCGGCGGCGACGTCGAGGCTCACGTCCCGCAGCACCGGCGCGTCCCCATAGCCGAAAGTGACGTGATCGAAGGTGATCCGTCCCGCGAAGCTGCCTTCCGGGCGCTGAGGCTCCTCCGGCTCCGCCACCTCCGGTTCGCGCGTCATATAGTCGGCGATCCGATCCAACGATGCGGCGGCCGCCTGGAAGGTATTGTAGACCAGGCTCAGCTCGCGCACCGGCCCGAAGAAGCGGTAGACGTAACCCAGGAAGGCCAGCACCACGCCGACGGTGGTCGCGCCCTGGGCGACCAGCGTCCCGCCGTACCCCACCACGAGCGCCACGCCGAGCATATTCGTCACCGTCATCGTCGGGAAGACGGCGGCGAAGAGGAGGCTCACGCGCAGGTTGGCCTTCATGTTGCGCAGGCTCAGGCTCTCGAACTGGGCCACGGTGAACGATTCTTGCGAGAGGGACTGGACGACGCGCATCCCCGCGACACCCTGTTCCACGCCCGCGTTGACCTCGGCCAGGGCCTGCTGCACCTGGCGGTAGGCCTGGCGCATCTGCTTCCCCAGGTAGCCCATCGCCGCCATGACCACCGGGATCGACAGCATCGTGACCAGCGTCAGGCGCAGGTTGAGCGCAGCCATGATGGCGACGATGCCCACCAGCGTCAGCAGGTCGGCCACCAGGTTGAGCGCGTCGCTGGAGGCGACCTCGGCCAGGGCGTTGACGTCGTTGGTCAGCCGCGACGCGATCTGGCCCACCCGCTCCCGCTCATGGAAGGCGACGGGTTGCCGCAGCACCTGGGCGGTGAGGTCGGTGCGGATGGCGTGGACGACGTGCTGGCCGACCCAGGTGGAGAGGGTGCCCTGCCAGTAGATGGCCAGCCAGT
>DAOTUH010000463.1:0-3016 GCA_034437255.1 Anaerolineae bacterium
ACCAATCTCTGGTGGGTGCAGACGCTGATCTGGACGGCGGTCATCAACTTCATCCTGGCAGGGCTGCTCTGGGGCGCCGAGGCCTTCGATCCGCAGGAAGCGCCGGCGCTATTCGCGCTCTTCGCGGGCCTCTTTCCGCCCATCGCCGTGATCATCATCATGCAGGACGCTGTGATCGGTGAGAAGCTCTCCGGGACCGCTGCCTGGGTGCTTTCCAAACCTGTCTCCCGGACCGCCTTCATTCTCTCCAAGCTACTGCCCAACGCCGTGGGCGCGGTGCTCACCATGAATCTCTTCCCCAGCATGATCGCCTACGTCCAGTTCACGCTGGCAGGTGCGGCGCCCAATCTGGCGAACTACCTGCTGGGCCTGGGCGTGTTGGCGGTCAACCTGCTCTACTTCCTGACGCTCACCGTGATGTTAGGCGTGCTGGCGAAGCACCGTGGAACCGTCATCGGCGTGCCGCTGGCGCTGGCCTTCGGGCAGCAGTACCTGCTGGGCATGATCCCGCCGCTGCGCCACGTCCTGCCGTGGACGCTGGTACTGCCGCCGCCGGGCGCCGAGGGATTGGGCGGCGCCATCGCCGCGTCCATCATGGCCGGGCAGCCGCTGCCTCCGCTGACGCCCTTCTACGCGGCGTTGATTTCCATCGCCGTTTTCTCCTTCGTTGCGATCTGGCGTTTCCAGGATGAGGAGTTTTGACGTGATGCGTGATGCGTGTTGCGTGATGTGTCATGAGTCAATTGCTCTTCAGGGGCATGACTCGTGAGGGATTGATGAGCTGTGGCCGGGGTCTCCACCGTGCCACGAGGAGATAAGGATGCGTCTCAACTTGAATCGACTTTTTCGCCGCCGCAAGGCAGGAGGGTCCATCGTGGTGTTGATCTTCGGCGTCTTCGCCTGCCTCTCCGGGCTGACGGCGACGCTCATGGGCGCGCCGCTGGCCTGGTGGCGGGCGCGGGAGGCCGCGCGCTTGCCGCGACCGACGGTCGCTGAGCTCGAGACACTGCCGCCGGGCACGGACGCGCTCTTCACCGGTTGGGTACCCGCGAGCGACTTTGACCTGAATCTGCCCCACGGGCTCGTGCTCTACAAGGTCGAGCGCGCGGCGGAGACCGAAGGCACGGCGACGCCTGGTCCCTCGGCTACGTGGGTGTTGGAGACGCCGCCACAGGACCGCATCCGCTTCCAGCTGACCGAGGATGACGCCGTCACGCTCCAGCTGCCCGAGGACGTCTCTTTCGCCAACGCGCACGTCTCTTTCGCCAACGCGCACGTCTTCGAGACGCAGGAGGACGGCGTGACGCGCCGCTACACCGGCTATCTGCCGGACCAGACGCTCACCGTCGAGGGGACGTGGGAACGCCCCAATCTCGTCACGGCGCGGGCGCTCACCGCCGGCCCGCCCGACGCCTACGTCGCCCACCTGCGACGTCAGCCGGGCCAACTCGCCGTCGGCGGCGCGGTCTGCGGCGGGATGGGCTTCGTGCTGTTGGTGGTGGCGGCGGGATTGCGCCTGCTGGGAAAATGAGTGCCTGTCCTGAGTAAGTTGGAAGGATTGCGTATTCCGTATTGCGTATTTCGTGGCTTGCTATGGGTCATGATTTTTGACTCGTGACTGATGACGTATGACGAAAGAAGGTTCTATGCTCCCAGATGATTTCCAATTCAGCCAGGCATCGCTGCAGGACTACGCCGACTGCCCGAGGCGTTTCTATCTGCGCTACCTGCGCCGCGTGACGTGGCCCGCCGTGGAAGCGGAGCCGGTGCTCATGCACGAGCAGCATATGCAGCGCGCGCTGGATTTCCACCGCATGGTGCACCAGCATCTGCTCGGTGTCTCCGAGGTGCGGCTGACGGACCAGGCGGGCGAGGGCGATCTCCGCACGTGGTGGGACAACTATCTTGCTGCGCGTCCGGCTGACATTGAAGGGAAGCGCTTCCCAGAGCTGACGCTCTCCGCGCCGCTGATGGGCAGCCGGCTCATCGCGCAGTACGACCTTGTGGTGCTGGCGCCGGGCGGCGAGGCCTTGATCTTCGACTGGAAGACGTCGCGCAAGCGCACGTCGCGCCGCTGGCTGGTGGAGCGGCTGCAGACGCGCGTCTACCGCTATCTGCTAATCAAGGCGGGCGTGCACTTGCGCCAGACAGCCATCGATCCGGCCTCGGTGACCATGATCTACTGGTTCGCCAACTTCCCCCACGACCCGGAGCGGCTGCAATACGATGCAGAACAGGTTGCCGCCGACGAGGTCTATCTGCGCCAGATAATCGCCGAAATCCGCGCGCGCAGCGACGAGGACGAATTCACCCTCACCGACGACGAGCGGCGCTGCCGCTTCTGCCCCTACCGCTCCCTATGCGACCGAGGCCAGGAGGCCGGCGACTTCGAGGCTATGGAAGAGGCGGAGCCGGAGCGCGTGGGTGCCTTTGACCTGGACTTCGATCAAGTGGCGGAGGTGGAGTTCTAGTCAACGGAACGTGATGCGTGATGCGTGATTCGTGATACGTCGTGGCTTTGGCTCGTAGTCAGGCACGCAGCGCAGCGGAGTGCCGTCTATAGAAATCGACGACGGGATACGAAGACATGACTCTGATGAGAACCTCACGCAACACGCATCACGCAACACGTGGTCTGAACGACACCAACTGCCGCTATAAACACCAGTCACAATCAGAGTGACCCGATGCTGAAGAAGCCATCACGCAACACGCAACACGTGGTCTGAACGACACCAACTGCCGCTATAAACACCAGCCACAATCAGAGTGAACCGATGCTGAAGAAGCCATCACGCAACACGCATCACGCAACACTTGGTCTGAACGACACCAACTGCCGCTATAAACACCAGCCACAATCAGAGTGAACCGATGCTGAAGAAGCCATCACGCAACACGCAACACGTGACCCTGGGATCAGAATCCAACCATATCAAAAAGCACACCTGACCAAAGGACCCATACATGCAACCCTGGCACGACCCTGAATCTGTAACCGTCCCCGACGCGCTGC
>DAOTUH010000464.1:0-5058 GCA_034437255.1 Anaerolineae bacterium
GGTTGACAAAATCATGCTCTTTGGTACAATGTCTGCGTCGTCACGAGACCCCATCGTCTAGTGGCCTAGGACGTCGGCCTCTCAAGCCGAAAACAGGGATTCGACTTCCCTTGGGGTCACAACGTAGCAGGCCGATCACGTCATCGGCCTGCTTTCTTTTTATCGCACGTCACGGGAAATATCCACAGCCGGAGGCATCATGAGAATCGACGATTTACCTCGCATCACGGCCTCGCATCTGGTGAAGTCCGTGGATCTCAATCACCACGGGACGCTCTTTGCCGGTCGGATGGCGGAGTGGCTGGTGGAGACCGCATTTATGGCCGCCCGCGCCGCTCTGGGTTGCGCGCCCGAAAACCTGGTCTGCATATCGCTGCACGGCATGGATTTCCGCCGCAGCGTCGATAAGGGCGCAACGCTGATCCTAGAAGGCTCTACCGCGCACGTCGGACGCACCAGTATCACGGTCCACGTGACGGCGGCGGCACTGGAGAGCGACGGGGATCGCGTCGTCGGCACTGAGGGCTTCGCGACCTTCGTGCACGTCGTCGAGGGTCGGGCCGTGCCCCACGAGATCGACGTCGCGCCGCCTGAGACACCAGAGGCTCAACGCCGCTGGGACCAGGTCGTTGCCGCCCGCCAGCAGCGCCGGCGCGCCGGCTAGGACGGGGGCTGCCTATGCCCAATCAGATCTTCCAAAAGTCCTGTCTTGCCATGACAGAGTTGGCGGACGACAGCGTCACCCTCACCGTAACCTCGCCACCCTATTGGAATGCCATCGACTACGACCTCCACGCCGAGGACGAGTCCCAGAACTACCGCACACGCCAATACGCCGAGGGGTACGACAATTACGAGGCCTATCTGGCGTGGATCAAGCGCTGTTTCGACGAGGTGCTGCGGGTGACGAAACCCGGCGGACTCTGCGCTATCGTCATCGGCACCGTGCTGCTGGACGGCACGCTCTATCCTGTGCCCTTCGACGTCGTCACACGCCTGACGCACAGCGGCTGGGCCTTTCACCAGGACATCGTCTGGCACAAGTGCACCGCGGGCGTCAAGCGGGCCGGCGTCGCCATCCAGAAGCCCTATCCCGGCTACTACTACCCCAACATCATGAACGAGTACATCCTGCTCTTCCACAAGCCCGGGCCGAAGATCTATAAACGGCGCACGCCGGAGGAAAAGGAGGACGCCGCCTATCCCATCAACCGACTCTTCACCATGGACGTGGCCAACAGCATCTGGCACATCGCGCCGGTACCACCCGGGTTTCTCGATCACCCCTGCCCCTTCCCCGAGGAGATCCCGCACCGGCTGATCACGCTCTATTCCTATCCCGGCGAGCTGGTGCTGGACCCCTTCGTCGGCTCCGGACAGACGACCAAAGTCGCCAAGGCGTTGAGACGGCGATACGTCGGCTACGACATCATCGAACGGTACGTGGCGTTGGCGCGCCAGCGCCTCGACGAGCCGCTCTACCTGCGGCAAGAACAGCTCATCGCCCGGTTCAAGAAGATCGATATTGATGCGCCGGCCGGTCGCCGGAAGCGCTGAGAGCCACGCCGTGTTGAAGCGCAGCACGATCCTGCACCGGTTTCCCTGGCTCAAGCGTCACCGCGCCGTCGAGTACGTCGTGATGGGCGACGACCTGGACGCGGTACTGAGCACCGCGCTCTTTTTGCACCTGCACCCCAACGCGCGCCTGGTGGGCGTCTATCATAAGTACGAAACAGTCGTCTACAGCGGTGTCTCCTGGCAGGACATCCTCGGCGCCGTCTGGCTGGACCTGGATATCGCCCATCCGGCGTGCCGCTCCGTCGGCCATCACATCGTGCGCTACGCGCCGGACGACGACGTGCCCGGACTCGCCAACAGCTGCAACCTCAACGAGCTGACCGGTCGCAGCGTGCGAGAACGCTTCACGGAGAAATACCCACTGGGGACGGTGCACTTCCTGATGTGGCTCTACAAGGTCCAAATTCCCAGCCGCCCTTACGCCGATCTGCTTATCTGGCTGGCGGATTCGGCCTATATCAACGGGCAAAGCCATCGCTTCCGCGCCAACGTCGAGCATTGGACCAAGCAGGGGCTACCGCTGGCTTCTTTCCAGAAAAGCCTCGAGGAGATTGATACGTTGGAGTTTGAACAGCGCATGGCCGAGTTCCAGACGCAGGTCATGCGCAAGGCGGGATTCCGTCGAGGCAACGGTCAGGTGACGTCCCGGCATCTACGACTGTCAGGCTACCAATGTCAGCCCGGCGAACAGGAGAGCATCCGCACCTACGTCTACCGGCTGCTGCGCTTCGTCTGTGTGCAGACGGGCTGGCACGTGCGCCTCAAGCAGATCGCGCCCTTCGAGCGTCCCCGGCGTGCGGTAGGCCGGCGGAAGATAATGCCCGTCAAGGAACTCCAGGAGACCACGCTGGCGGAGTTCCTGAGAGAGCGGGAGGTCTTCTCTTACGTCTTCCAGAGCCGTCGGAGCCTCAACTATACCCACAGCATGGCGCCGCGCAGATCGTCAACGGATTGAACGGATTAGCGGATTCAAATTCAGAATCTGCATGCCTTTAACGGCTTCTTGCCCCGCAGATATGGAAACTGGATGCTGGATTAGGGGAGTGTAACCGGGATGAAGACGCGGAAGGGCAAGACCTCCAGCACGTAGGTGCGATTGAGATAGTCGCCGCTCCAACCGCCGAGGGCGTAGAGTGACGTCTCCCAACCCACCACGCCCAGATTGCGCCATTCGCCGACGAGCGGCGTTCCGAGCACGGACCAACTGTCTTCCTTGAGATTGTAGCGCTCGTTGAAACCCAGGTAGCTCTCCCAGCCGCCGCCCACAGCGAACAACTGCCCGCCCAACGCTGCCAGGCCGAGGCCACCACGCGGCTGCAACAGTGACGCGCAGAGGTCCCAACGATCCTCTGTTGGCACGTAGACCTCGCACGTCGCGCGTTCATCGCCGTCGTAACCGCCAACGTAGAAGATGCGCTCAGCCAGCACCGCCGCTGCGCCAAAACCGCGCGCCTCCGCCGGCGGGGCCAGTTCCGTCCACGTGTCGATCTCCACATCATAACGGTAGGCGAGCGCACGGTAGGTGCGCCCGTTCCAGCCGCCGAACAGATACGCCTGGTCACCGTACGTCGTCAGTGCGTAGGCGCAGAGCGGCTCCGGCAGCAGCGCGACATCGGTCCAGGTATCCTCATCGGCCGCGTAGCGATGCACCGTCGCCACCGGCTGGCCCTCAGCGTCGCAACCTCCGGGCACGAGCAGGCCATCACCGAGCGGCGTGGCCTGAACGTTGGCTAACGCAACTGGACGTGGCGCTCCGTTCGTCCATTGCTCAGATTCGATGTCGTAGACGTCGAGCCGATCTGAGGGGCCGTCCGACGTCAGACCGCCGATCACGTAGATCCGCTCACCTATTACGGCCGTGGCAAAGCGTGCCCGACGAACCGGCAGTGGCGGCAGTTCTTCCCAGCCGTCGCCCTCCGCCGCGACCGGCGCTGGTTCGTTGGCCACGGGATTGTCCACCAGCGCTTGAGAAGAATCCCGCCCGCTGACCTCAACCGGCTGACGTGGCGGTAAGAACAGTACGACCAGGGCCAGCACCAGTCCCATGCCCAGGGCGATCCAACGCACGCGGGGCCAATCGGGCAGGTTGAAGGCTGAGGGCGTCTCCGTCTCCTGAGCCGGTGCTTCTTCCTCGGTCTCTTTGGCTTCCTCGCCGTCCGCCACGGCCACCTCGACAGGCGCGAGGTTGTCCTCCGACTCCGAGACGGCAACCCACCCCTCGCGCATAGCCAACATGGAGAGCTCAGTGCGCGACGCGACGCCCGTCTTGGTGAAGACGTTGCGCAGGTGCACCTTGACGGTGTTGTGGCTGATGTAGAGCCGGGAAGCAATCTCCCGGTTGGTCAACCCTTCAGCCACCAGCGCGACAATCTCCAACTGGCGCTCGGTCAGCGGCTCACCGTACTCAACGGGCATTCAATTCCTCCATGTTGGGAAACTCCACCACTTCTTTGCCGGCCAACTTCGCCTGCACGCGCTCCGTGATAATCTCCAGGTGGCGCGGATACTTGACGAAATCCAGCGCATCGCCGGGCACGGTCAACACCGGACAGAGATCGAAGGAAGCCAGCCACTCCGTATAAAAGCCCTCCAGCAACGATAGATAGTCGCTGGAGATGCTCTGCTCCATCTTCCGGCCCCGCTGCCGGATTCTGGAGAGCAGCGTCGGCACGCCCGTCTGGATGTAGATCAGCAAATCAGGCCGATGCAGCGAGCTGATGACAAAATCGTAGAGCCGCCGGTAGGCCAGGTAGTCCCGCTCCATCATGTTGCCGCCCTCGTGGAGTGCGCGGGCGAAGATATGTGCGTCCTCGTAGATGCTGCGGTCGATGACAGTCGATTGGGCGAGCGACGCCATGCGGCGATGCTGTGCCGCCCGGTGTCCCAGGAAAAAGACCTGCAGGTGAAAACTCCAGGCCCGCATATCACCGTAGAAATCGGCCAGATAGGGATTGTCGACCACCGACTCGTAGGCCACGGCCCAGCCCAGCCGTTCCCCGAGCCGCTCGGCCAACGACGTTTTGCCCGCGCCGATGTTGCCGGCGATCAGGACGAGGTGTTTAGCCATGGGGGCCTCCGGTGGCGGATGACGAAAGGGTTGGCGGGTTGCGTATTGCGTGATGGTTTTCGATTCATGGGTTTCCCCTGGGCCGCTCGGTGAGACACCGGCGGGAGCAATTGGGCCGCTCGGTGAGACACCGGCGGGAGCTATCGGGCCGCTCGGTGAGACACCGGCGGGAGCAATTGGGCCACTCGGTGAGACACCGGCGGGAGCTATCGGGCAGAAGGAAGTGCAGGCGGGCGACGTGTTTGCTGCCAGGGCGGACCAGGGCGTGCTCGCTGATGCGCCAACCGACGATCCACAGGATGCGGTCTCCGGCGACCAGGAGCGGCAAGTGGTCGCGCCACGTCTGCGGCACCTTGACGTTGATCAGGAAATCACTGACGTCGACGTGGTGGCCTCCCATGCCCTGCGGCGCG
>DAOTUH010000465.1:0-7559 GCA_034437255.1 Anaerolineae bacterium
CCGCCGGGCTCGTTTGGCAAGGCGGCCCAGCCTGGGCGTCCTGCCGGGCGAGGACTTCAACCGTCGCGGCGACGTGCGCACGTTGTTGCACCGCCACGGCTGGCACCTAGCGCGGTCGGATGGTCGCCAAGAATATTGGCGACGTCCAGGGAAGGAACGCAGTTGGAGTGCCACATTGCTGGATGACTTAGACAAGCAGTGGTTCTATAACTTCTCTGCTAATGCCCCTGGATTGGAACCCGATGAAGTCTACACCCCCTTTGGCCTCTACACGACGCTTGAGCATGGTGGAGATTTCTCCGCAGCAGCAAAAGCGCTGAAGCAAGAGGGATACGGGGGATGAAATATGAAAGGCCAGGCATCTGCCTGGCCTTTTCATGTTTAATGAGTCAAGTTGGCAATCACAGCTAACCGCTCTTAGCGGCTATTTTCGCCAACAGAAAACCCGATTACGCGCGTATTCAGGGCACGTGGTAGCGCCACAGGGAACCGTGGTCAGCCGAGCCATTGCTTTTTGAGCTCCAGGAAGGCTTTGGGAGGTCGCCCACGGCGTTTTGGCAAGGCCGGAGGCTTAGGAACTTTGTACCAAAGCAGCTCATCAACTGACCAGAGATGGTCGGTAATGCTTGCGGCGATGGCAGGGGTGCGCCTGAGCCAGCGACGGCGATGATTAGGAAGCAGGAGTTCGACACGTAAACTATCATGATAGGCACAGAAATTGTAGACTGTTCCGACCAAATAGACACCGGCGTGCAACGTGGGGATTTGCTGAACCAGGCCCCGCCCTCGGCGTACCAGAGCAGCCAAACGGGAGCGAAAAGTCCCGTTGAGCCGCTCGATGTAGGCGGTGTTGATGCCCCCGTGTCCTTGCGAGGCCTGAATCAGAGCCTCGACTTGCGCTGCCGCCCCCTGGCAAATCCGCTTCACAACGCCAACGACTCGGCGCCCGCAATACTGCTTGACAACTTACGCGATGTGGATGCCGTCCCAAGGCCGCAACCGAGGCCGTCCTCCGGTCGGAATCGGCTCCCGAAATGTGTTCCGAATGGCTTTCAGATAAGCGCTGAAGCCGTCAACGCAAATCAACAACGGACGACACAAAGCACAAGCACGTACACGTTGCATCAACGCTTTGATCAACGCCCATTGGTGTGAAGTTATTCGCCATTTCGCCAGTTTTGCTTCTTAAAGACGGGTTTCGTGGCCTCGTATCGAAAATTGACCCATTGCAATGGGCTCAAGTCACCCGACCATGGGCGATTTGATGTTCGCGAGTTGCTTCTTAGGCCAATCTGAACCCTTCAAGCAGCTCTTAGCAACCCAGAAACGACTCTTGAAGACTTGAAAGATGGATTCAAGCGCCCGATGATCAGCGAAAATATAAGAGTGAATCCAGATCTGAAAAAACTTCACACCATTGATCAACGCCTTATCTCAGCGCTCTCCCACCTCGGCACCCAACCACAGGCGCGTGTCCACTTGCATGGCCATCGCCAACCACAAGATTACTCCCTGGGCCTTCACCCAGACTTCATCGGCTTGAACCTGCTTCAAATCGCGCGGCTGCTCCACCAGGTGCTCGTGGACCTCCTGACAGTGTTCGCCCGCTTCTTCTTGAATTCTCTTCACCGTGCGTTCATCCCAGTCAAAGGCCTTAACTATCGCTTGGGGCGGACACCCATACGCCAACAACGTGATCACAATGGTCATGTCTGCGTGGGGCTTGTGCGCTCGATAGAAAGGTGTGCCCTTCGTTTCTGCAAAGGTACTGTCGCATACATTGCATTTGTAACGCCGTTCCTTCTGGCTGTGAATACTGATATTGCCTTTGCCGATTTGCCTTCTTGCCAAACACGTCTCATTGGGGCAAAATACTTCCTGCGGGTTCATTGGTCTCTGGTTTGTGTTTTCCATACCCAGATTGTGCCCATGTTCCCGTTTTTTTCAACTCACCACGGTTAAATGTGGTGCTACCGAAATCGTACCGCTCACCCAAAAGGCAGAACAACGTCAGTGTGATTGGGCTAAGGCTCGGTAGTTCACGGAACATAACATCTTGCGACAATGTCGCGAGAAGAATTGCGCAATTCTATTGTTGTCGGCGCATCACTCCCACTAAAGGACTCTGAGCCAAATAGATCGATATTGGTATCATTCCCTTCGCCTACCCAAACTCTAACACCGGAACCCGAATCAAGTTCATAATGAGGAAATCTATAGAGGACTGCGGAATCTTTGGTTATCAACCAATCAGTTAGTTCAGTTTCTCGTCCCATGTTCACAATGTACATATATGAGCCTTCCAAGCCCCTAATTGATTCTACATTCTGATAATACTTAAACTCCAAAAAAGTTGACTGAATCTCGCGCAATTCTTCAATATATTCACTGGGGTCTTCTGGCCCAGAAAGCCCTGAATCAATTAAACTGAAATAGTACATTTCTTGAATATACGCAGGGTCTGGAACCGCCATTGAAAAATTCATAGGTTCAAGAACGTACTGATATCCGTTGATTTCATATGCCACTTCAAGACTCATGGAGTAGATACCTGCTTCAGTTGCATTAATATATAAGCCTATCCCTCTAGGAGAGCCCATAGGCTCGGTTAATTGAACTCCATCTTTGTATGGACTTGTAACCCTCGGAGACAAAACGTCATAACTTCTCTGAGTAGGCGTGATATGCAAAGAACCAAGATGATTATTCGGCAATAATTGCGAAGCACAGGTCTTCATCACGGGAATTAAGGCAGATTCTTCGGTAAAGGGTTCGTAATTCTCCACCTTTAAGATTGCACTTGTAATTAGCAAATCATCATATTTCCCCTTCTTCTCCTGAGAAATATTGAACCAAGCAACTATAGGATTTAGCGGATTTCCTAATACCTTCAATCTACCCAGCACAGATCGGGCTTCCTCAAATTCATCATTTCCATGGTATTCAGAAGCTTCAACTTCATTGATCTTTGATAATGGAAGAACGTACCCATCATGAACACAACCAGGAAGTGACTCAAATTCATAAGCAACATGTATAGCCTCCATATCTGATGCTTCAACTAGAAGTGTAGGTGTGGGTTCTGTTCTACTGCGTACAACGTCTTGAAGGGGCTTTATTACATTACTTAGGAGGAAGGCTAAGCAAAGAGTCAAAGCAACAACTATCAGTAGAGGTTTTCTAGCTCTCTCTGGAATAATTCCCCAAAATACTTCCCAAACCTTAGGTTCATTATCCAATTCAGGCTTTTCTAGCTTGTGTTCGTGTGATTCTTTCTCGTCTTCAAGTTTATTCATTTCGACTCGATAAACTCCTGGAAACTAGATAGCTGTAACACAGAGTCATCATGCGATCCATCTTCGATTGAACTATTTAACACGATTGTACGTCTATCTGGCTTTAAGGCAAAATCTCGCTAAAGTTGATCTCCTGTAATCAAGTTCTGGTGGAGTAGATGGTACGACCACACTTGACCGTGATCGGCCCAAAAGGGGGTAGTCCGCCCTTTTCACGTGACAGTAGCCGCCAAAGTGGGGCACCTCAAGCGTGTGGGCGCTAGGTATTTTTCCCCTTTGGGGCGATTTCGACTAACCACGGTTAACTGTGGTGCTACCGGGCACTAATCGGGCTAAGAAACCGCTGTTAATGCAAGAACCTACAACCGCGATAGTGTTAGAACGCAGATCGTACAATAGGAGTTGTAGCCAGGATAGTACAACGGGACACTTCTCAGCGCCCCACTCTACCAGCAATCCTAACTCTCAATCTGCAACATTCAACTTACAACTGAGGCTATGACTCAGTCTTGGTCCGACTCCTTCACGATCCAGAGCTGGTCCACATCCACCCCCGCACGCTGCAACCCCTCCACATCACACGCTAATACCTTGGCCCCTTTCAACTTCGCGTCCTGGAAGTGTGCCGCATCAAGATTGCGCGCACCCCGCAGATCAGCCACTAGCAACTTAGCTCCTCGGAGGTCAGCGCCTAGTAAATCAGCCCCCCGCAAACAAGCATGAACCAACCAAGCTTTCCTTAATTTGGTACCCAGTAGAGCGGCTTCACCTAGGTTAGATCCCGACAAAATAGATCCTCGAAGGTCAGTAGCGCTTAGATTAGCACCTTGCAGATTGGCTGACCCGAGTTGAGCCTCCTGCAAATCCGCGCCACTCAAATCAGCTACTGCAAGATCAATCGAGTGGAGATCAGCACCTCGAAGATTGATCCCTGTAACACTAACAAGTGGATCATCTGCAGAAAGTAGACCCGCCTCCACTAGAAAGCGAATGACGTGACCATTCCGCTTACCATCCAATCTGCGTAAAACAACCCGCGTCCGCGTCCGCGCAATCATCCTGACCTCATCGCCCTCGCTCGAACCTCGCAACCCTTCTTCACGTAACAACATCGACATCCGGTCGAAGTACGCTTCCAGCGTCGCATCATAGCGCTTCTCTCGTGCAATCTCTCGATCCTTCTCCAGCCGCGCCTGCTCAAACTCGCGCTCCGTCTTCTTCTGCCGCCGATCCAGCCACCACACCCCTACTGCGATAAAAATGGGAATGATAAGCAATTTGAGCCAATCCAGCAACGTCTCGTCGCCAAAACCAGTCCATTTTGCCCAACCGAGCCCATGTACAAACTGCAGATATGCCATCCAACTGAGCAGTGTTAGTACTATACTGGCAACGATCCACCCCTTATGCTTGCTGAAAAACTCGTGCATCCTTTCCACAATCACTACTCCACGGAAATCTCCACAGTAGTGGCTCCATCGTTGTCGAAGAGGAATTTGTCACAATCGTTCATTCGCAGATATAATCTACCGGAATTTTCTGTATACCCTAAGTACTGATAACCGACTTTGAAGGGCGCGCCTGAACCAACTTTCCCTATGAGTGATGAACCTTCTCCCTGAATAGGAAAACATGTATCGGTGTTCTCAGGCGCTGAGCCGAAATCAGGTCCGCTGTAGCCAGATGAACTTGACTGTCCAGTCCACTCACCAGATACATACTCAACTTGCAAATAATCACCTTTAGTGATCTGGATTCCTGTGTCTTGCCAACGTTCATCTGCTTGCACTGTGAAGCTGCCAGAAGATATAGTTGATGGTGTGGATTCTAGATTCTCACCCAAATTCAAGCGATTGATGATCCACGGAGCAAGCAGCAAGCCAACAATCAATCCAAAAACCGCTGCTGTGACTGTTGCTAAGCCAATTAATCCACATCCGGGATTACGATTTTCAGCTTCACCTTTCATCTCTACCACAGCCATGGAACCAAAGGCACCTAGTAATCCAGAAGCCAAGGAACCAGCAAGGCCAATCAAAGCAACAAGCACGCTATCTGACATGATCAACACTCCCACAAGTAATTCATCGAATAGTTAATTAAGCTGCAGCATACACTGATTGCTCTGCGCTCTCATAGTTATCATAGATATGCCGATACACGTCATCCCGCTTCTGGTCACACAACGCCTCACTGTACTGCTGAGGTAAGTCTTCGTAGAGCATATCCTCAATGGCAATCCGCACTCTGGCTCGATATTGCTGGCGTTTCTTCCAGTCCAAGACCAATTTCTCGCTTTTGAGGGTTTGGAGTAGCTCGCGGGCCACCTGCTTGACCTCGCGTTTCTCTTCTTCCGTGAGTCCGGGATCTGGCCGGGTCAGGATATCAAAGACCGCCAGCTCTTCTTCGCTGAGATTCTCGCGGATATGCCGCTGTTCTTCTTCTCGTAGTTGCTCAGTAAATTCAACCAGGCGCTCAAAATAGGCCTCCACATTAGCAGCACCCTCATTGTAGGCGTCGATAAGCTGCTGGAAGCGCTCACGGTAATCGATGCGGGTGCGGTTACGACGCACCATACGCTGCAGTTTGGCATTGACCTTGCCCCGCAGCCGTTCGGCCTCGGTCCGCTTGCGCCCGGTCTCGAAGCGCTCACGCAACTCGTCGAAGTCGATCTTGCTGAGGTCGTAAAGCGGTCCGGTTTCACGAATGACGTAAGGTCGGGGTTGGATGGTTTCATCCAGCACAGCACGAACTTCTCGATCTACATCCGGCAAGTCCGATGACGACGTAAGCACCTGGATCTTGTCCACCAGCGTGACGAAGAGCTTGCGCCGCGCGGCGAACTCGCTGGCGCGCGTGTCGGGTAGGACGGCTTTGAAGAGCCGATCCACCGCAGCCACCAGGTTGAAGAAGCGGGTCTTGAGGTCATCGTTGACCAGGATCTGCTCGACGGCATCATCCAACGCTTCCTGGGTTTCTGCATCGACGAGCGAGTTGATCGCAGCGTCCATCAACACGATGCGGTCGAAGGCGTCGGTTGTCTCCAGAATTGGCTCGATCTCCACACCGCGTTCTTCGCAGAACGTTTCCACGGCCTCGACGGCCTCGCATAGCTCCGCGACCAGGGCCGCTTTGTCCTCGATGGGGTAGTCGCCCTCGGTCCCGTCGCGTCCCGTGGCGTAGATTGCCAGCGCCTTCTGCAGCTCGCGGAAGATACCGATGTAGTCTATGATCAAGCCATTATTCTTCTCACCGAAGACCCGGTTGGCGCGCGCGATGGTCTGCATCAGCGTGTGGTTACGCATGGGCCGGTCCAGGTAGATCGTGGAGCAGGCCGGGGCATCGAAGCCGGTGCGCCACATGGCACAGACAAAGACCAGACGGAAGGGATCGTCGGGATCCTTGAACTTCTCGTCCAGGTCCTCGTTGACGATGCGCTCGCGGTGGGGGAGGATATCCAGGTCATGCCTGCGGAATTCTGCGACTTCCCCTTGGCCTTGGGAGAGGACGACGGCCATGTCCGTCGTCTCCATGTAGTGGATCTTGTCCTCTAACGCCGGGCGCGCCTCGGGTGGGGCTGTAGCCAGCTCCTGGCGCAGGGCCTCCAGTTTACGCTGCCAGTATTTCTGCACTTTCTCGTACATCTTGACTGTGGTGAGCTTATCGACAGAGACGACCATGCCCTTGCCCCGGTATCCTCGGTTGACGAAGTGATCGACGATGTCCTCCGCGACGGTCTCCAGCCGCTCTTCGCGCGTGATCAACTCGTATTCGCGCACGAAGCGGTGGGCCAGAGCCTCCTCGGCTTCCTCGTCGACGTCGGCGTTCTCCAGCACGTCGGCCATCTGCGCGTTGAGCTCCGCATTGGTGATCTGCAGTTCGGGGATGCGGTTCTCGTAATAGAGCGGCACCGTCGCGCCGTCGTCTATCGACTGCTTAAAGTCATAAATGCTGACGTAGTCGCCGAAGACCTGGCGGGTGAGTTCTTCTTCATTGGCCATCAGCGGGGTGCCGGTGAAGCCGATAAACGCAGCGTTGGGCAGCGCCCGGCGCATGTTCATCGCCAGTACGTCATACTGGGTGCGGTGCGCCTCGTCGGTGATCACGATCACGTCCTTACGTTCCGAGAGCACCGGATAAGCGCCACCGTCCCGCGTGTGGAACTTCTGGATCAGCGTGAAGACGTAGCGGTGGTCCTCCATCAGCAGTTGCTTGAGATGCTCTCCACTCTGGGCGCGGACCTGGTTCTCGCCCTCGGTGACG
>DAOTUH010000466.1:0-17881 GCA_034437255.1 Anaerolineae bacterium
ACCATACCGTCGTGTGAGACAGATACAGCGTGTTGTCCATCATTCACAAGTTCAAAAGAGATAACCGGGCTTCGATTACGCGCTTGCTCGCTCGGCGGAACGATGCTCTCCAAATCCCAGACCCTAATCGATCTGTCCGCAGATCCAGATATAACGCGCTCGTTAGTCGCTGTAACGGCTATAGCGGTGACCTGATCCTCGTGTCCTCTGAGATGCGCTAGCTCAGTCCCATCTTCAAGGGTCCAGACAGTGATCGTGCTGTCAGAGATACCACAGACTATAGTTCCACCCTGTTGAGCAATCGCGGTGATGGCAGCAGAATGCTGACGAGTCCAGAGCTCTCTGTTCTCTTGGAAATCAAGGCAGGTCAATGCTTTGCCTTGGGAGAACAGAATCCGATTCTCTCCCACAACCGTAAGCGCTTGCACTCCAAGAGAGGGGGCCCGCTTAGTAAATAACCGATCCCCTGTCTCGATATTCCAGAACTCTATGGCATCGGGTCGACGCCGATCAATCGCGTCTTGAAAGTGGGGCCACCCAATACCAGATACGACATGCTTCCCGTCTGCGCAGAGGGTACACGCCATTACCGGAAAACTGCTTTCTCCGTCAGGGTTTTTAAGGTTACGATAGTCCGTCTCTTCGTAGTCCTCTTTGATTGAGCGCCAGGAACGTCGAACGGCTAACTGAGATGGAGGTCTTTTTTTCTGGCGGCGTACCATCTTAGGGCCTTGCAGAACGTGAATTACCTCTCGGCTCTGCATGTCCCAGACGCGCATCGTACCATCTCTTGAAGCGGATACGATTTTACGGTTACCTGGAGTAACACATAAAGCCTCTACTCGCGCTTCGTGCCCTACCCAGCTGCCTATCTCTTGCTGCGCTTGCAGATTCCAGATTTTCACTGCACCAGCGTGATCTCCGGAAACTAACATCTTTTCGTCGGATGTAAGTGCCAAGGCCGTTACCGCTGACTGATGCCCTTCGAGTGTGAAGCGTTCTCCACGTTCTTCCAGATCCCAAACCTTTATGAGATGGTCGGATGAAGCGGAGATCACTGCGGTTCCATCGGCCGTAACAAGTACGCAATTTACTGCGTCGTTGTGACCGGTCAAGGTATATAGTAAGGATTCTCCAGGTCCAGAGAGGGAGGTAAGCGGACGCAGCCACGGACTTTGTACCTTTCGATCAACCTGATCTAGGAAAGAGTCCACGGTCGGAGACTGCTTGCCCATCAATCGCGCTCTCAACTGGGTCGGAAGTTGCTGACTGTCCTGCGACAGAGCATGTGAAGACAAAAGTAAAGCATCGCGGATCAAAGACAGATCCTCTATTGGACATTCCGACGCCAGCGCCATGTCAAAGTCCGACACCAATTGCTGCGGGCCGATTCTATCTACCTTGGTATATAGGAAATAAAAATCTAACAGTTGGCGGGCGAGAGCTTTCCAACGTCTGGCTCTTGCTAGGTGAGCGACCAAATGCCGCAGACCATAATCGTCGAAAGCTGCATATGAGCTACTCCTCATTCAAACCCGCCAGTGCTAGATAGTAGTCTGCGATCATGTCATCGTATCGGCGTAAATTGACCTGCTCCTTCAGAAAGTCCTGAAAACTGGCGTGGTAAATACGGTAACGAGTTTCCCCGTTGACTTGTTCTACCTCTAAGAACTCCCGCCATAGTCGAATACTCCTCTGCCATAGTCGAATACTCCTCCTCTCTTGGCCTAGACTCAGTTTCGTCCAGTTGGCGATCTGTTGTACGGTTACCGGCTCCTGCGCTACCCCCAGGATGCAGACAATGGGTTCATAAACAGCGTCGAACTCCTCCTCATTTCCCTCCCGCATCTGCCGCCAGTGACGTTGGTAGTAGGCCATGAGGCCCTCGGGCAACTCGTCCAGTGTGCCCTTTACAAATCGTCCTTCTTCGATCGCGGGTAGCACATAGTAGAGATACATGAAGTTTCCCTGACTCTTCTGCCTTAATCCGGCCACGAATTGCGCCGCGCTTACACCCCAGGCCGCCAGCCGCGCCTGCATTTCCTCCCGCTCGACGTAGGACTCGATGTAGGTGGTGATGTCCTGCAGGTTGCCCTGCGAGTCCGCCTCCAGGTCGAGCACCCGTATCTCCGCCACTGATAGATGTAGGTCATCCAGCGGTCGAGTGGTCGCCACGACGTAGGCTCCCTCCGGCAGCGAGAAGGGCAGGTAGAGCATGTTAACCGCGGCCGGCATCCCCAGCCGGTCTGCTTCGTCCAGCGCATCGACCGCCAGCACTACGGGATGGTTCTTTGGATCCGCTGCAGCTTCGCTCAAGCACTGCACCAAAAACCCACTGTCCTCAAAGGCTCGCGGAGGGATCTCGTCGTGATCCAAGTCGTAGCGGGCGATGAGTTGAGCACAGGCATTCTCCAGGAAGGTGCGCGTGCTACGGATGTTCTGTGAGGCGATGTTGAAGTGGTGGACGTAGCCCCGGTCATTGATCATTTTTGCCATCAGGGCCGTCTTCCCAATGCCGGGTACACCGCGAATGACGAAATAACCAGAACCATGGGGGACCAGAAACTCGTCCACGGCCTCAAAGACGAACTGCCTGCCGACGAACCCACGCAGTTTGTCCCGCATCAAGGCATCGAAGGAGCGACGCAAATCGGCCGGTGCTGCTTTAAAAAAAGCGGGGATTGTGAGTTCAACTCCGGTTACCCGTGCTCCATCTTTCACGCCGCCCACCTGTTGATTTACTTGGATTGAGGTCTTGTTCATGATAAATTTCCTTTTGCGCTTTCAGCGCATTGCTCCTTCGATCTACTCTTCGTCTTCCACAACAAAAGGATTGTACTTGAGGGGGCGCTTGCAATGAGGGCACTTGGAGACGAGCGCCGGGTCGTCCCAGGCGTCGCTAGGCAGATTGGCGCACGGCGATTCGGCAATCCTGTGACGCCCCAGCAGTCTTTGTAGAGTCTCCACAAGCGAGGATTCGGCAGCTCTGCGACGCTCAGACAGCCTTCGCAAGGTCTCCACAAGCGAAGAGGCTGGTACGAAACGCTTGCCGCACCACGCGCAATCGACAGTCGGCTGGCTTGCGTATTGACAGAGCTCGCCGTCAAAGAGGGTCCGGCAGGTGACGATGGGGGGCGACAGTTCATACCCCTCCAGCGAGACCGCCAACACGTTATTCAGACGGGTAACAGCAAGAAAGTAACGCCCATTCGGTGCGGGGATGATTGTAAATACCGGATCATCCGTTATCCAACGAAAGATGGTCTCTCTGCTTAGAAGGTCGACGATACGGATGAAACCGTCGCCATCCAGGATGGCCAGTAGAGGTGGAGCACCGACAAAACCACTCCACACGACTCCGTTGATGTGACGCCACTCCTCTTGATACCCTTGTTGGATGGACCACAACGATGCGAAGCGGGCGTTCACCTGCCGGATACTCAGGATGTCTTCGCCCTCGGGCATCTTGATGTTTCCACCCTCGCTAGTCGGCATTTGGGACAGAGCGCACAGATAGCGCCCATCAGCACTAAATCTGCAGCGGCGCACGGGTCCAGACCCCACCTTGAAAGTAGAGATAGGACGAGAGGCGTCAGACTGTTGCCAGACTCTTACCTTGCCAGATTTGTATCCTACCGCCAACAATTTTCCATCGGGGGAGAGGTCAAAGCAAAGCGGCCGCTCTTTATGTTCCCAGCAGCGGGTACATTGTAGATCCGAGATACGCCAACTCGACACGCACTCGGATTCCAGCACATAGAGCTGGCGACCGGTTGGGGAGAACACCATGTCGTAGGCCATTATCGTGCGCAGTTCCTCGGTTTGGCTAAACCGCGACTTTCTCGTGGCAGCGAGGCGTCCTAACAGAGTCTCCGACTGCATGTGCCAGATGCTTATCCCATCGTTTTTCTGTACGTACGTTCCAATGCTAGAGTGTCCCTTTTTCCAGCAGCTGCAGGCCAAGATCTTACCACAAGGAGACGCTTCCGCATCGACTAGCGGGGCTGTCACCGGTTCCAAACGTCCTACCGGCTCTTGGGTACCCACAGACCAGATCTCTACGGCTCCTTCTTGCCCACAGACAACGCATTCCCCTGCCGGAGTAAAGCAGGTTCCGCGCCCGAAGGGTTCAGGGATTTCCAGAAGCGGTTCTTGAAGCGTGGAAGGCCAGACGCGGAGTGCATCCGCAGTCAGTGTGATAACCTTGGAGCTGTCGGACGATATCTTGACCTCGTGGTATGCCGTGGATACGTTGCGCGCTCCCACCCCGATCTTCTTCATGGGTTTTCCTCTCGTGCGGTGAACGGATGCTCATGGCACTCGGAATCCGCTATCTCGGGAGTCCACAAACAGAGCCACCCACCCACCAGATACTCTCCACCACCAACCGCAAGTTGCGACGCGTCCGAGGAAAAATCGCAGCAGATAACCGTATCGAAAAAGCCTGAAAGGGCTGCGCTGACTTGGCCGGTCTGCCAGTTCCAGATTCGTACACCTCTTTCTCCCATGGTGGCAGTAGCGACATAGGGACCGCACGGCGAGAGGGCCAGCGTATTCTTGTGGATGGACAAAGTTGCCTCAGTATGCACACGATGTACGACATGGCCGCTGGGAACTGCAACAACGACGATATCGTGCTCGCCGACCACCGCCACCAGATACTTGCTATCGACCGTAAAAGTGCATTGATAGATTGAGCCCTCACCAAACCGGCCATCGAACAGTTGGGCCTTGCTGTTGATATCCCATACGATGATTTGTCCATTATGATATCCGCGGGCTACCCGGGTTGCCCCCGCATCAATGGCACCGGACCAAGGGTGGTGTTCGGTACCCGGTAGTTTATCGACCACGTTGCCCTTCCGGATGTCGCAAATAGCCAAATCCCAGTGCAGTTCCCCCATATCCAAGAGGTACTCGCCGTTGGGCGAGAAGCGGCAATAGTGCGACACTCGACGCAGCACGGGGAATTGTCTGAGGATGTCCCCCGTACGAACTTCAAGAACGGTAGGGGGCATTCTATGCCCACCGGTTAGTGCAAGCAGTCTACTATCTGGTAAAAAAGAGACAAAGGATGCATAAGGGACTGAATAGGCAGCGATCCGTTGTCCCGTCTCTGGATCCCAGAGCTGTAGGTTGTCTTGTGATTGATGTGGATTACAGCCGCACGAAGCAACAAGACTCTCGGTAGGCGCGAAAGCACAGGCGCGCACCTCTCCCGTATGCCTCAGATTACGGATCGCTTTTGGGGGCCGCTCTCTCTCCTTGTTCACGAGACGCAACCAAGGACGAGAAGGCGGGGCGGATTCAAGTCTTTTCTCGGCAACGCGACTCGGCGCAAGGGGGAGCGGCTGATTGGCGGCCAGCTGGAAAGTCAACTCGGGAAATTCATCCAAGACAGCGATAGCATTGCGGACAAAGGTACCAAAGTCTTCAACCTTGGAGAGGCCTTCCCAAGGGGGCCGGTCCTTGGACTCCTCCTGGGCCAAGGTGTAGTCCCGAACGAGATCATAGGCCATCGTTGCCGCACACTTGGCTTCGATGAACCCCAGGTCGGTGAGGATGTGTTCTAGGGCATCCCAGCGTTGGGCTCGCACAAGATGGGTTGGCAGGTGGCGTAACCCATAACTGTCGAACAAGCCGAAAGTATCATGCATCATCTCACCTACTCAAAGACCCACTCGCGACCGGTGAAGTCACGGGTACGTTCAGCAATGAGGTTCCGGTATGCTTCCATGCACAACTCCTATCCCAGTTGATCCAGCCTCAATCCGGTCACACTGCCGTCCCCCCCGACCTCATCAATGTCCATCTCCACTTCTGCCTTGCCACTCCCCAGTCGATCAATCGTGGCGCCAACCACCTTACCATAGACCACACCATCGACGACTACCGTCACCGCCAGGTGCCCCGCAAGCATCTCACGCACCTCAGCGCCCAATACTTCACCGCCTGCTGCCACTTCCCTCACCCGGATATTCACCTCCGCCTCAGCAGCCGTGCGCGCTTGCCGACGCACTGCTTCGTCCGCGGCGCCGCCAAAGAGCTGGCCATTCTCGGCGCGCAAATAGAGGACCGGGACGCCCCAATCGCGCCCCTGCGGTTGAGCGTTGTAGGCTCCAATCCGTCCGGCAGTCACCGCCCGTTCGATGGGCAGTCCCCCGACCAGGGCCCGATAGAAGTGCCGGCTGAAGGTGATGGCAGACTTGTCCAAGATCGAATACTGATGGGCGACGACGGCGGGAATCCCTGCCTTGGCCAGCGTGGGCACGATTCCGCCCCAGACGTTGACGCCGTCGCGCCGGCCGGTCTCACAGCCTCCCAGCACGGCCAATCGTACCCCATTTCCCCGGAGGTTGATTCCCAGTTGCTCGGCCTCTACTTGTTGGTCATCCAACGCCAGTGCGCCGGTGCCGGTGTAGGTGCCGGGTAGGTCCCCCATCCGGCGGGTGAAAACTCCGTGCCCCGCGAAGTGGAAGATATCGGCATCGGGTATCGCGGTCTGCACTTCATCGAGGGTAGCCTCCTCGATGAAGACAGGAGTGAGCCCCTCTAGGCTGTCAAACGCTTCCTCCAAATCGGCCTTCTCCGCTGTCAGATCCAGTGGTGACAAGCCCATGGCCGAGGCCAGGGCCACGACCACCTTGATATCCCCTCGTATCAGCGGTAGCGGGGCTGGAGCCGGCAACGCCGCGTGGCGTACGATAGCCACGCGGGGATCGAGCGCCAGGAAGCCGTCCAGGCCCTCGCCTCCGCCGGCGCGATCCACGTAGACGTACTCCCACGGCAGCGCAGAAAGGAGGGGAGGTAGGCGCAACCGCAAGCGCAGCCCTCGATCCTGGCCCAACTGGGCCAAACTGGCCGCGAACAGCTCTCTAATGCCTACCGTGTCATCATCACGCTTGGGGGGCAGAAGCAACAGGGCCAGCGTGCGCCCCAGATCGATGAGCCCAGCGCGATCCAGACGGCGTTTTTCGAGTTGGAGCAGCGTCGCCTGGAGGACCTTCTGGTCATATTCGACCGCCACCGCCTGCTCCAGTGTCATCTCGCCGGCCGGGGATTCGAGCACGCGGACCTTGAATGACCCCAGGCGGCGTTTGTCATCCGTGCGGACTATCTCGGCATCGAATGCTTCGATGACCACGTCTTCGTATTGCATCGCTGCTCCTCTCGCAGTGTTCCGCATTAGATCAAGTTAACAGGTCGTGGTAAGCTCTCAGCATCTCACCCCACCGGGTACTCTGTGCAAAGGACAACTCGTCATAGTACGGCGAGACCCGCTGCACACCGGGGGGTACAGCGTAGATCGACACCCCACCGAGGCCGTCGAACCAATCACCGAGGTGGCCTTCGGCGATCACCGCACCGCCCGCCTGGAGCGCGGCGCCGACCACACGCGCAGCATCCCGCACGGCGGCGCTGTCGCTGTTCGCAGCCAGGTAGGCCGCCAGGGTGCCGGCGTCCCATAGGTGGTAGTTGAATTTGTTGTTCCAGCGCTCGCCCTGTAAGGTTTCCCGAGCCTGTGTCTCCCGCTGGGCGGACCAGAGGTCGCTTGTCTGATCCTCGATCTCCTCGAGCAGTGCCTCGCCCAACCCGCCGACCGCCTGGATCAAGGGGTCGAGCTGTGCCAGATCGAGGGCGACCTTGGTCACGTCTCCATAGTTGATCGGTGGTGGATTAGCGGCGTAGGCGTCGACGTAGTGCTGGACGATCAGCGTTGCCAGATCCCGCGCCGAGGTCGCCGGTGCGGCATGCAGCGCAGCCAGGATGGAATCGTAGGGCCAGCTGCGCCCCGGCACCAGCTCCTCTGAGGCGACCAGATAGCGGACGTGCTCCCGCACCTGAGAGGCGACCTCCAGCGTCGCCATCACGCAGGCATCCATGCCGAGCAGGTCGAGCGGCTGATCGATGATGCCTGTTACCTCGCGCACTACGCGCTCAAGTTCCAACGTGTCCAGTGAGTGGCGGGAGCCATCGTCGAAGCAGATGGCGCGCTCAGCGGGATCATCTTGGCGGAGGATGCGGGCCAGCGTGGTGCGGAAGAGGGCCATGCTTCCGCCTTGCCCGGTGCGCTGGGTCAGCTCGGCGGCCGGGACGGCGTCATCGCCGCGCGCCTCTCGCGCGATGCGGGCCAGCTGCTCGGGTGTCCAGGCTGAGAGAGTTCCGCCGCCGGTGCGCTCCTCAGGGCGCCAGCCGCTGCCGTGGCTCCACAGCACCAGCGCGTAGCGCTCCGCCGGGCACTGCTTGAAGGACCAGCGGGCTGTCTTCAGGAGTAGGTCAGGGTCCCCCGAGTCGAAGTCGATTAGGGGTTCTTCAATCATTGGCTGACCTGGGTCACCGGCAATAATTCGCGTGGTGCCGTCGGGGCCATCGTAAAGAGCCGCCAGCTTGAGCTGTGGCGTGCTGCCCACGTCCAGAATCTGGTGCAGGCTGCGCTGACCCAGTCGTTCCAGGTTGTTGTGCGCGGCAATATAGACCAGGATTGTCCACTCTGTTTTATTCATCAATAGCTATCTCCTATTAAATCAGTTGTTGGTCTTCTATTGCTATCTTTTAGAAGATTATGCACTTTTTGCCAATCCGGACGTGTCCAGCCAATAATACGTGTCGCTTCCGAAATTGCTTCTATCGGTAGATGGTAGTCTATGTTTTTCATAACGGCTGCAAAACTTGACAATAATTGTATGGATAGGTCTGAATTGTTCTGGGGTAAAAATCTAAGTAAGTTTTGCAGTACGTAAAGATATCTACCAGTGTATATGTGTGGTTTGAGAGATACTGCAGAGGACAAAGATACAAGGGCCTCTATTTGCCAATCATGTCCTGGCTCAAGATGGGCTTCTATGAGCGATATCGCCTCCTCAAATCTTCCCAGACGCCCCAATATTCGTACCAAAGCGGGTATGGCTACAGCAGTATCTCGCCAGCTGTTGCCATTGGATGAAAGAAGGTCCTCCTCAATAGATGAAAATATGATATCTGCAATCTGATGCGCTCTGTCTATTTTACCTTCATCAATTAGAATATCGGTTGCTTTACAATGGTAAGAAGATATAGAGTAGGGTCTTTCATAAAGGCCTTGTAACAAAGAAAAGCCCATTCCTCGAGCTCTTTCTGTAGGTATCTGGAGGAATCCTTCAATCACCTCAATTTTCTCGTCAAAACTACCAAAGCCGTCGTGAGTATCCTCCACTAGTTTCTCCGCCGCTTTCAAGTAGTTCTCATGCTCCTGTAAATTACCAATTTTCAGACAGAGTTTACTAACAGCAAGGAAAGTCAGGCACCGAAAATCATAGACGTGAGGGGGAATGCCTCTAATCATTATATAGTTAATATGGTTGATGACTTTTTCAAGAGCCGATTCGTTATTCTTTGTCGCTGAGGCCACTCTGCACAGTACAACTACTTGTTCGTGCGGAAACTGCATCTCTTTAGCTACAACATCCATTGCTTTCTCAGTTTTACCTAGTTCCGCAAAGGCAATCGCCAAGTTTGGAAAAACTTTGTCTACCCTCGCAATCCATTTATCTTTATAAGGTGTTGTTTTTAGGATTTCGTAGGCTTCATCTGGATCACCTTGTTTGATTATTGCTCCAACTATTGAGACTATTGCTTCAGTACGTCCTCTATCGTCATTGATGAGCTCGGCAATCTCTAAACCTAGATCATATAGATCTAGATCAGCCAACATGCCTACAAGTGATTTTAGTGCAGAAGTGCGGTGTTCGATATTAAAACTGCCCATGCTGTTCGTCTTCGCTTGCTCCAAGATCATTTCTGCTCGCTTTTTGGCGCCAGTGCGCGCCATAGCCAAAGACGCATGCCCCAATATCGAACCTCTTGTTTGCCTATCCTCAACGTGCAAAGCATTCAGGCGCGCTCGTTCTGCGAAATAACGAGCTTTCTTCCGTTTACCTAGGCGATTTGCCTCTATTGCAATCCCACTAAACGCTTTTGCCTTATATTCTAGTGATTCCAATCTGTCAACAATGGTTCTGGCCCACCCTAGCTCACCTGTGCTAGCAACTGATATGGCTATATCACCTAGGTTTTCCTGCTTTTGTTCAGAGTTGTCCTTCGAAAACCACATTATGACGTGCTGATTATCGGGGATCGCTTGGTTAAGTTCTATGGCTTCTTCAGCAAGTTGACGAGCTTTCAAATACTCATCCAAAATGCCAAAAACTCTAATCAGAGTTGTCCACGCAGCTATGTTCGCAGAAAAGTCCTCATCCTCAATGGTGACTCTAAGATCAAAAGCTTCTTGAGCGTAATCTTTAGCTTGCCCAAATTCATTATTACGGGAAAATTGAAGCGCTAGGAGCCCTAGAATCTGTGTCTTCAATGCACAAAATAAACCTGGCTCTTCTTCGGTATAAGACTGCATATATTCAAGTAACCGCATGACTTCATCAGGACGTTTGGCGAAGGCATAGTCAACTGCAAGATCGAAATGAGCTGGAAACAAATCATCTCCGTTGATGTCATCTAACATCATCTCAACTTCCGAAAATAGATCTTCAGATCGTTTGTGGTCTATAGCATTGTATTTCCAGGCAATGTCGCCTAAAAATCTGTACTTTTCAACATCTTTCAACAACTTCAGGATATCATAGGCTTGCGCTAAGGTATCTAATACCGCTTTTTCTTGTCCTAAGTATGTTAGAGTATCAGCGATCGTGAGCAAACCGCTGATTTGGTCCTTGTATTTGTTTCGCATTTTGGCATGGGCTATCGCAACATCCTTCTGACCAGTGAATGAGAGTGCCGCCAATAGCGTGTCACTAAAAGCGTTAACTCGAGCGGTGATGGTCAAATAAGCAGACTTGGTTCTTACTATATTGATTATATCAATCAGGTTTTGTGGAGAAGCCAAGGTTCTCATCGCGATATCAAGGTCATTCCTATAAAGCTCATCTGTCAGGAATGCTTTGAATTTTCCTTTCATCCATGCTGAGCTGTGTATTAAAGCATATAGCTTATGCAATTCTCCAGATGCTTGCAGGTGTTCAGGTATGTACTTCAATCCATATACATCGCATTTCTCCCAGCTATCACTGAAATTCATAAAAAAGTAATCGACGATATGGCGATGGGCATCCTGTGGTGAGCACCAGAAATCTTGGTTACGTTCGCCATCCAGCAGATAGTCACGAAATGATTGATGGAACAGACCATAAACTTCTTCCGCGCCTTTATCTTCTATGTTTAGAAATTGCTGCAGAACACCCAGAGATTGATGGACCTGAGTAGTCGGCAAGCCACAAAAATTGGACAGCAATGTCTCGGTGAGCGGCTCCTGGGCAACCGCCAGCATACCTAGGAGCGGCTGATAATGCTCAGTCCACTCGCTCACATTGAAGCGACAAAGAAAATCGTGATAGATCTCATCAAGACTCTGAGGCAACTTAGAGAGATTATTCAGCGGCTCCTCTCCAGCCTCAATATCATCCAGTAGAATACTAGTATATAGGAAGTTTCCCTCGCTAGCCTCTGTCACGTCGTTAACAAAAGCATTGGGATCCATCATATGCTGAGACAGACGCGCGCACAACTTTGCAGAGGTCACTATCCGGTGCTGCACGTAAGCGCGCACGTCCTGCTGATTCTCCTCGCGCCCGGCGTCTAACACCAGGTGGGGGATACGCTGGCGCTTGAAGTGACGCAGCACTTCACTCTCCTGCCTTGAGACTAACACAAAGCGCACCTGCGGCGGCAGACCGCGTGCGTTGGCCAGCAAGTCGATGATGCTTACCATCTCTGATAACTGTGCCGCCTCATCCAGCGCATCCACCAAGATCACCAATTGTTGATCATAGCCATCAGCGTAAAGCGATTTCAGCGGATTGATCACAATGCGATTGAAGACTGTAGTCGTTCGCTGCTGAGCCATCCCAATCAAGCGTTCGATGTATACATTGATGGCTTGACCATAGTTCTTGTGCACTTCGAGATGTGCATCTATGTTGATACCCTGCTCCTCAAGCAGATTTTGGGTGAAAGTGTCGATAACCGTCAGCTGGTGCGAGATAGCACGGGCAAAATTGAGCGGATCGATGGTATCCGCCTGCCGCGCGATGCAAAAGTGGTGGGCGTCGAGTTCGCGGATCTGAGTCAGCCGGGCGGCGATGGCGGTCTTGCCGATGCCGGGCTCGCCGGTGATGATGAAGTAATGTGGCGCATCGGGGTCAGCCAGCCAGGTGTCGATCTCGGCGAAGACCCACTCGCGCCCCACAAAGTCGTGGGTGTGGGAAGCGATGTAATCTGAGAAGTCAAATAGGCTCATCAATCATCCTCCACAAACTGCAGACAGTTCACGCCGCCTACGCAGTCACCGCGGTAGCGGTCTTTGTAACGCTCGAATCAAGTGTCCGAACTCACAGTCGGTGCGATGCGGGTGGATCGGATTCAGTATGGCAGCGGACGCCGACCTGCCTGAGTGCATCCAGCCGATAGCCTTCTACCCAGGCGCGGTGTGCGTCAGCGTAGGAGATGAAGAGGTCATACGCATGGCTATCTTGACTGTTCATAGTTGCCAGTTGACTTCTCTAGGGTTCAACTGCACGGAAACTTCAATATTGATGTTTGAGCCGATTCATGATTGTCGCGGGAAACGACCCGAACCGAGGAAGACTACTTTTTCCCCAGAGATCTTCTTAACAAGCACCTCTCCGCGAAGCCCCTCTTCTAGCTCAAGGATGACCTTGTCTGACTTATTGAGCAAATCATGGGCAATGCGAAATGGCACTGCCCATACTGCGCCTCCCCAGCTGGACTGAGCAGGGTCGAGAGGTACAGATTGTGGTTGAGCCCAGATAGAGTAATCTACTTCCAGATTCTTGTCTTCCGAGATGATTATTCTCCCATGACCTTCGTCAATCAATCCTTCCCACCCAAACCAAGGATCAGGCCAATCCTGGGTTGTTTTGCGCCAGTTTTCTTGTGTCTTCTCTAAGATTTGCTTCAACCAGTATTTGACATTGGGTGGAAGTGATCTCTGAGATAAATGTTCACGAATGAGACGAATGCATCTATCGTCCCCAACTTGGGTAAAGGCATCGCCATAGCACCAGGCATCCAAGATCTCGCTATTGCTATCCCCTTTAACACCTAATACAATAGACAAATACTCATTCGCCCACGACCTCCTCCGACGCTCTTCCCAAGCGCGTTTGGAAGCTTCTCGTACGGATTTTTCAACATCATCTGACAAGTCTTGATGTAGAATCTCGAAGGCATCTGATTTTCCTCCTTCGATTTCAATCTCGCAGTCTAACCACCCACTTCCTTCCGCAGCTCGTTGTCTTAGTTCTATATACTCTGAAACAGACCAAGCCAAACAGAGCCCAAGTAGAGCATCCATAGAGTGTTGACCTAGAGAGCGGAAAGCGGACCGACGGACTCCATATTGAGTGTCAGCAGTGAGTGACTGTAAATGTGAAGTGCATTTCTTATGGGAATCGGGTCCCAATTGTGCTTGGCCTAAGGCATCGGCAAGAGCAATACGGGAATCCGGAAGCCAATCATCCCATATGTCGCTCCAATCTTTGAGAGCGAGAGCTTCTGGTGCTATTTCACCGAGCACTCGGAAAACTCGTGTCTCGCTGTGAGTGCCCGTCTGCGTTCTGCGAGCTCGTTCGATCAGCGCATCTATTATGACTTGAGATGGTGCAACTTGGCTTCCATAACCATGCATCTCAACGAGCCAATCGTAGACCTGAGGAATTGAAAGCGAATTCAGATTCTTGATTGAAGAAACTATTGCCGGTACAAAAGGTTCACCGTGCTTGTAGTATAACAATCCTATAATGAAAGGCGCCCAATCAAATCTCACCTTGCTTTGGTCGATATCCCATGTCGTCCCAATTCTTCGAAGCCCAAGTACATCGCTTAGCAACTCGTCATTATCCACAGCATAACCGCGATGGGCTAAGACTTCTAGGCTGGCCCCCCCCAGCCATCTGTCTGGTTGATACGACCACTTCTCCAGTTTATTAAGAAGGTCATTGGGAATTTCCCAATCTTCCAAGTATGCCAGGGACCTAACGAGTGAGCTTCTTTCGTAAGGGGCTCGACTTTCGTCGAGAATTGCTGGTACTATCTGCTCGATGTGGCGCTGCAGGAAATCAGGAAACTGTTTTGCTACATGTTCCATCGAATAGGCCGCGGCTGAACGCTGGTACTCCTTACTGCTGTGGTTAACTATATGGACCAGCCTATTGATTACTTCGGTTTCACCCCTTCTGATCAGATTCAGCGTAACTTCGTTCAGGGCATAGACCGAATGCATCAGCGCCTTACCCTGATTATTGAGCCCAAAATTGGAGAGAACATCAAATGCTTCACGTGAGGCAGAACTTCGGGCCATTCTTGTTGCTGCGATCCTTCTCGATAGTTCTCGAGAATCACCCTCGTCTTCGGATCTATCATACTCTTCAGTAATCCATTTGCAGATGAAATCAGGCAGCGGCACAATTTGAAAACAGGAAAACCACTCCAATATCTTCTCCTGCATAAACCGGCTCTTCTCCGGCAACACGGCTGCTTCAAGCCAATTGAGGGCATCTTGATGCCCTGCACGCAGTGCCGTCTCCCAGGCCTTTGTTTTTATCATATCTTCTTCTGTCGTATAATATCCGTCGGCCCCCGTGTTCTGGCATGCTTCCTGCTGCAAGATCTTAGTTGCTTCAAACCTTAACGGCTGTCTCCACCCCAGAAGCTGTCTCGGACGAACACACTCTTCTAACCGCAATCCAATTACATATCGGTTTACCGATTCTAGGTACGGTGTCCCTAGCCAGTCAAGTATCGTTGGAATGACGAACTCACTGTTACAATTAGGACCCATTTGACTTAGAAATATGTCTGGAGATAGCTCTGAGGGATTTGCCTCTACTAATTTGATCAACCATCGCCATACTTGGCCCTGCAAATTCTCATTATTGTAATTGACGTCAAGAACTCTCATTAACACGCCAAGAGCGCTAGAACGCTGTAAGGAAGTTAGTGAATTGGAGTCTTTTAACCAATGTTCGTAAACAACTTTGGCAGTTGATGAATCGGCTAGGTGTATCATCGCAGATGCTAACTGAATCTGGTATCCTTGGATAGCGGCCCGTTTATGTATTTTCTCTAGAATCGTCTCACGGACGGTGTGCTCTTCTATGCCCAGGGCTGTCCGTGTGGCAAGAGCAGTATTGCCTAGCCGATTTTTGTCACGTTCGATAATATCCATTAGCGCATCAACGGCCTGTTGATCTCGATAACCAAGCCGCCACACAAGCCAGCAAGCAGTCAATGGCTCAGAGGAATTCAGACGTGAGTACAACTCCTTCAGTATCCTTTCCCGAATCTCGATGCGTTTTGTCTCCGGATACTCATTCAACCAGTCCTCTAAACATTCACGGTATTGATGTAACTCGTAACGAGCGTCTGGATCATATTTGAGGCATTCAGGTAGTAAATAGTCCAAGATAAGGTCTTGTCCAATCTCGGGTGATTCAGCGGTCAGTTCTTTGAGAGCAAGAAATGCCTGGATTCTGAGCTCATGAGATTCCTTTTTAGGAAGCTCTTTGGAATTCCGTAAGCCCTCAATGTTCTTGAGAAGATCTAGAATATCCCCTATATCTTCACTTTCATGAAACTGTCGCCAGAAATCGTCATAGAGTATCGACTTTTCAGCCATTCTTCTACTCTCCTCTCCGATAATTCATCAGATAGTCGTAGACTAATGAATGTCGCCATCGCCATAGTCGTGGCGAATTTTCATCTATCAAACCCGCCGAAAGACTCTCCCTGTATAAAATCTCTGCTTCTCTGCAACTGATTCTAATTCGTGTTTGCCCGGCAGGTACCACCCAATCTGAGTCTCGCCGATGTAGTTTGCCTATCACAGAATGTTGAGCTATGACGGAAAAAATCTCCAGCAGTTCATGATATGGATGTCTTGTCAAATCCTGAAAATCTTCACTGCAACGTAATTCAATCTTATAACCCACCCATAGAAGAAATTTGTGAGCGAGCTGATTTTGGGCGTCTTGATCACCTGCAATTACAGATTCTTGTGTTTCGCTATTCATACTGAGAAGTGCTTGCCACATTGCCGGATGTTGTAGAGCATCCCACACGAATTGAATTGATGAATCCATATAGTCGTTTTCTATCTCAGCACCTAAGACCACTGTGTCCTTGCCTATCTCTTGAAGATCATTTTGCGCAGAGAATCTATGAACAATTTGGTAGATCTGTGGTGCCAGCCGCATTGCTGCCCTATCACGTTCTTGTTCTGTAAAAGCAGTTACTTCAAGAGTTAAGGGTAGTCTTGGAGGTTGGAGTGGACCTCCGGGCAGTGGCAGAAGGCGATGGATATCCTCTTTTTTTCTTGCGGACACAATCAAAGTGGCAGGTGGTTTTTCTATCATATGATTGCGGTCCTTTTGCCAGAACCAGTCAAGAATCTCACGTATGTCGTCTTCACGTTCAGGTGACAGGTGTCCTTCATCTATGCCGTCCATGCCTAGCCAGATTACTGGCCTTTGAGAATCAGGATTTGCGATCAAAATACGCTCAATTGCTACTCTCCGACTGTACTGGACGTCATCTCTTAATCCCCGCCAACCATGTATCTTGTTCTGTATCCAACGCCTATTCACTGCCTCCGCGCGAATGAAGATGCAACAGCGATCTGGTGGCAGGTTCGTCAGCACCTGCCACATTAGCGTTGATTTTCCACACCCACCTGGCCCAAAAAGTCCAATGAGTGCTCGTTCTTGATGAATTGCATTGAATAGTTCTCTTAGCGCCGTGCGTTGAATAGGTCTTTCCCTCAATTGATTGATCCCTATCCGTTCCCCAAATTCCTGTAGCGGCAAATTGGGTTGCTGCCGTATCCGATTTACTGTTAATCGCTGTGCGCTACGAGAACCGATGAAGCACTGTTTCAAATCTGACTGGTTGAAGGGCCTATTGAAGAGATCTCCCGTCTGTAAAAACACACGACCAATCAGACTCTGAATGCCTTCCTCAATCTCATGATTGAACAGACCATATTTCCTACCAAACTCACTTAGGTCTCTTCTCAGTTTCCCCACCGGAGGAGACTTACAGTAGTGGAGAGCATAGTCATGCTCTCGGTTTTCGGATTCCCAGTGTTGTTTCGCAGCTCTCCCACCTTTAGAGGTTAACCGTCGATTCGTGAAGAGTACACATGCTGTTACCTCATATCCTTCGACTTCGGCCGCCTCTACACTGTCATTTAGCTTTCTGGTAATCTCCCGTGCTTCTCCAACACCTATTTTCCGACCCGAACCTGAGTATTTGAACTGCACCAGCACACATTTATTCCCGTCTTCGTCCATGAATGCGACATCCTCAAATCGTTCATGGTAGGCATGTACTCTTACACTAGCATTGGGCAACATCAAGAGTGAATCTACTCTGATATCGCCATCATCAGGGGAGAGATCGGCTGGTTCCGAAGCGCGAGCAACCATGGACACCATACCAACGATCTGATATAGAAATCCTGCCAAGGCCCATCTGCCACCGTTTTGACCGTTTGCCATACATACCACCTTGAACGTTGATTAATACTGGATGGTGCTTAACGAGGTCTCAAGTTCATCTTCATATCATCCTTCGAGCAATGGGCTTTGAAGTACATTGCTGCTATGATGATAGCGTAGTGGCTGTGAACCATTTCGCCCGAACTGGAAGACATGATGTTCGCGCCTATCACTCCAGCCCCATCGCTCTGAACGTCGCGTTGATGGGATCGGAGAAGAAGATGATTTGCAGCTTGTTCAGCACGTCCTCCGGGGCGTCGAAGAGCGCCCGCTTGCTCTCTGTTGGGAGCAAGATCCGCTTAGCGCCGTTGTCCATC
>DAOTUH010000467.1:0-2060 GCA_034437255.1 Anaerolineae bacterium
CTGGTCAGACCACTTACCAGTAACAAGGAGAGCTATGTCCGAACACCATGCGCCCCAACGACCTGCCGAGTACGCGGAAGAAACCCTGGTCACCGCTATCGTCGACGGCACCTACCCCCCTGGCTCGACGCTACCCGGCGAGCGACAGCTGGCAGAACAGCTGGGCATCACCCGCCCGACGCTGCGTGAGGCGCTGCAACGACTGGCGCGCGACGGCTGGCTGACGATCCAGCACGGCAAATCCACCGTGGTCAACGATTTCTGGCGCGAGGGCGGGCTCAACGTCCTGGATACGCTGGTGCGCTATGACCTTGCGCTTCCCACTACCTTTGTGCGAGCCTTGCTGGAGGTGCGTCTGGCGATGGCGCCGGCCTACGCTCGTGCGGCGGTGGAGCACGATCCCGGCGCCGTGCGTGCGCATCTGCGCGACCACACAGATCTTGCAGCGACGCCGGAGGCCTATGCCGCCTTCGATTGGACGCTGCACCACACGCTGACCCTGGCCTCGGGCAATCCCATCTATCCGCTGATCCTCAACGGGTTCGCCGGATTCTACGAGCAGATGGCGTGCCGTTATTTCATGTCGGGGGAAGCGCGAGCGGCATCCACAGCCTTTTACGCGGCGCTGCTAGACGCCGTGGAACAGGGCGACGCCGACGCTGCGGAGCAGGTCACGCGCGAGGTGATGCGGAAAAGCATCACACTCTGGGAACAGTTGAACGCGGCTGAAGACAAAGACTGAACCTTTCGATCAACGGATTGAGCGGATTTAACAGATTCTGTGCTAGTCCGTATCCGTAACATGCTGCACACCCCAATTTCGCGTTTTCTTGTAGTTCCGGTTCCAAATTAGGCAGATTGGCGGTTTAAAATCCGCTTGTGCGCAACTTTTCGCGTTTTTGCAGTGTTCAGTATGATTCAAACGCTTACAGGATTTAACAGATTCCCTTTTTTAATCCGTTTCATCCGTTCAATCCGTTGACGACCTTTGACGTTCGACTTTAGACTCATTATCAGAGGAGATGCAGAAGATGCGACGTTGGAACGGTTGGGGCGACGACACCTTTGACTATCCACTGCCAGACTCGGCGCGACGGTTTCTTGACGAGGTACTGGGGCCGGGGCAACCGCTGAGGGACGCGGCACTGGCGGACGTCATCGCCACGGTGCCCGCATCACGGCTGGCGGATCATCCGCTGATCTGCGCGGACCGCGAGACGCGCCTGCGGCACGCGCGGGGCCAGAGCTTCCCTGATTGGGTCGCGCTGCGCAGCGGCGACGTGGGAACCTTCCCCAACGGCGTCGCTTTCCCGGAAAGCGAGGACGACGTGCGCGCGCTGCTCGAGGCAGCGGCAAAGACCGGCGCGCGCCTGATCCCCTACGGCGGTGGGACCAGCGTCGTCGGCCACGTCAACCCGCTGCCGGGCGACGGCCCGGTGCTCACCGTGGACCTGAGGCGGCTCTCCGGACTAAACTCGCTAGACGAGGTGAGCAATCTGGCGACCTTCGGCGCGGGCGTGCGTGGGCCGGATCTGGAGGCACAGTTGCGCGCCCACGGGCGAACCTTGGGACATTTTCCACAGTCCTTCGAATACTCGACGCTGGGCGGCTGGATCGCCACGCGCTCCACCGGGCAGCAGTCCCTGGGCTACGGACGGATCGAGCAGCTCTTTGCCGGTGGGCGGGTGGTCGCCCCGGCGGGGACGCTGACGCTGCCCGCGAACTTGCCCGCGTCGGCCGCAGGCCCTGATCTGCGCGAGCTGGTGTTAGGCTCCGAGGGGCGGCTGGGCATCGTCACCGAGGCGACGGTGCGGGTCTCGCCGCTGCCGGAGCAGGAGGAGTTTCACGCCGTCTTCTTCCCCGATTTCGAGCACGGGCGCGCCGCCGTCCGTGAGATGCTGCAGGCGCGGCTCCCGCTCTCCATGGTGCGCCTGAGCACGGCAACGGAGACGGAGACGACGTTAGCCATGGCCGGACACGAGCTGCTGCTGGGCGGCCTCTCGGCCTACCTGCGCTTGCGCGGCGTCGGCGCGGGCAAGTGCATGATGCTCTTCGGGGCC
>DAOTUH010000468.1:0-4740 GCA_034437255.1 Anaerolineae bacterium
TAAATTTTATTGATCTAGGCTGGCTTTACTATTCAGAAAAGTAAGGGCAAATTTAAAAATCTTGGCGACTGTCCGACCTTTGGTCGGCGGCGTCTTCGCGTGAGGCACAACCTTTTTTCAGGTGAGTCAATCTTGTAAATTCTGTTAATCTTGTCTAATGTAGCCACAGAGAGAACGTTAGGAGTGCTATGGCCGTGAAGCCGAATTTGTACGAATTGAGTTTACCGGAGTTGGAGACGCTCTTCGAGCAGTGGAGCGAGCCATCTTACCGTGCCCGCCAGCTCTGGACGTGGATGTATGAGCATCTGGCGACCGAGTTCAGTGAGATGACGTCGCTGCCGAAGACGCTGCGAGCACGTCTGGCGGAGGAGGCCGTACTCTACGTGCCGCCTGTCCTGGCCCAACAAATCTCGCTCAGCGGGGAGACGCGCAAGGATCTGCTGGAGATGCAAGACGGTGAACAGGTCGAGGTGGTCTTGATGCGCTACATTGAGCGCCGGAGCGCGTGCCTTTCTACACAGGTGGGCTGCACCGTAGGCTGCCAGTTCTGCGCCACCGGCCAGATGGGCTTCGTACGCGATCTGACCGCCGGCGAGATCGTCGCGCAAGCCTTGCACTTTCAGCGTGAGCTCGATGCACAGGGCCAGCGTCTCACCAACATCGTCTTTATGGGCATGGGCGAACCCTTCTTGAACTACGATCACACGCTGAAAGCGATCTATCGCCTGATGCATCCTGAGGGCTTCAACTTTGGCCAGCGGCGGATGACTATCAGCACCGTCGGTATTGTGCCCGGCATCCGGCGCTTCACCAAAGAGGATCTGCAGGTTAACCTGGCCGTTTCCCTGCACGCGGCCACCGACGCGCTGCGCAACGAGCTAATGCCCATCAACCGGCGGTACCCGCTGGATGACCTCTTCGCCGCCATTGCGGCGTACATCGACCGGACGAACCGTCAGGTGACCTTCGAATGGGCCTTGATCGACGGCGTCAACGATACGCCGAGGCAGGCGAAAGCGCTGGCGGCTCGCATCGAGGGGATGCTGGTCCACGTCAATCTCATCCCTCTTAATCCCACGGTTGGGTTCGAAGGCCGGCCCTCGTCGTCGGAGCGCGTGAAGCAGTTTACTCAGATTCTTGACCGGCACCACATCTTGCACACGCTCCGTCTGCGCCGGGGTATCGAAATTCGCGCCGGCTGCGGACAACTACGCCGTCAGGACAGCTAAGTACGTCCGTAAAAGTTTCTTTACGTTAGCCTTATTCACCCTCCGCTCCCCGTCCCCGTCTCGGGGACGGCTAACCGCGAACGTCTCGGTCTTAGGGAGACCGCTCCCGAGACGGGAGCTCCGAGCATTTGTTAACGTACTTTTTCTGGCCTACTTAGTGATGGCATGCGGATAAGCCTGCTACGACGTGCCGCAGAGCGAATTGGGCTAAGATTCGTAGGATCACGCTTGTATCGTAAGAAAAGCGTAAGATTTCCGTCAAGTAAAGGGTGACAGCGTTGTTATAATGAGATTTAGATGTGGGGTTTGGGAACGCATGAGATTCTCCTCCTTCTTAAGCCGGGGGCATTGGGACTGCTCCCGGCTAATCTCTTGCCTCATTTTTGTTTCCTCGCGGCGGACATGACCACCTTTTTATCTCAGGACTTGGGGTTTTCGGGTTCGCTTACGTCTAGCTGCGTGTAAGGGGTAAGCCGAAACGGATCAAAAGAGGGTACCAGGGTGTCTAACGGCCCCGTCAGCCGCAGAAAGCCCGGCTTCATGGCACACAGCCGATTAGTTAATTGAAACAGGCTGATGCGGTCAGGAGACTGGTCAGAGCTAGCTGGAGCCGGCTTTCTGACTGTGCCCCAACGCGTTTGAAACACATCACATCCTATTCAAAAAGGCCCGGCCATGCACACGCCGGGCCTTTTTCTCCGCGAATTACCTATCTCCAATAGGGTGCTTCCCACTCATCAAGCAGCGTCATCTCGCCGTCGGAGAGCCGCCAGCCGCCGGCCGTGCGTATTGTCGCCCATATCGTCTCCCAGGTGCGAACGATGACGCGGCCATTCACGTTGTCCCAGGAGAGGATCTGGGTGGTCACGCGGGCGTTGTTCTCGTCGCCTACGCCGGGAATCTGGTGCACGGCGCCGACATTGACGCGCAGTGTCGTGGCGTAGCCATTCGCCCAATCGCCGTAGGAGCGTGACGCCTGCGCTGTTTCCGTCAAGAACGCGTACGCGCTAGGCAGATCGCGGTCGTCCAGCGCCAGGTAGAACGAGATCACGGCGTAGATTGGTTTGTGCGTCGGATAGGTGTGCGGACGATCCAGGTAGAACCAAGCCCAGCGGTCTGACGTCCAGCCGTAGGTCTGTCCATCCCACGTGAAGACGACGTGCCAGGCTAGCGACGGCGCCGACGTGTCGTGGTGCCCCTCGATGATCTCCTCGGCCAGATCACCGTCGGCGTCCTCGAAGAAAACGCCGGCATCGCCCTGGAACGCACCCAGCAAGCGGTACTGCTCCCGCTCCCAGACGTAGAGGTGGAGCAGTGTCTCGTTGGTCTCGGCGTGACCGAAGATAGCGACCTCAGGCTTGCCGTCAGCGTTGACGTCGCGCACCTCGATCTCGCAGGTCGCATACTCGCCCAGACCGTAATCGGGATTACCGGGCTCTGGCTGCGCGGCGGGCAGCGCGTAGAACGCGTCGCCGTTCAGCACGAAAGCGCTCAGGCGCGGCCCGGCCTCTGGCTGGTGCGTCAGCGCCAGCCACTCCGGTTCCGTGTCGCCGTCGGTATCCTCGTACCGCAGGCAGACGACGTTCGCGTCCTCGGCGGCGGCCTGCACGCGGGCCAGTCCGCGCTTGGCTGTCTCCGCCAGCGTCGCTGGATCAGGCGTCGGATACGGCGTCGCGGTGGGCGTCACCGTGGGCGTCGGTGGCACGGGCGTGGACGTGGGCTCCGCCGTTGCGGTGACCGTAGCCGTCGGCGGCACCGTCGTGGGCGGGGACGTGGGTGCGGTGGTGCACCCCGTCCATCCCAGGATGAAGATGCTTGCAAGTATCGCTATCGCAATTCGTCGCACATTTTCCTCTTCGTAGTCAGCAATCAACGGGTCACCTATCCAAGTTTTCCGGGGTCAGACCACGCGCCTGTACCTTGTCACTTATCTCGTCCATCAACTCACTCAGTGATGTTGAGGGCTCGCCAAATTCTCGTAACCAAAGGCTCAACAACGCCTACATTTTTCGCTTTTCTTCTTCGGACGTTTGTTGATAGACGTGGGCTGCTTCAATACTAATTCAACACTAACGGTGGCTGTGGATGTCATTCAAAACCTCCACAAGACGATTTTGTTAGAACGGCTTCCACTCCAGTTCTTTACTGGACTAACTGACGACTATCCATCCCTAGCGCCTTGCTCATCATCCAGCGTTCCCACCGTTCCAGGGCCTCTTCTATGCGCTCGGCCGGTTGCACCAGCGAGATGCGGACGTAGCCCTCACCGCTGGGCCCGAAGGCCGCGCCCGGCGCGACCGAGACACCGGTTTCATCCAAAAGCTGGCGGGCAAACTCCGTGCTCGAGTTGAACTGAGGAGGCAGTTCCGCCCAGAGATAGAGCGTTGCCTGGTAGGGCGCGTACCACAGGTTCATCCGGTTCAGCGCCAGCGTGGCGACGGTTCGGCGTCCCTGGTAGACGGCGTTGCGCTCTTCGTGCCATTCGCGGGGCAAATCGAGTGCCACAGCGGCCGCGCGCTGGATGGGGCGGAAGATGCCCGTGTCGGCATTGGTTTTGACTCGGGCCAGCGCGGCGATGGCGTTGGCGTTACCCACGACCATGCCCACGCGCCAGCCGGCCATATTCGCCATTTTGGAGAGCGAGTTGAACTCCACGGCTACGTCCTTGGCACCGGACACTTCCAGCACGCTGGGCGGTCGCTCTCCACTCCAGATCACCTCGCTGTACGGGTTATCGTACGCCAGCAGGATATCGTGCTCTCGCACGAAGGCGATGGCCTCCTCCAAGAACTCCAGTCCCGCCACCGCGCTGGTAGGGTTGTTGGGATAGTTGAGCCACATCACGCGCGCCTTTTCCAGCACGTCTCCGGGAATGGCATTGAGATCCGGCAGGAAGTCATTCTCTCGCAACAGCGGCATCTGGTAGAGCTCGGCTCCGACGAGACGCGCGGGTGTCTTGTACGTCGGATAGCCCGGATCGGGCACCAGCACCACGTTGCCTGGATCGGCGAAGGCCGTGGGTAGATGCTGGATGCCTTCCTTAGAGCCGATCAGGGCCAACACCTCGTGCTCGGCGTCCAGGGTGACGCCGAAGCGGCGCTCGTAGTACCGGACGATGGCTGCCCGGTATTCTGGATCACCGTAGAAACCGGCGTAGCCGTGCGTGTCGGGGCGGCGGGCTGCTTCCTCCAACGCGTCGATGACGTCTGAGGGCGGCGGTAGATCGGGACTTCCGATATCCAACCGAATGACGTCGGTGCCCTCCGCCCGCAATTCGGCAATCCGTTTGCCCACGGTCGCAAATACATAGATCGGCAGATCCTCAATGCGTTTCGCTACTCTCATGCGCCCTCCCATGTTGAGCATGTTCGCTGATCACTGATCTTCTCTGTGGATGCTGTGTGGCCTCATAGAATCCCATACATCACGAGTTTCAATCGTTGCACACATGATACCATAGCTGCAGAAAAGCGGGAATTCACGAAGATGGCACATCTGCTTTCACAACTGT
>DAOTUH010000469.1:0-2822 GCA_034437255.1 Anaerolineae bacterium
ATCCATTGCGAGTCTCTGGATTATAGATGTCTCCCTCCCACGGATCCCGCGACGTAAACCGCCCTGTCGCGACGTCATACCACCGGGCGCGGAGGTACTGCGCCTCCACGTCCGCGTCGAACCATTCGCCGGCGTAGCCAAGCCCGGCTGCGCGCCGCCAATCTCGACGCCGTAGGGCGTCCACTCGCGGGCGGCGGTCACCGCGCCTTGGACGTCCGTCGCTTGGCGGAGCGAGCCACCGTAAGCAAGGCTTACGCGGTGTCGAGGATGGTTGACTCTTCAGGGAGAACTGTTCTCCTGAATCAATGGGGAGAACGTCTTGCTCTGGATGTCGAAGATCTGAATGTGCTCTTCCGAGTCTATCGCGAAATCTTGCCTCTTTGAAACCGTCACAGCAATTCTTTTACTATCGGGCGACCAGACAAACCTGGGATTAATAGACAGATGTTGTTGAGGTTCGATCACTTCACCTGTCATCACATTGAGTATAACGAAGCTGGATGTAAAGCCCTTGTACGCCATGTATTCTCCATTTGGTGACCAGGTGGGCAACGAGATACGCCCTCCATAATCTACCGCAGCGAGCATCTTACTCAATTCCCCATCTATGACATCTACTACATATAAATCACCATAATCGTCGGAGAAATACTCGTCCTGAGTTCGTGAAGACATATCTGTGACGAAGGCAATCTGGCCACTGTTTGATACCGATACCTGCCAGTAAGGATAATAGAATTCCGGATCATAGACAATTCTCTCTTCGCTGCCGCCGCTATTTATGACGTTCATTTGCGGAAGAGCGTCCTCGCCTGGACCGCAACCATAGGTTTCTGATGAAGGGGTAGACAAGAAGACAATCTTTGAACCATCCAAGGTCCACATAGGGGAAAAATCGTGCGCGCGACTATTCGGGGTCAGATTCTTCATCACTCCTATATCGACGTCGACGACGTATACATCGTGATCCTGGTGATCCAAGCAGCCCGAAAAGAGCAATAGCTCACCATCCGGCGACCACTTCACAATACCTTTATCCATACTCAACCAACTCATCCTCATGCGGCTATAGTCCATCGGGACCCGTTGACGTCGATGCTTTCCCTCAGGAGTAATCCAGTAAATGCCATCATCCCGCAGATATGCGATGTGCGAGCCATCGGGCGACCAGCTAGGATGCCAGTTCCCTCCGGAATCATCAACCAGGTGGACTTGATTACGTCCATCAATATCACTGATACAGAGGTCGGCCGCTTCCTCAGTATAGTAGGATTGGTAAGGGCCCTCCAGGTCAAGCCAGTCATCATGGTGTGTAGGACCATCGCGATAGCACTCATAGACTAGTCGCTGGCTGTCTGGTGCCCAACTGGGCCAGTCTTCCTCCTGAGGTGGAGGCGCCGGTCCGGTGAGCGGAGCGAGACAAGCCAGCGAGACAGACAGGATCCCTAACCCACTCATCATTCTGAACCAGCGTCTCTTAATCATGCCTATGATTCCTGTCTTTTGTCTTGTTGGGGTAAAGCCAGTGTCTTGGCTATTGACCAGTAGGTGCCCAGTTCAATGGACGGTCATTCAATCTATGGGCATCGAAGTTTGTTACTCTGGTGCCGAAGACGGGAATACAACCGGCTCCTGGAAGGCAAATCTGGTCTACAATCTGGTTTTTCTGTTCCAACCTCCCGCTCTCCCAGATCCAGTTCCTACCAGGGAATTGAGGCGTCACCGATATCAGCTCGGCAGGCAAGTGTTCTTGCTGTTTATCACATGAGAAAGTGTAGGAGCAACAATATAGATCGGAAAGCAAAGGAGAAATATTGGGATTAGACTCGATACTAGAGCCTTGGGTCACCGAAACCTCACCGCTCCATCTGCGTGAGGGACGGCAACCCCACAAGTGGTGTTTCCCGAACGGATTCGATCCATTTTCCCTTAGATACTCGCTATAGATTGTCGCTTGGATAGACTTGAACACCTCCTTACTGGCTCTGTTACCTCTCTTGCCTGCTTTATAATAATCGTAACCAACGACATCACAAGCATCCATAAAATGTTCAAATGCAATGTTTTCATCTTCTCCATAGTCAACTTGTCTCCGACCCACATGAAAACCAATCAGGTCAGAAACCAGGTCTTCTTCCGAGAAGGTGGATATCGGGCCAGCCAGTGGATCAGCACCTTGTCCTTCCTGTTCGAAGAAATTTTCCCAGGCAATGAAGATTCCCAATGCCACCTCATTCCGACTACGTCTTCCCATCACTCCTTCTCTGCGCACTCTAAAGCTGGCGAACGTTGTAAAAGGAGAGGCAGCACGGTTCTGATATCGTTGCATATCAACAATATCCCACTCCTGTGGTGAAAAACGAACTTCTTTGACAGCCTCAATAAACCCTACTTTTGATCCCGCATGCGCTTTGTCTATCCACCCACATTTGCAAGAGTAGAAGTAACTTGTACCGACTTCAAATGGGTTGACAATGTATCCTGATGGATCAGTTCCGTTGATTGGATCCCCATGTACGTACTGGTAAGGCGGTTCACTTTCAATTGGATCACGACTGACAAAGATGGCATCGGCAGGTGCATACCACCGGGCGCGGAGATATTGCGCCTCCACGTCCGCATCGAACCACTCGCGCCCCTAAGGCAAGCCCTCAGGGCGCAGCCGTGGGCGTAGCCAAGCCCCGGCTGCGCGCCGCCGACGTCAATCCAGATAGCAAGTGTCGTCCGCGTAGCACTTTCAGCACGCAGATCGATGACATTGGCTATCATTTAAGCTCGAGTCGCAAATGAGCAATCAGTCCAAATCAGCTTCAGGTGTGACC
>DAOTUH010000470.1:0-7119 GCA_034437255.1 Anaerolineae bacterium
AGTTTGGGAGTTGCTAGATCTATCCACCCACACTATTCAGCGCTATAGCTATGAACTACGTCAGGGTGCTGAGCGACTCTGGTGGTATGATCCGCAAGAGCATCCTGATGACCCCGCGTTAGCCGCGACCCATCCCCATCACAAACATATCCCGCCCGACATCAAACATCATCGCGTGCCCGCGCCGGAGCTTTCGTTCACGCAACCCAATCTGCCCGTGCTGCTGGCCGAAATCGAGCAGCTGCTCTCCGAAGATTGAGAACTCAGCATCAAAGATAGTCCAACACCACTGTCTCATTGAAGCGAGGGTTCCCGAAAACTCAGCGCACCGTGAAAGGCTGCTGTGGTTCGGCATTGGTCATCGCGTCACCGTGCCGCCGTCCTTCCTGCTCATCACGACGCTGATCCCGCTCTGTCAGGAACCAGGTAAGCACCACCACGCCACCCCCGGCCAAGATAAACGGTCCGGCCTGGATCATCGCTACCCCAATAACAATGACCCCATCCAGCCATAACAATCCCAGGCGCGTCAACCACTCTCCAACTTGAGCCATCCTCATCTTCCTTTGTGTTTGTAGTAGTGAAAAACCGGAGCCATCTGTGCATACCGGTCCGGTGGCGTCTGCCCCCACCTGTCGACCTGGGATGGCGAAGGTAACCAGGCATTTACCAGCTTCGCCCCCCGGAACACGGCCAAGATGCTCGGCGGTATGGCGTCGGGCGTTTTTTCGGCATCTTCCTTGACCTTGTTCACCGCCGTGCGCAGTTTCTTGGCAAAGGGCCGACTGGGCGCCAGGTAGTAGACGCCATCAAACCCCGCTGCCATGTAGTTGCCGACATTCTTCCAGATCTTGGACTTCAACCGGGTGGGCGTGTACTTCGCCCGCTCCACCTCGATGACCACCCGCACGGTGGTCCCGCCCCGGGGTTCCATGACCACGATGAGATCCGGTTCGCTGCCCTTGTCGTTGCGGCGCCCCGTCGGATAGCGCCTCTTGAACTCCGCCGGAAAAGGACCACAGACTGGATCGTAGACCGTGTAGCTAAACGGCGCTTGCTCCGCCCGATTCCCCAGCTCGATCAGGGCCTTGATAGCCCGCGTCCACCACCAGCACTCTTCTGACGGGTAGGTCTGCGGTCGGATGAAGGCGTGGGCAACGTCCTCCCCCTCGCGCGCCTCATCGCTGACGGGCGCGACTTCGCGCATCGGTTGGCCACCGAAGCGGATCTGGTACTCGTGCACCCCGGCGTCGGTGAGATAGACTAGATACTGCGCTTGCACCTTAGCCAGATTGCCCGGAGTTTCTACGTAGACTTTATTCACGAGCGGTTTCAGTTCTTCACCGGCGATAAGGTCTGTAAAGGCATCCCGTAACACCTGCATGCGCTCCAGATCATGGGCCTTCAACGCCGGTACGTCCGGTACATCCAGCGCTCTGGCCCACCGCAACGTCGCCACGTCGTAGTCGGCGGTCTTCCCCAGGATGCGCAGGGCCGTGATCGCCGCTTCGCTCGTCAGGGTGGGCGAGAGACCCGCATAGTCGGTGGCGTCCGATGCCGTCTGCTCCGCAGGGGTAGTGCTCTTGTCCCGCCGGAACGTCTCCGCGAGATCCCGGCCCACTTGCAGGTGGCGCCTGATCTTGTCGGCCTCCTCAAACACGTCCATGCCCTGAGCCTTCGCCTGCCCGTGTAACACCGGGAAGTTGAGCTGCAGGAACCACTCGATGATCTTGCGGGCCAACGCCAGGCGCTGGGCGCAGCGAGCGTGCCGTTCGGTGGTGCGGTTCAGTTGCTTGCGCAGCAGCGTCTCTCGCGCCTCGTACTCAAAACGGAGTTGCTCTTTGGCGGTCTTAGTCATGGCGCCACACCGCTTTGCAACGCGGGTACTGCAATCCGGCTAGCGCCGCCTGCAGTTCTACCCGTACGTTGTCCGCCAGGGCCAAAGCCTCCCTGGCTGCTTCCTGCTTGGCCCGGTTGTGATTGCCCAGATACGTGAGCAGGTCCTCGGTCGCCAAGGCGTAGGTGTCGCGTACTTGTCCCAGACGTTCGCCCAGCAGTTGATAGGTGGGGGGCGCTTCAGGAATCGCCACCTGATCCAGGCGCACGGCCAGATCGGAGACGCGTCCCGCACGCCGAAACGCCTCGGACATCCCGGTAGGCTCCGCTTGCCGGGCGATCGCATGGATCTCCGCCGAGAGCGTCTCCAGGTCTGCTAACAGCGCGGTGCTCTGTGCAAAGAAGCGCTGTTGCCGCAGCCGATAGGGAGAGAGCGGCCACGGTCTCTCCGTAAGCGGATCACAGGGGGCGGTGAGATACCCCACGCCCGGCGGGACCAAGATCACCACTGCAGCTACGATACCCCATATCCAGTTGCGCATCGTTCCTCCTTGTGTTAGACTGTGACGGGTCAGGCCCGCTTGTCAAGAGCCAGTTGCACATTGAGTTGTGTGATGGAGCGTCGAAGGGGGAACACGCCCGTTTTGAAAAGGAGCTGTGGCAGGCTCCTTTTCACTTTTTATTCCGTCTCCGCGCTCCGGCTTGTCTCTTCTCTCTACCGCAGCGGCACCCTGAGCGTGACAAGCCGTCGTATCTCTCTGCTACGACATATCTCCTTCGCTGTCCGGATGCCTTGCTTCTCACGACGTGTCCTCCTACGTTCGGCATGGCGCTCTGCCGACTGAGCATCCCAGAGTGACGTGGCAAGCGACCGTGGCCGGTGGCGGGCAAGACTGCCCGACATACCGTCCTGAGACGCCGTCGCTCGGTTCCGCACGGGTCATAGCTCTCTCCTCACGGCATCCCGTCCTGGTGTGCCGTTTCGCCCTGCCGACAGCGGAGCACCTGGTACACTCCAGCCACGGCGGTGCCTGCTGCGTCGGCGCCAGCACCCTACCCTCGTCATATCTCCCGGTAACGACACGGCTCCCGGCCGACGGATGCCGCGCTGTCTCCCGCCTCACGTGATGCCTGGAGTGCGTAGATGATCTTCGAGCCCCCTATCAGCAGGTTAGGGCCGCGGCTTCTCCCCGTTGCTGTACGCCGCCCTAGCCTCGTGGCTCACTGCCGATCGGCGTAGAATGTCTGCAGGAGTTCGGTCAACGTGGTGCATCTGGCGTCGGCAATCCCACTTACGGGCAGATCTCCCGACGCAATGTGCTCCAGGACTTCCGGCGTGACCAGCGATGGCTCGTCTACCAGAGACCCAGCAAACCGAAAAACCACCGCATCGGCCGGGTGCTCTCGGTATTGCACCAGCGCCGCCGATTGCCCGGCTTCTCTCTCGCGCCGCCGTAACCACGCCGGTTTCGCAAAGTCGAACCAGTACTGCCCCACTAGTTGCCGCTGGTGCAGACTGAGATGACAGCGTTGACATAGCGCCACCAGGTTCCAACTGCAACTGTTGCGCGGATCGCCGTCAATGTGATGCACCGTGAGACTGTACCCCGCCGCTGGCTCGTGGACGTGCCCGCATTGTTCGCAGCGCCACCCGGCCGCGTCTTTCACCTGCCGGGCGATGGCGCGCCAGTTCTTCGGATAGCGGCTCAGGTCGATGGGCATTCCTGTGCCTCACCCCGCCGCGCGTGGGTGAGCAGGCCCCACCCTAATGAGCGGTACATTCCGTTGTTTAAGTCCATGTTTAACTTTATTTAACCCCGACCTTAATTTCCTGCGCGTGCTACGACGAGACCCCCGTAACGCCTTGTTTCACATTTTTTGTTCAGCAATACGCAAGCATGGGCAAAAGCAACGCAAAATACAGGGGGTACCAGGGCCATACAGGGGGAGCAACCCCATGATTGCGCATTGCTATATTGTCCGGAGGGGGTATCCCCAAGCACCCCCTGTACTAGCACAGCCCCGGGATTGCCGACGGTTGACCACGGTGGCGGCAAGAAATGCGAGGTATAGGTGTTCAAAGAATTCAAGCCTACACCTAGATTTCTTGGAAGTCCAACGCCCCCTCTAGGCCGCATCCACTCCCTCATTCTCGCCCTCATTCTCGAGCATCTCGCCGGTCACGAAGCGCACCCCCAGCGTAGCGGGGCTCACCTCCAGGCCATACGCGTCCCCCTCACCATCTGTCAGGTTCGTCACCAGGGACCGGTGAATGACATCGTACAGCTTCCCGGTCAGCCACTCCACAGCCTGATAGTTCTTAACGCGGACAACCAACGTCTGGCCATCGCTGTTGATCCCCAGCGCCACGCTGTCACGTAGCCACAGGTCGAACGTGGCGCGCGTCAGCTGGAGTTTCGCCTCCCCCAACGTATCCTGCCAGAGCGGCTGCACCCGTGCTGCCTGGGGATACGGGGAGTCTTCCCAAGGCTGGCGCGGTTTTTCGGGTAAGGGGGCCCGGCTGGCATACAACTCCACGTCCCGATCTCGCTTACGCCTATCGGCCTCCGCCAGGACGGTGGCAAAGCCTGCCCCCCAGTCACCCGCCTTCAGCCGGTTGACCGTGAAGCGCATGGCCTCAGCGTCGCTTTTCGCGTGGGTGCGCTCCTGGTTGAAAACGCGGAAGAACGTGGCGCGCACCTCGGATAGCAAGGCGGCCCCTTGGAGCGGGCTGAACTGCGCGTCTGCCAGCATCTTGTCCGCGATGTGGAAGTTCGCCCGGGGGAAGACGTGCAGCTCTTTGAGGAGTTCCGCCACGTCTTTCCGGCGGTTTTCCCCCTTGTCAGACCCCCCCGCAGAATTACCCCCCGCTATTTTCCCCCCTGCTAAATAACCCCCTGCTATTTCAAGGGGGTTATTTGCCCCTTCCCCCGTACCCCCTTCCCCAGCTCTAGATTCAACAACAACATCAACCTCGCTAGCAGAGTCTCTAGACGTTTTTCTAGCCTCAGAAGAGCTAGAACTAGTGTTGTTGTTCAAACCCCCCGCTATTTTCCCCCCCGCTAAATTACCCCCTGCTATTTCAAGGGGGAAATCCTCCAGGGGCACTCGTTGCGGGATGCCCTGGGGCGCCAGCAGTAACAGCCACCGGTTGCCACCTAGCCCCAGCTCGCGCAGGTCTTCGCCCGTGATACGCTGCAGGTAGCCCCGGTCTTCGAGGTCTTTCAACACCACCCGGACACGATCCGTGGTTAGCGTGGTCCCCCGGGCAATCTCCCGATTGCTCAAGTCAATGGGCGATGGACTAAATACCCCGGGAATCTCATCCTTGACGTACCCCCGGATGATGCTCCACACCACGAATTCTGTCATGTTGAGGTAGCCTGCTTCCAGCAACTCATAGAGCCACCACGGTGTCGCCCCAAATGCTAAGCGGTCATGCTGTTTCTTACGTCTTCCCATGTCTAACCCCTTTCCAGCCCTTGCGGCTGCTCACCCCGCCACTCCTTTCGTGCTAAGCTCAGTTCTGCACGTCGCGGCTACCCACGGTAGCGGCATGTCACCTGCCCCCCACCCCACGGCGGCACGCCTTGGCCCCCCATTGACGTTGAATGTCGCCAGGGATCTCCCTCGCTCTACTCAACGGCGCAGCGCGGACTGCGGTGTGTCTCATCGAACCGTACGGTCGCGGTGAACCTAAGCCTAGTGCCCTCACCGGGAAGACGGGAACAGGAAAGGTGTTTCGGCGAGCATGGGAACCCGCCCGAGCCAGATAGAGGGCACTATCAGCGCCGCTGCCCCCGTCGCCCCGGTGAATGCACTATTCATACAGCCTCTTGCGCCGCTCGCGATTGAGCCGGTACAGGCGCGTTGCGCGGACACAAGGGCCATCGACTTCTCCAATCAGAACCACCAAATCTCCTTCTTGTAGGGCGCCGAGCAGCTCCCGCAGCTGCGGTACGGCACAGACCCGCACGCTCTTGGTACTGCCAGCGGTCACCAGTTCAATCTCTGCTTTCCCCGCGACTGCGTCTGCCACCTCGCCGATCAGGTAGACCACGTTGGTGTAGGCCACCCCGCCTGGCTGCGTGCCGTTACCCTGCGGTTTGATGATGGCGACGTGGGTATCGCCCTGCCGCTGCACGGTGATGTCGAGGGGCCTGCGCAACGGCGGGATGGGCATCTGATTTGGATCACCGCCCATGAGGGCGACTATCCAGCGAATGAAGCGGTGGGGCGTCGTTTTCTTCATAGCATTTTTGGTAGCAACTAATTCCAGGGTTGGATTTTTGGTAGCAAGAAATTCCTACCTCAGCAGGGCGTCCAACGCATCGGTCATGTCCGCGTCGCTGACGTAATCAGGGTCTGCCGCAGCACTCAGATTCCCGGAACGCATGGCTGCCATCACGGCCGTGGCCCGGCTGCCGTGAGGTAGTGAATTGAAGAAGTCAATCAAGTCAGCGTCACGCCCAGGCCGTAACGACAGTTTGATCTGCACATAGATCGTTTCTTCGTCGTGCGGTGGGCGTCCTGGGCCTCTGTGATTGTCAGCCATGCGTTCCTCTTGCTCTATGCCCGCCGCCGAGCCCGCCGTTTCGCCAGAGGGATCTCGTGTTTCACGGCCATGCGCCACAGGCCCTGCGCGATAGCCAACACCGGCTCGTCAGGGATGTACGCTTTCCCCGCGAATTTGCGGGTTAGCCGGTGACGCAGCAGGTAGGCCCCGCCGCCCACGACAACGACGCTGGCAAAACGTTCCCAGGTCTGCCCGCCGCTCTCCCAGTGCTGTTCAATGAGCCCCGTGATCTCACTGCCCCACACGTTCAGTACGTCGTCCAACTGCCCGTTGAAGTCTCCGGCACGGAGCCGATCATCCATCTCGCCCCGCGAGTAGTGCCCTCGGGGATCGAGCAGCTCCAGCAAACGCCGCACCCCGGCGTTTTCCGCGTGGGTAAAACGCGGAATGGGCCGCCCCGCTTTCACCACCAGCATTTCCACCGTGGACATGCCGATGGAGATCACGCCTACCTCCTGGGCAAAGTCGGCCCGGCGCCCCGCGACGAACTCCCCGGCGTCGGTGAGCAGGTAGGCAAAGAGCGCCGCTACCGGCTGCGTCGTCACCCGCACCTCGCGGAGGCTCAGGTGCCGCTCAGGGCCTCCTTGATCTAAGATCACGCGGCTCTCGGCGCCGGAGCGCGTGCGGAACGCGATGGTGGTCGGGCAGTTCACCTTGATATGCGAGTCGATGACATCGGCCTTGGGCAACTGGGTGCCCAGGATCAG